>JBOGRS010000006.1:0-44955 GCA_050749685.1 Thermoplasmata archaeon
GGCGAGGTCGCGGGCCGCTCGGAGCTCCTGACCGGCGGGGACCGTGCGGTTGACGAGACCCACCTTGAGCGCCTCGGCGGCGGAGATCATGTTCCCGGTAAAGATGAGCTCCTTCGCCTTGGCCACCCCGACGAGCCGCGGCAGGCGCTGGGTCCCTCCGTACGCCGGCATCAACCCGAAGTTCACCTCCGGCGCCCCCAGCTTCGCCGACTCGCCCGCGATGCGAAGGTCGCACGCGAGCGCGAGCTCGAGCCCACCGCCGAGCGCGAGACCGTTGATGGCGGCGATCACCGGTGGCCACAGGTGCTCGAAGCGCGAGAAGAGGGCCTGGCCCCGTCGCACGACCTCGACCGCCCGTTCGAGACCGATCGTCGCGACCTCCTTGAGGTCCGCTCCCGCGCTGAAGTACGCCCCATCCCCGGTGAGCACGACGGCCCGCACTCCGTTCGCCTGCCCGACCGCGTCGAGCGCTCCGCCGAGCTCGGTGAGCAGGGCGGTGCTGAGCGCGTTGACCGGCGGGTTCTTCAGGACCAGGATCTCGACGCCATCCTCTTCGCTCTTGCGGCCCACCAACGGACTTGCGGCCATGACCTCAGCTCGGCGCGACAGGCCGTCGCGCCAGATAATCCTCCCGGCCCCGGCCGCCGGTGCGCGCGGGGGAAGAGCGCCCGGCCGGGCGAGGGTATCGTGATATACCGGACCCCGGTCGCGTCGCCGTGGAGCGCAGCGGCACGTTCGCCGACGCCCAGGCGTCCTGGGACGAGGCCCAGTTCGTGATCATGGGCGTGCCGTTCGACCGCACGACGAGCTTTCGGCCGGGCGCGAGGTTCGGCCCCGACGCGATCCGCCAGCACTCCTGGAACTTCGAGTCGTACGACCTCGAGACGGGGGTCGACCTCTCCGAGGTGGCGATCCACGACATGGGGAACGCGGGCGAGTTCGGCAGTGCCGCCGACATGGTCGCGGCGGTCCGCGAGGAGATGCGACCGGTCTACGCCGCGGGGAAGATCCCGATCGTCCTCGGCGGGGACCACGCCTGCTCTCCCCCCTGCGTGGAGGCGTACCCCGACGGCGGGTCCCTCGGGGTGCTGTACCTCGACGCTCACATGGACTTCCGTTCGAGCTATCTCGGCGACCCTCGGAGCCACGCGTGCTCGTCCCGCCGGATCGTGGAGAAGGTGGGGGCACGCAACGTCGTGGTGCTGGGCGTCCGATCGGTCTCCCGCGAGGAGATGGACGACAACCGCCAGGTCGGCATGGCCTACGTGACCGCCCACGAGGTCCAACGCGAGGGGATCGAGTCGGCCGTCCAGAAGGCCCTGAACATGCTCAAGACCGAGCGGGTCTACATCTCGCTCGACATCGATGCCATCGACCCGGCCTACGCCGGCGGGACCGGGACCCCCGAACCGTTCGGACTGACCCCGCGCGACGTGAAGTATGCGATCGGCCAGGTCGCCCCCCGCCTCGCCGGGCTCGACATCATGGAAGTGAGCCCGCACTACGATCAGGGCAACACGAGCGCGCTCGCGGCGCGTCTCGCGCGCGAAGCGATCGTTCGCGCGGTCCACGCGCATCGCACGCGCTAGTGGGAGGGGCGTCCCGTGGGCGAATCCACCACCCCGCCGGGCCCGACGGTGTCCCGCGGCGCGGAGGCGGCCGTGCGGCGCGTCGACTGGTGGGGTTTTCCCGCCCTCCTCAAGGAGCGGGACGCGAAGTCGTACCGACCGAAGGCGCTCGACGAACGGCTGCGCCGCGAACGGACGCGCACCGAGGCCCGGCTCCTCATGGAGGCGCGACGTCTCGGCGTGCGGACACCGATCCTCTACGACATCGACCTCACCCATCACCGCCTCACGATGGAGGAGCTGCCCGGACCCACGCTCAAGGAGGTTCTCGAAACGTCGGCGAATACCCCCGAGATGCTCGTCGTGCCCCTACGAGCGTTCGGGCTCGCGCTCGGTCGCCTCCACGAGGGGGGGATCTCCCACGGCGACCTCACGAGCTCGAACGTCCTCTACCCGGACGGGACCGCCGGCGCGCCCGCCTTCCTCGACCTATCGATGGGCTCCCGGAGCCCGGGGGTCGAGGAGCTCGGGATCGACCTTCACCTGGTCGAGGCGGACCTGAAGGCGCTAAGCCCCCACGGCGAGGCGCTCTTCCGGGCGTTCCTCGAGGGGTACGCGATCGGCCACCCCACCGGACAGCGCGACGTGCGCGCCCGGGCGAAGGAGATCCGCGGGCGCGTCCGTTACGCCTAGTCGTACGGCCGTCGCACCCGGGCGAGGCCGTCGACCAGGGTGGCCGGAAGCTCCTCGAGGAGGTCGGTCGCGACGAGGCCGAAGCCCCGGCGCGCGGCGACGCGGCTCCCCGCCTCACCGACCCAGTACGACGCGAGGCGGGCCGAGGCGAACGGGGCGAGACCTTGGGCGAGGAGGGCGCCGACGACCCCGGCGAGGACATCGCCCGCGCCGGCGACCGCGAGCGCACGCGGGTGGGGCGGGCTCATGACGGCCCGGGTCCCGTCGGTCACGAGGTCCGCCTCGCCCTTCACGAGCAGGGTCATCCCGCGAGCGCGGGCGCGCTGGCGCGCCGCCTCCAACCGGTCCTCCCACGATCCCTCCGTGCCCCCCTCGAAGTCGCGGAGGTACTCCCCCACGTTCGGGGTCCCCACGATCGCCGCACCGGCCGCCGACGGCGCGTCCCGCGAGGGTGGTAGGGCCGCGAGCGCTTCGGCGTCCACGACCAAGGGCGCATGCGCGACGATCTCGCGGAGCAGCTGACGCAGGGCATCGAGGGTGCTCGGGTCGGACCCGACCCCCATGCCCACCACGATCGCCTGGACGGAACTGCCCTTCACGAGCTCGACCAAGCGGGGTACGTCGTCGGGTCGGAACGCCTCCTCGCCGACCGAGCGGACGACGAGGTTCGGCGAGAAGCCTTGGACCTGATCGGCGGCCGGGCGGGGGGCGAGGACCGTCGCGCGCTCCGCACCCGCCCGCAGCGCCGCGAGCGCCGCGAGCCCCGGGGCGCCGGCGTACGGACCGCCGCCGATCACGACGACGCGGCCGCTGCGGCCCCGCGGACCACGGTTC
Organism: Thermoplasmata archaeon; assembly: GCA_050749685.1. Classification (GTDB taxonomy): domain Archaea; phylum Thermoplasmatota; class Thermoplasmata; order Lutacidiplasmatales; family UBA184; genus Lutacidiplasma. The sequence goes on from JBOGRS010000006.1 coordinate 3,096, forward strand.
CGTTCCACCGGGAAGAAGAGGAAGTCGCCCGGACCCGAGCGCCGGCGCGCCGCCTCGGGGATCCCGATGTCCCGGACCGTGATCGTCCCGCAGGTGGCGTCGGACATGCCCGGCTTAAGGCTGGTGAGCGCCACCGTCCATCGAGGGCGGACGGAAAGGTCGGAGCCGAGGCCCGACGGTACGTCGATCGACAGGACGGGAGCGCCGGCCGCGTTGATCGCGATGACCGCCTCGCCGTACCCCCCCTGGGGTCGTCCCGTCTGGCCGGTCCCGAGGAGGGCGTCGATGACGAGCGGGATGTCCGCGAGCTCGTGGGGCTTCGGGGCGTGGAATCGGACCGGGTAGCGCCGCTCGATACGTTCGAAGCAACGTCGGGCGGCGACGGAGCGGATCTCCGACGGCGGGCGGACCATCCAGATCTCGGGGGTATAGCCCCACTGGCCGAGGTAGAACGCAGCGCAGGTCCCGTCGCCTCCGTTGTTGCCGCTGCCGGCAACGAACGCGACGCGCGCCGGCGCGCTCGGAAGGTGGTGGCTCGCCTCCTCGGCGATCGCGCGCCCGGCGTTCTCCATGAGGGCGTCGATCGAGATCCCGAGCGCGACCGCGTTCTGTTCGAGGACCGCCATCTCGACGGCCGTCATGACGTCGGCGGCGCGCTCGGGCATCGGGGTCACGTCGCCGGGGCGGTTCCCTCGGTCGACGCTTCGCCGGTGGAGAAGATATCGATGGACGACGGCAGGAGGTTGCGCCGGGCGAGGTACTGGGCCTGCGTGCGGCTGTAGCGGAACAGGATGTCCGCCTTCCCTTCCTGGAACCCCCAGGGACGAAGGATGAGCAGGTCCCCCTCGCGGACCCACATCTTCTTCTTCATCTTGCCGGTGATCCGGCCCATCCGCGCGACGGAGTCCTCGCACATGACGCGGATCCGCGCCGCGCCGAGGAGCTGGTTCGCAACGCCGAAGATCTCCCCGCGATTGCGCCGCGGGAGCGGGAGACGCCCCAGCTCCTCGCCGCCCTCGACGACCACGACGGCCGCCGGAGCCGGTTCGGCGGGCTCGCCGGCGGTGGTCGCCTCCTTGGGCTCGGGCACGGCGCGTGCAAGACGGGGTCAGTATTTCAAGGGAGGGGGACGCGACGGTGACGCGCCGCGCGCTCCTCCCGGCGCGCGAGGGGTCGGCTCATCCCGAACCGCGGCGAAAGACCTTGGTGGGATTGGTCTCGAGGATCCGTTCCTTCGCGAGGGCGCTCATCGGGAGAGCGCGGAACGCTGCGAGATTCGCCCCGATGTCCTTGACCCCCGGGCCCGGCCAGTCCGAGCCGAAGAGGACTTTCTCGCTCATCCGCTCCAGTTCCGGGAAGTAGTCGAGGAGCTTCGCGGGAGGGATGCTCGAGATCTCGAGGTAGACGTGGGGGAACCGACGCGCCAGGAAGACCGCCTCGTTCATCCAGAGGGGGCGTCCGCCGTGGGCCAGCACGATCGTGAGGTCGGGGAAGTCGACGGCGACGTCCTCCACCAGGATCGGCTGGGCAAAGCGGTTGCGCGCGCCCGGGAAGATCGAGGTGCCGGTGTGGATGATGACGGGGACCTGGTAGCGTTCGCACGCCGCGTAGAATTCCTTGAGGCCCGGCGCGCTTGCGTCGACGTACGCGTTCGGGGCGAACAGCTGGTGGGGCGGATGGACCTTCATCGCCCGGAGGCCTAGCTTCTCGATGAGGCGTCCCACCTCCCGCTCCGGGTCGGGGTGGCTCGGTAGGACGCTCCCGGTGGCGATCAGCCGGTCGGGGGCGTGGCGAGCGTACTCCGCGGAGAACTCGTTCGCCTTTTCGGTGTAGCCCACGATCTCCGGCGCGACGTAGTTCACCAGGACGGCGCGCTCGACGCCGGCGCGGTCAAGGTACTCGAGGAAGGCGTCGGGGTCCTTCGTGTAGCGTTCGATCTCGACTCCGGGGCCGGCATGGCCCAAGAGGGCTCGCGCCCTCGGGAGCATCTCCCAGACCGGGTTGATGTGGACGTGGCAGTCGGTGACCCCCATCGAGCGGTCGAGGACGGTCGGCTATAAGGGGGGAAGGGGAACGCGACGGGGTCGTCCGTCTGCCGTCTGGAACGAGGCTTTATCTTAGGGGTGCGACGGTGCCGGAACGATGGCAGCTCCCTCGAGCCACGCCCCCGGCCCCCACCCGAAGCTCCTGAGGGCGACCTATCTCGCCGGGGGGGAAGCGCTCCTCAAGGAGACGCGGGCCACGGCGATCTTCTACCTTCCCGGACCGATCGTCGCGCTCCTCCTGCTCGCCGTCCTCGACGTGGCATCGGCGTCGGCGCGCTACGGCGGTTCGGGCCTCCCGTGGCTGACCCCGATGATCCTCCAGTTGCCGACCATCGCGGGGTACGCGCCGGGGACGTACGTCTTCCTTGCCTCCCTCGCCCTCACGTTCCTCGCGCTGCTCTGGCTGCTCGTGCGCTACCTTCGGTGGATCAGCACCGTCTACGCCGTGACGACCCATCGCGTCATCCTCCAGAAGGGAATCATCGGCCGGGACTTCGAGGAGATCCCGATCCCCCAGGTGCGGGGCGTCGACGTGCGCCAGACCATCCTCCAACGCATGCTGCGCTACGGGACCGTGCAGGTGAGCTCCGAGGGCGGGAGCCCGAGGATCGGCAACGAGGAGTGGAAGGGGATTCCACGACCGTTCGAGTTCCAGCGGCTGGTCGAGGCGGCCAATCAGGGCCTCGCCCGCGGCGCCCTCCCTCCGATGGGATGGAACCCACCGGACGGCCCGCGGTAGCCTTCGCCCTTCCCGAACGACCCGTTCCACGGCCGGGCAGCTTATAGCGCGCGCTCGGCTTCGTGCGCCGGCCCGCCATGGCGGATGACTTCGACGTGATCGTCGTGGGCGCCGGCATGGCCGGGGCCCCGGCGGCCATCCGGCTGGCCCAGCTGCATCGCAACGTCCTCTTGCTCGAACGCGGGAGCGAGGCCGGCGCCAAGAACCTCTCCGGCGGGATCCTATGGGGCCACGACCTCGACCGGATCCTCCCTCGATGGTGGGAGGAGATGCCCGTCGAGCGACATATCGTGCGCAAGCGCTTCGGGGTCCTCTCGGGCGACCACGCGGCCTCCTTCGTGTTCGACGACGACGCGTGGAGGTCCGCGCCGTACGTGGCCCACGCGGTCCTTCGCGCCCGCACCGACGCGTGGCTCGCGCGCCAGGCGGAAGCGGCCGGGGCGACGGTGGTGACGTCGGTGCCCGTCGAACGCCTCCTCTGGGAGGGCGAGCGGGTGCACGGTGTCGTGCAGGGCGGGGAGACGATGACCGCCCCCGTGACGATCGTGTGCGATGGGGCGAACTCCCGGCTCTCCCTGGGCACGCCGATCCGTCCCGCACCGCGCCTCGACGCCCACGCGACCGAGCTCGGGATCAAGGAGGTCTACCGCCTGCCGTCGGACGTCATCGAGGACCGTTTCCAGTTGGGCCCGGGGGAAGGGCACGCCGAGGAGTGGATCGCGGGGCTCTTCGAGCCGGGGGTGATGGGCGGGGGCTTCCTCTACACCAACCAGGAGACCCTTTCCGTCGGGCTCATTCTGAACATCGGCTCGCTGTTCGGGCGGAACGTCTACTCGCACGACCTCATGGAGCGGTTCAAGCTCCATCCCGCGATCGCCTCCCGGCTGGACGGCGGCGAGCTCGTCGAGTACGGCGCCAAACTGATCAGCTCCGGGTGGGCGAGCCGCCCCGCGTCGTTCTTCGGGGAGGGGTGGATGATCGCCGGGGATGCGGCCGGGTTCGTCTTCTCGAACGGGATCGTCATTCAAGGGATGAACTACGCGATCCGCAGCGGGCTCGAGGCGGCCGAGACCGCGGATGAGGCGCTCGGGCGCGGCGACGAAGGCGCACGCACGCTCGGAGGGTACGAACGCCGCCTCGAATCCACCGGCCTCCTCCACGACTTCCGCGACTTCGAAGGGTTGGACCGCGTGAAGTGGAATCCCCGATTCTATACGGCCTACCCCCGCTTCGCCGCCGAGCTCTTCCGCGGTCTCACCTCCCCGCCCGATGGGGCCGATCGTCCGCTCTGGAAGGTGGCGCGCGCGGCCCGCGTGGCCGCGGGGCTCGGCTGGGGCGACCTTCTCGAGGACGGACTCTCGGCGGGGAAGAACCTGTAGGCCGCGGACCTCGGCCTAGGGGCCACGGACCCTGCGGATCTCGTCGGTCAGGGCCGGAACGATCTCGAAAAGGTCGCCCGCGATACCGTAGTCGGCCACCTTGAAGATCGGCGCGTGGGGGTCGGAGTTGATCGCGACGATCACCCGCGAGCCCACCATCCCGACAAGGTGCTGGATCGCGCCCGAGATCCCCACGGCGATGTAGAGCTGGGGGGTCACGCTCTTGCCGGTCTGTCCGACCTGGAAGGACGACGGGCGCCATCCGGCGTCGGTCACGGCCCGGGAGGCGCCCACCGCCGCGCCGAGCGACCCGGCGAGATCCTCGATGATCTTGAAGTGCTCCGGGGCGCGGACGCCGCGCCCCCCGGCGACGACGATCGTGGCCTCGGAGAGGTCGGGTCCGGCGCTGCCGGCGCTGGACGTGACGCCGGTCACGCCGACCCCGAGGGCGGCGGCGGGAACCTCGGGCGCCGGCAACGGGGTCACGGGAGCCGATCGGGGCGTGGGCGGCGACGTGGCGAAGGCGTGGGGCCGCACCGCGATGACGGCGCGGGGGCTAATCACCTCGAGGCTCTCGGTCGCGCGGCCTCCGAAGACCGGGCGCTGAAGGCGAAGCTTTCCGTCGGGGCTCCACGTGGCCCCGACGACCCCGGTCGCGGCGGCGGCGTCCCAGGCGATCGCGAGCCGGCCGGCGACGTCGCGACCGTTCACGGTCCCCGCGATCACGACGAGCGACGCCCCGGTCTCGTTCGCGAGAGCTCGGGCGCATCGGGCCAGCGCCGCCGCACGGGGGGGAAGCGACGCGACCACGCGCACGGAATCCACCCCGGAGCGCGCGAACTCATTCGCGGCCGCGTCCGACCCGGGACCCACCAGGAGGGCATCGACCCGGCCCGCGTCCTTCGCGAGCGTGCGCGCGACGGCGGCCGCCTCGCGACTCGCCTCAACGAGCCGACCGTCGCGCACTTCCCCCACGACGACGACCGACGGCGTCACGGGAACACCTTGGCCTCCTCCCGAAGAAGGCGGACGAGCTTATCGGCGGCCTCCTTCGGCGTCGCGTAGTCGATCATCCGTGCGCCGGTCCGCGCGGCGGGCAGCGCGAAGCCGACCGGCCGAAGCGCGGGGGTGGAGGCGTCCGCGAGGGCGGTCGACGTGTCGGTCCATGGGACCCGCTCGATCGGCGCCTTGCGCGACTTGAGGATGTTCGGAAGCTTGGGGGTCCGGGGGTCGCTCCAGGCCTGCTGGAGGCCGACGACGAGCGGAGCCGGGGCCGTCGCCTTCTCGAGACCCCCTTCGATCGCGCGCTCGAAGGTGAACCCGCCCCCGCTCGCATCCACCCGAAGGTTCACGACGCACCCGGCGTCGGGGAGGTCGAGGAGCTCGGCCAGGGCCGCTCCGAAGAGCCCCGCCTCATCGTCCCCGGCGTGCTTGCCCGTCAGGACGAGCTGGGGGGCGAGGCGACGCACGACCGGGGCGATCGCGCGCGCGGCGAGGATCGCGTCGGCCGCGAGGTCGCGGGGGCGTTCGACCCAGGTCGCCGTGTCGCTGCCGAGACTGAGGGCGTAGCGCAGGACCTCCTCCGTTCGCGGTGCGGGCCCGAACGCGACGGCGTGCACGCGTGAGCCGGGCACGCTCTCCTTGAGGAGGATCGCCTGCTCGACGGCCGATTCATCGTACCCCGCCAGGACCCACTTGATCCCTTCCGGGTCCAGGGCGGTCCCGGCGGAGTTCGGCCGCAGTCGGCTCTCGCCCTCGGGCACCGGTTTGATGGTGACGACGATCTCCATCGCGGGCCCCCGGCTACGCGTACTGCTTTAGGAGCTCGCGGGCGATGACGATCCGCTGGATCTCGTTCGACCCTTCGTAGATCTGCGCGAGCTTGGCATCGCGGAGAAGCTTCTCGACCGGGTACTCCTTCATGTACCCATAGCCGCCGAAGACCTGGATCGCCTCGTCGGCCACCCGCATCGCCGCGTCCGACGCGAAGCACTTGGCGATGGACGATTCGAGCGTTCCCGTCGCGCCGTGGTCGATCGTCCACGCGGCCCGCCAGGTCAGGAGGCGGGCGGCGGCCACGTCCTGCGCCATGTTCGCGAGCTTCATCTGGATCGCCTGATGCTGGGCGATCGCCTTGCCGAACGACTGGCGCTTGAGCGCGTAGGCGGACGCGTGGTCGATCGCCGCCTGGGCGATCCCCGTCGCGAGGGCACCGATCGGCGTCCGCGTCTGGTCGAGCGTGCGCATCGCGATCGAGAATCCGTCCCCCTCCGCTCCGAGGCGATCCTCCACGGGGACCTTCACCTTCTCGAAGCGGATCGTGCTGGTCGACGACGCGCGGTGCCCCATCTTTTCCTCCTCGCGGCCCGGGGTGAGGCCTTCGGAGGCGCGGGGGACGACGAACGCCGTGATCCCCTTGTGGCGGAGCTCGGGGTCGACCGTCGTGAAGACGGTGTAGAGCGATGCGTGGGGGCCGTTCGTGATGAAGCACTTCTCGCCGTCGATCACGTAGTGGTCGCCCTCCTTGCGGGCCCGGGTCGTGAGACCGCCCGCGTCGCTCCCTCCCCCCGGCTCGGTGAGGCAGAAGGAGGCGAGGTGGTAGCTCGAGCAGAACGGCGTGAGGAGGCGTTGCTTCTGGTCGGGCGAGCCCCCCAGGAGGATCGGTTCGAGCGCGAGGCAGTTCGCGATGATCGACGTGGTCATCCCGGCGCAGCCGTAGGCCAGCTCCTCGACGATGAGGCATTGGTCGAGCAGGGGGAGCCCGCTCCCGCCGTAATCGGCGGGGACGTTGAGGTTCATCAATCCGAGGTCGAACGCCTTGCGGTAGATCTCCTCCGGGAAGCGGCCGGCACGGTCGCACTCGGCCGCGTGCGGGGCCATCTCGGTGCGCGCGAAGCGCCGCGCGAGGTCCCTCAGGCTGCTCTGTTCCTCGGTGAGCGCGAAATCCGGCATCGATCCTCGGCCCGGGTGCGCGTTCATCGGAATGCGCTATATGATGTTTGGGTCGTGGCCACGGGATGGCGCGAGCGCAACGGCGGCGTCGGACGCCTTCCGGGGCCGAGCTCGCCGTCGGAGATTTCGCCCGGTACGACCTCGGCCGAGCGGGGAGGACCGGGGCCCCCGAGGTCGTGCTCGCGGAGGGGAAGGACGCGGATCACCTCGTGGCGATCCTTCGGGCCCTGGCGACGAAGGGCCATGCGGCCCTCATCTCCCGGCTCGGCCCGAAGATGCGACGCCGCCTCGCGCGCGAGGCGCGAGCGGGCCTTCCGGTCACGCTCCTTGCCGGGGGCCGCGTCGCACGGCTCGACGGGCGAGCGGGCCCGGCGGTCTCGGGGGTCGTCGCCCTCGTGAGCGCCGGCACCGCCGACGCCGCGATCGCGTCGGAGGCCTCCGCGGTCCTCGAGTTCGGCGGCGCCACCGTCGTCCGCGCGTTCGACGTCGGCGTGGCCGGGATCCATCGGCTGGCGCGCGCCCTCGCCCGTCTTGAACGGGCGCACCCCTCCGTCTACCTGGTGTTCGCCGGCCGGGAGGGCGCGCTGCCGACCGTGGTCGCCGGCCTTGTCCGCGCCCCGGTGGTCGGGGTCCCGACCTCCGTCGGCTACGGTCGGGGGGGTCGTGGCGAGGCCGCGCTCGGATCGATGCTCCAGTCGTGCGCCCCGATCGCGGTCGTCAACATCGACGCGGGGGTCCCCGCGGCGCTCTTCGCCCTCCAGGTCCTCGCGGGCGGCGCGTCGGCGGGTCCGCGCCGACGCCATCCATAACTTTTTGACCGCCTGTGCTGGTTCCACCGTCCCATGCCTCGCCCCCATCTGTCGGAGGAGGACGAGCGCGCCGAGGCCGAAGCGCGCGATCGACTTCGTGCGGCCGAAACGAAGCTGAGGGAGCTTCGCGGCCGCCGCCAGCTCCTCCTCGACCAGATCCACCAGGTCTCGGACGAGCAGAAGGCGCTCTACGACCAGCGGGCGCCGCGCCAGGAGGCGCTCGACCGCACCCACGAGGAGCACCGCGACCTTGGCCACCGGCTCTCGGAGTTGCGCCGCGAGCGCGACCGGGCCCGCGCCGCGCTCGACGAGGCCCTCGCCCAGGTGCGCCTTGGTCGCCAGGGGTTCCCTCGCGACGACCACCCTCGTCCCGACCAGATACGGCGGGAGATCGCCCAGCTCGAGCGGCGCCAGCAGACGACGGCCCTCCCGCTCTCGGAGGAGAACGCCCTCATCGACCGGCTCCGTCTGCTCACGAAGCAGGCCGCCGAGGCCGACAAGGAGGCGGGAGCCGTCGAGCAGCACCACAAGAAGCTCCACGATCTCGAGACGGCGCTCGGCCTGCGGCGCGCGGACCTGGACGCGGTGGGAAAGGAGATGGACCGCGTCCGCGTCGAGCGGGACCGCCGGATGGAATCGATGCGCGCCCAGCTCATCGAAGTGGGACACCTGGTCGCCCAGATCCGCGAGAAGGGGAAGGCCCGCGCCGACGTGATGGGGCGGATCGACACGATGAGCCGCCAGCTTTTCGAACTCGAGCGCGAGGTGCACCAGACGATCCAGGCCTCCCGCGACCGCCGCCAGGAAGCGCGTCGGACGATCGTCGACTACAATCGCACGGTCCGTCAGAGCGTCGCGGGCGAGGACGCTTACGCCCGCAATGCGGAAGAACAGCTCGAGCAGCTCCTGAAGCGCGGCCGCATCACCTTGAGCGGGTAGGTCGCTCCACCCCCCATCGCCCCGGTTAGGCGACCGGGGGGGGAGGGACGAAGACGTCGACCACCGTGACGATGAAGATCAGCGTCTGGCCCTGAACCTCGGGGTTGAAGTTCTCCGTGTAGGTCCCCTTCGCCGGGTCGACGCTCGAGACGATGAACTGGCCGTTCGCCGACGAGGAGCACGGACCGGTGCCGAGGAAGTCCTTGCCGAGGAGGTGGCCCGCGTCCGCCGCGGTGAGCTGGTTGACGAGCGTGATCGTCCCCGAGCCGTTCGCCGTCGACGCGATCGCGGTGACCGTCACCGGCCAGCCGGAAGGGCTCGCCGACTCGCCCAAGGTGGGCAGGTTCTCGATGGTCACGAACGAGGCGTTGGCGGCAAGGACCATGACGGTCCACCCGTAGTGCGGGTCGCTGAATTCCGAGCCGGTCGCCGCGATGGCTCCCGGGTAGGCCTTCTGGAACTGGGCGCCGGAGAAGGTGCGCACGATCGGCATGTTCTGCGTGAGCGGGAACGTCGCGACGCACGCGGGGTTCGTCGGCCCGTAGCCGAGGTCCGGCGGGACGATGATCGTGTGCGTCTGGTTCGGGGGGATCCCGACGAGGCCCTGCCAAAAGCCCGGGACGACCTGGATGAAGGAGAAGTTCCCGAGCGTGTAGCCCGACGACGGGGTCGACCCGCCGACATGGACCGCGAGCGTAGTGTAGTTCGCCGCCACGCCTCGTCCGTGGTATTCGAGGGACTTCGGGTAGGCGACGTTGTCCGAGGCGACGCGATAGAGCGACGTGTCGAAGACCTTGCCGGACTCCGCCCCGGACCCGAAGATGCCGATGTAGTTGACCGTCACGTTGTCGCCCGGCCGGACGACGAACGGGGTTCCTCCGGGCTGGGGAAGGCTGTGGAAGTAGACGTAGCTCCCTCCGATGGCCCCGGCGATCACGACGACGGCGATCATGACCAGGAGCGGGACGATGGACGGTTTCTCGGGCATCGACTACGGAGGGGTGGGGGTCAGCATGTCGCGTGTCTCGTCACCGAATCGGAGAGACAGGTGGTCCTCATTCCCCCGGCTCCCCAACCCGAGGGAGATATAAACTCTCGCGAACGCGCCGCGCTCAGAGGCGTCCGCGCAGCCACCGGAGGGCGAGGGTCCATAACGGTGCCCGTGGTGGAGCGGGTCCTTGGAACGGCACGATCGTGGCCCAGCACGGAAGGGTCAGCCCCGTGGGTGCGACCATCCCGAAGAGGGCGAGCACGATCGGGAGCCCGACTTCGCCCACCGCGCCGAGCGCCGGCGGGACGACGCCGGACGGCAGTCCCGGCATGGAGGGGACCCCCGGGACGCTGAGAAGCGGACCGTTGAGGGTGACGGTCGCCCGGATCCCGGACGTTTCGCCGACGGCACCGTGGCCGGCGCCCGAGAGACCGATGGTCCTCGCCGCGGGGTCGACCGTCTTCATCGCTGCCGCGTCGCTCCAAGCGGTCACGGCGTAGGTTCCCGGAGTGGCGTTCGGGCGCTGCGTTGTGTTCCACGTCGACCACGGGATCCCGAAATGCGTCCACGCGGCGGGCTCGTTGCCGATCTCCCAGGGGTCGGGGTGGAAGTGGAGGGTCGTCGCGGTGTCGGCGGGGTCGTACGCCGCGGCCGACGGGGAATCGATCGCGTTCGGGAGCGGGACGACGGACGGGTCGTTCGCGCTTCGGCACCCCGCGGTGAACGGTGCGAGATCTCCTCGCGATGCCGTCCCGACGCCCACGGCGTCGTAGAGGGCGTTCGCCGTGAGGGTGCCGTCGTCCGCGGGGCCCCCTGCGGGCCATCGAAGGAGAGGGATGGGGATGGCGTTGGGCGGGCTACCCGTCCCGGTCGGGAGCGGATCGCGCGCGATCACGTTGGCCCCCCGGCAGGTCGGGGCCAGCTCGACCGAAGGGAGGAGACTCACGGGACTCGGTCCGGCGGACTTCGACGCGATCGCACCGCGGAGTGACCGTGTGTCCGCGGACCCACCGACCCCGGCGGTCAGACTGAGGAGCGCGACGAGCCCGAGGGCGATGAACGCTGCGCGTCGGCGCCCCCGGGGGAGGGGGCGTCGTAGGCGGACCAGGGGCACGGGAAGGTCGAAAGTAAACCCTGCGGCCATCTCGGAACGATGGGGGTGCATGCGCAATTATACGTATTCATCGCATCCCCTACTTGAACATACCCCCGATGCCTCGGTCGCGGGTCAGGCACGGCGCAGCTTCCCGACGATGGGTTCCTCGACCGCCCCGGCCTCCTCCAGCCGGTTCACGAGCTCCTCGGCCCGCTGGGAGGAGATGCCGAGCGTGGCCGCGCGGGCGACGAGGTCGCGCAGATCGGCGTAGCCATCCAGCGCGCCCTCGGTGATCTCGTCGAGGAGGTCGAGCAGGGCGGACTCGTGGGCGCGTTCGGCCGCGCTCGGGACACGTTCGACCGGGGGCGGAGGGAGTCGTGTGATCGTGACCGCGGGGCCGTGCGGAGCCTCGGTCTTCCGCGGGCCCACCGGAGGAACGCCGGTGCTGCCGTTGAGGGACGGGCCTTCGATCGCCCGGCGGCACTGGTCGAGTCCGTCGAGGATCTCGCGGTAGAGTGCCCCCGACACGGTTCCTCCTGCAGCCGCGCTCGGGGCCTCGACGACCGGAGCGTCTTTCTGGGGGGGGTTCAGGCGGTCCCACGTCACGAGCGCGGCCTCGCCCAGGAACGCCCGGGCTTCAGGTTCCTCGAGAGGACGGAGCGATTCCGCACGGACCGAGACGAGCCGTGTGCCGTCCCGGGCCTCGAAGAGGTGGACCTTGCCGACCACGAGGCACCAGGTGGGCTCCGTGATTCGTCGCATCTGCTCGAGGGCGCGGGGCTGGAAGCTCCCCGACGTGACCGTGACCGTTCCCGTCGGGTCGTCGAGCCGGGCGCGCAGGAACGCGACCTCCGGGTCGTGGCTCGCGGCCTCCGCGGGAGCGAGTCGACCCACGACGAGCGCCCGGTTCATCCGGGTGCCGAGCGCCGAGACGACGAAATGGGCCGCGCGTTCCCCCGTCCCCTTCTCCTCCCGGACGGGGTGGTTGAGCTCGGAGGCGAGAACCCGGAACGCGGTCTCGCGCCCCGTCACGCCGCCCCCCCGAAGAGACGGCGGCGCAGCTCGGCGAGCGCTCGGTCCGGGTCCGGTCGAACGACCACGATCTCCTCGGGGACGAACGTGAGGCCGAAGTCGTCCTTGCTCGCGCGTCCGGTGACCGCAAGCCGTCGGCCGAACGTCGCGGCGTGAAGGAGCTCCTCGATGTGGCTCGGGTTCGGATCGCGGCGCAGCTCGGCGAGGCACGCGTCCAGCGTGAGGCCGAGCAGACGCTCCGTCTGCGCCCGGTCCGCCTGGACGGTCATGGCCCCCGTCCCGTCGTCGAGGACGAGACGGGCCCTCAGGTCGGCCCCTCCCCCGACGGCCCCGTGGACCCGGCAGTGCCCGTTCGAGGTCGCGCGGCGGCACGTCGGGCAGCGGTAGATGAGGCCGCTCGGAGGCATGAGGCCGACCACGACCCCCTCGGCACGGACGTGCTCGCCGCCACCGGCGGCGTCGAGCGCGACGATGCGTTGGGGGAGGGGGTGGTCGAGCTCGGCGGCGCTCGGGAGGTCCGACGTTCCGAGCGGGGTGATCGTCGCACGTTCGTCCAGGACGAGTTGGACGCGGCCGCGGAAGCTTCGGACCTGGGCGCCCAGGATCCGGACGGCATCTCCCGGCGCGAAGTGGGGGTCCGTCCACGCGGTGAACGCGATCGAGCCGGAAGGGTCGCCCATCCTCCCCTCGACCACGGTACGTCGGTCCCCACGGACGATCACCTCCTTCGTGCGCGTCGCGACGACCCGGACCTCGAGCCGAAGGCCCAAATCGCCGTCGGTGACCGCGCCGACGAGCGTCCGGGGGATCTCGTCGAGGGGAACGCTCGGGATCTCGGACTCGGAGGCCGGCTGGATGCGGGTGCGTTGATTGAACGAGAGCTCGGCGGCGCCCCGGAACTCGCGCACGGTGAAGCGAGCGGCCCGCAGGATCACCCCCGGATCGAGCTCCTCGCCCGGAGGGTCCCACCAGGTGAAGCGGACCGTCGCGCTCCCGTCGGTGAGGAAGCCCGTGAGGACCGGGCGATGACCCCCGTCGGCACGTCGGCTGACCTCCCGTCGGTCGGCGCGGACGACGCGCGCGGTGATGACGGCGTTCTCGAGTCCGGGGCGCAGGTCGCGCAACCGGACCTCGCGGAGGACCGGGGCGTCGTCGGCCCCCTCACCGATCGCCATCGTCCGACCCGTCCGAGCGCCCGGAGCGGACCCCGCCATAAAACTCCGTTCCGCCGGCCGAACGATGCCGCCGCCCTCTCGAGGGCGAGGGACAACTATTTGGCTCGGGGGGGCTGAGGACCGTGCGCGTGGCGACGAAGTTCATCGCCCGGGTCGACCGGATCCTGGCCGCGCGGCGGTCGTTGGTCTGTGTCGGGCTCGACCCCGACCCCGCCCTCCTCCCGCGTCCGCTGCGTCGCGCGCCCTTGGGCCGGGGCCTGACGCGCTTCCTCGAGGGGGTCATCTCCTCGACCTTCCCGCACGCCGCGGCGTACAAGATGCAGCTCGGCTCCTACCTCGCCTTTGGCGCCCCCGGCATCCTCGCGCTCGAGAAGCTCGCGACCCGGATCGGCCCGACGCGGCTTCGGATCCTCGACCTCAAGGCGAACGACATCGCCAACTCGATGCGCCTCATCCGGGACGGCGCGTTCGAGCGGTTTCACTTCGACGCCGTGACGGTGACCCCTTGGCTCGGTTGGGAGACCCTCGCACCCTTCCTCGAGGACCCGACCCACGGGGTCTTCGTGGTCGCCCACTCCTCGAACCCCGGGGCCCCGGACTTCCAGGAGATCCCCACCCCGCGCGGTCCCCTGTGGACCGCCGTCGTGGCCGAGGTCGAGAGGATGGCCCGCGCGGGCGGGAACGTGGGCGCCGTCGTCGGGGCGACGTACGTCGACGCGATCCGCGTCGCGCGCTCGACCCTCGGCAACGGCGTGCCGATCCTCGTCCCGGGCGTGGGCGCCCAGGGCGGCCAGCTCTCGACGACGGTGCGCGAGGGGGTGGACGCGCATGGTCGCGCGCTCCTCATCAACGCGTCGCGCTCGATCCTGTTCGCGTCCTCCGGGCCGGACTGGAAGGAGGCGGCCGGGCGCGAGGCCGAACGCCTCAAGGTCCAGATCAACCAGCTTCGGTCAGGCCTCGATAGACATCGATGAGCGCGCGCGTCGTCACGGGAAGTGCGTAGCGCTCCTCGGCGCGTCGCCGCGCCGCGGCGCCCATACGGCCGCGACGTTCGGGGTCGTCGAGCAGTTCGATCAGACGTGCCGCAAGGTCGCCCCCCAGGAGGGGTTCGACGAGGAGGCCCTCCACCCCGGGTTCGATCACTTCGCGCACTCCGGGCATGTCCGCGGTGACGACGGGAAGGCCCGCGGCCATCGCCTCGGCGACCGCGAGCCCGAATCCTTCGAGACGGTTCTGGGAAGGGAAGACGAAGAGGTCGGCGACGCGCAGGTACGCCGGGAGCTCCTCGTCCGGGACGGCGGGGCAGAAGCGCACGCGGTCCTCGACGTTGAGACGCCGGGCGAGAGAGGTGAGCGCGTCGAGGCGGGGTCCGCGGCCGACGACGAGCAGGACGACGTCGTCGGGGAGCGAGGGGAGGACCCGCACGATCGCGTCCACGCCCTTATGGGGGACGAGCCGTCCCGTGAACGCGAGCACGCGTCGCCCGTCCAGGCCGAGGCGTCGGCGGACGTCCGAGCCGTCGACATCGGGCCGGAAGCGTTCGACGTCCACCGAGGAGGGGATCACGTCGACCCTCCTTGCGCGCAGGGGGACGGACGTGATCGCGTAGCTGCGGGTGTGGGCGATGATCCGATCGACGCGGCCGAGCGTGAGCGGAAGGAAGAGCCGTTCGTAGAGGGCCGTGATCATCCGCCCCCCGACGCCGGGGAGGTAGAGGTCGCAGTGGTAGGTGAGGACGGTCGGCGTGGTGGTACCGAGGAGCGCGCGCGCGGCGAAGTACGACGTGAGCGGCGGGGGGTAGTGGAGGTGGACGACGTCGGCCTTCTGGTCACGGACCGCGCGGGCGATCGAGGGATCGATCGGCGTGTTCCACAGGACGCCGAGCGTGCGGGCGCGCACGATCCGGTAGCCTTCGAGCTCCTCGACGGCGGGAAGGTGGCGCTCGTGGCGCGACGTGAGGACCGTGACGTCGTGACCTTCGCGCGCGAGCTCGCGCGCGAGGCCGCGGACGTGCGACTCGACCCCGCCCGCGTGCGGGTAGAAGAACGGCGAGACCTGGAGAATGCGCACGGTCGCGCTATCGACTCCTCGTCCGTGCCCGCGTCGCCGCTTCGGGCGTCACGCCGCGCGGGCGGGGTGCGCCTCGCGGGTCTGCAGGAGATCGGCCGCCGGGATGGTCGCGATGTCGACGCCCTTCATCGCCGTCCCGAGCCCGGTGGAGACACGCGCCACGAGCGCCGCGTCGTCGAAGTGCAGCGACGCCTCGACGATCGCGCGGGCGACCTTGAGCGGCTGCTCCGCCTTGAAGACCCCGCTTCCGACGAAGACCCCGTCGACCCCGAGGAGCCGGCAGAACGCGGCGTCGGCCGGTGTCGCGATCCCTCCGGCGGCGAAGTTCACCACCGGTAGGCGGCCGAGGGTCCGGACCTCCGCGACCCGTGCGTCGGGCACGCGCTCGCGCTTCGCCCAGGCCGTCAGGTCCTTCTTCGGGAGATGCTTCAGCTCGGCGACCTCGTCGTTCACCTGGCGGATGTGGCGGATCGCCTCGACGACATTGCCCGTGCCGGCCTCCCCCTTCGTGCGGATCATCGCGGCCCCCTCGTCGATGCGGCGGAGCGCCTCGCCGAGGTTGCGGGCGCCGCAGACGAACGGTACCTGGAAGGATTTCTTATCGATGTGGCGGAACGGGTCGGCGGGGGTGAGCACCTCGGACTCGTCGATCATGTCGACCCCGAGCGACTCGAGGATGCGCGCCTCGGCGATGTGCCCGATGCGGCACTTCGCCATGACCGGGATCGAGACGCGCTCCCGAATCTCGCGCACCTTCGTCGGGTCGGCCATGCGGGCGACCCCGCCGGCCGCGCGGATGTCCGCCGGGACTCGTTCGAGGGCCATCACCGCCACGGCACCGGCCTCTTCGGCGATGTGGGCCTGCTCGGCCGTCGTGACGTCCATGATGACGCCGCCCTGCTGCATCCTCGCAAAGCCCCGCTTCAGCAGCTCGGTCCCCTGACGGAGAGCGATGGTCGACTCGGGCATCGACCGCGTGGACGTAGAGGGCATATTTGAGCCTGAGCCGGAGCGCGCCCGCACCGCTTCTGCCGTTCGATCGCCCCGTGGGCGGGAAAGCTCATACCCGCGGGTGCGTAGGGCGTCCCCGCTGGGGGAGCTGTGTTCTGGCTGAGAGGACGAGCGCCACTCGTCGACCCCACCCACCTGATCGGGATAATGCCCGCGAAGGGAACGCGATGCAGAACGTAGCAGCTCCTCCGGCGGGAACGCAGAGGAGATGAACCATCGAGCCGCCCCGTCGGATAGCCCCCCGCCGATCGCGCCCCATCGCCCGGGTCGATCCGCCCGCGGGATTTTGGCCCTCGCGGTCGCGGTCGTCGTGGTCGTCGCGGGCTACGGCGCCTACGCCTACCTCGAGAATCGCGCTCCGTCCGGCGAGCCGACGCTCGTCGTCTACACCTACGCGAGCCTCTTCGGGGGCACCTGCGGGGGGACGCCCGCGTTCGACCAGGTCTTCGGCGGCTTCGCCTTAGCCCACCACGTCCACCTGAACGTCGAGTGCCCGGCCGGGACGCTCTCGAGCACGCTCATCGCGCAGCGCAACGCGCCGGGCGCCGATCTCGTCGTGGGGCTCGACGAAGTGACGGCGACGCAGGCGGCCGACGCGGGTGCCCTCGTCCCCTATCTCTCACCTCAACTCTCGGACGTCCCGGTCGCGCTGGTCCACGAGCTCAGTCCCACGCACGACGTGACCCCGTACGAGTTCGGCTACCTCGCCCTCGATTACAACTCGGCGTTCGCGAACGCTACGTCCGGGTCGATCGCGACATCGAACTTCTCCACGTTCGCCGCGAACACGACGTGGGCGAAGAGCCTCATCGTTGAGGACCCGACCACGGACATCACCGGCGAAGAGATGCTGCTTTGGCAGATCGAGTTCGCAACGCAGGTCGAGCATACCGATTGGCGGACGTTCTGGCAGGCGACGGATCGCGACCTGAGCTTTGCGCCGGACTGGTCGACCGCCTTCGGTGAGTTCGCTCCGGCCGGCGCCCAGCCCCAAGCCGTCGTCAGCTACTCGACGGACCCCGCCTACGCCGCGGATACGACGCCCGGTCAACCCATCCACGTGACGCTCTCGACCGACCACGGACGCGCCTACGGTTGGAAGACGATCTACGGCATCGGGATCGTCCATGGGAGCGCCCACCTCGGGCTCGACCAGGAGTTCGTCGACTGGTTCCTCCACGGTTCGGTCCAGTCCCAGATCCCCACCAACGAGTGGGAGTATCCGGCGAACGCGACGGTCGCCCTGCCCTCGGTCTACCAGGCCGCGCTCGACCCGGCCAACATCACCGCCCTCAACGACGGCACGAGCCCGATGGCGATCGCGGCGGGGCTCTCGAACTGGCTCAACGAATGGCAGGCGATCGAGAACCAGTACGGCTAGGCGCGATCCGTCGGGCCGGGGTCCTCGCCCTCCTGCCGGTCGTCGCGTTCGTGCTCGCCGTCGGTCTCCTCCCGCCCGTCCTGCTCTTCGCCTCCGCGCTCGGAACGGCGGGCGCGGGGGGGCTTGGGACGACCCTCACGGACCCGGTGAACGCCTTCGCCATCGAGAACTCGGTCGTCCAAGGGGGGGCGAGTGCCGCCCTCGCCGTCGCGGTGGGCTACCCGGCGGGGATCCTGCTCGGGCGCTACGACTGGCCGGGTCGCGGCGTCGTGCGCTCCCTCCTCCTCGTACCGTTCCTCCTGCCCAGCGTCGTCGTGGTCGTGGGGGTCGAGAACCTCTTCGGTACCGGAGGTTGGTTGACCCGTCTTTTCCCCCCGCTCGTCGCGCTCGGGCACGGGCTCGCGGGCATCGTCCTCGTCAACGTCCTCTTCAACGCACCGCTCGTCGCGCTCCTCACGGCCGTGGGGGTGGAAGGAGCATCCACGACGCTCGAGGATCAGGCGGCGACGCTGGGGGCCGGACCGGGCCGGAGGTTCTGGGATGTCTGGGGACCGCCGTCGTGGATCGGAGCGGCGGCCGGTGCGGTCCTCACCTTCGTCTTCTCGGCCCTCGCCTTCGCGGCCCCGCTGCTTCTGTGCGGAGCGCGCTGCTACACGGTCGAGGCCCGCGTCTGGGCGCTCGACCAGGTCTATGGGCTGCCGGACGAGGGGGCGCTGCTCGCCTTCGGGCTCTTCGTGGGGATGCTCGCACCCACGATCGCCTACGGACTCCTCCTCCAGCGACTGCGGGCGGGGCGGGCTGGGGTGTCGCCCCGAACGCGGCCGCTCCCGTGGCACTCGCCGTCCACGTGGGGACTGGTCGCGGTGGCGCTCGCGCTGCTCGCCGGGGTCGTCGCCCTGCTCGCGGCGATCCTCGCGCGGAGCGTCGTCCCGCCCCTCGGAGGGGTCTCAGGATCCGGTTGGACCGCGCTCTTCGGAGCGCACGTCACGACGATCGTCGGGCTCGCCAGCACCGGCGCGCTCGTCAACACCCTCCTCTTCGCGACGATCGCCTCGATCGGCGCCCTCCTCCTCGGCATCGTGAGCGGGTTCGGGCTGCGCATGCGTCCTCGCTCCTCCTCGTTCATCGGCGCGCTCGCGTTCGCCCCCGTCGTCGTCTCCCCCGTCGTCCTGTCGTTCTCGCTCGCGAGCCTCTACCGCCCCGCGTTCGGCGGGGAGTCGACGGTCTGGATGCTCATCCTCCTGAGCCAGACCGCGCTCGCGCTGCCGTTCGCCCTCCAGAGCCTCTTCGTGCCCCTCCGCCAACTTCCGCACGGCCCGCGCGAGGCGGCCCAGACCCTCGGGTCCGGTCCGTTCGCGGCGTACCTCGACGTGGAGCTCCCGAGCCTTCGCGCGGGCCTCGTGACCGCATCGCTGTTCGCGTTCGCGCTCAGCCTGGGAGAGTTCACCGCGACCTACTTCCTCGCGACGCCCCGGTTCACGACGCTCCCCGTCGAACTCTACCGGCTCGACGCGCTACGTCAGGCCGCCCCCGCGAACGCCCTCGCCGCGCTGCTCGTCCTCGTGAGCCTCGGCACCCTTCTCGCGGTCGCGCTCGGAGGTCGACGTGTCGAGCTCTGAGCGACTGAGGGTGCACGACCTGACGGCGTCCTGGGGAGCGTGGCCGGTCCTTCGGGGGATCTCGTTCGACCTCGCGAAGGGCGAGTTCCTCGTCCTGATGGGACCGAACGGGAGCGGCAAGACGACGCTCCTGCGCTGCCTCGCGGGACTGGAGCCGACGACCGGCGGGTGGGTGGAGATCGACGGGGCGAGGATCGACGCGCTCCCACCGCACCGGCGCGGCGTCGGCATGCTCTTCCAAGACCCCGCGCTCTTTCCGCGTCGCACCGTGCGCGAAAACATCGCCTACGGCCCGCAGGTCGCGCACCAGGACCCCGGGGAGGTCGATCGCCGTGTGGCCGACCTCGTCGAGCGCCTGCACCTGACCGGGCTCGAGGAGCGGCCGGCCGACCGACTCTCCGGTGGAGAACGTCAGCGGGTCGCGCTCGCCCGAACCCTCGCCGCTCGGCCGCGTCTCGTCCTGCTCGACGAACCGTTCGCGGCGGTTGACATGGAGATCAAGGCCGAGCTCCGCAGCGAGTTCCGGGACGTCCTGCGCGAGCTCGGGATGACGGCGATCCACGTGACCCACGACCGCGAGGAAGCGCTCTTCCTCGGCGACCGCGTCGCCGTGCTGATGGACGGCCGTATCGTTCAGATCGGCGCGCCGCGCGCGGTCCATGACGCCCCCGAAGACCCTGAGGTGGCCCGGTTCCTCGGCTACAACGTCCGCACGACGGCCGACGCGGTCGAAGCGGTCCACCCGGACGACGTCGCGGTCGTCGCCGGCGGGAGCGATGCCCGCGTCGTCGCCGTCGGCCCTGCCGGCCGCTCGACCCAGGTGCACGTCCGTACCTCGACCGGGGAGCGATGGGTCGTCCGGGTCGACGCCGGCGTCGACGCGCCGGCGGCCGGCGAAGTGGTGGGACTCCGATGGACGCGGTCGATCACGTTTCCGCCCCGCCCTCGAACTCCGCGATGAACCCGGCCGTCCGGCGCAAAGCAAGCTAGATATGGGAGCGACGCCCACGAACCCCGATGCCCCTCGTTCGCGCTTCGGCCGCCGGGCGACACGGCGCGTCGGTGTGGCCCGTCGGGCTCTTTTCCGCGGTCGTGGTCGTCCTGATGGTCGTCAGCGGGACGGGACTCTTCACCGGTAACGTATCGAGTGGCGCGCTCACGGGCTCGCCCGCCGGGAACGCGTCACCCGTCGGACCCTTAAGGACCCTTCCGGGGGCGCACGCGCCACCGATCCCCTTCTCGGGACCGAGCCCGCAGCTCTCCCCGAGCGCCCATCTCGCCGGGGCGACCCCCCAGTCGTGGGGCGGCCGGTCCGTCCCGCCCGGGGCCCCACTTCCTCGTCCGGGCGCCCCCGGCTCGAGCGGTGCGGGGGGCTCGCGCGGCGGCAACGGATCCGGCCTGAACCAGTTCTGCTACGGCGTGTGGCCCTCGGAAGGCAATCAATCGACGTACCTCGCCGGGTGCTACGGCCACGACGAGCCCGGCATCAATCCGTATTCGTCGCTCCCGGGCAGCGGAGGGAACGTAACGTGGAACGTGACCCTTCCCACCGATCGTAGTCCGACCGAGAACCAGTCGGACCTCTATACCGCGATCTGGTTCGGGATGGTCCTCACCGACCCCTACGCGTGGATGGACGAGTGCTTCCTCGAGCTCCAGTTCTACCCCGACAGCGTCTGGCCGGGCTCGACCCTTTCGCCCAACGGCAACTGGGTCGGCGCCGCCGTCGCCTGGCAGATCGAGGCCTCCTCGGGTTACGAGAACGCCTGCTTCTACCAGGAGCTCGGACCCGACCCGCTCAACGGGAGCTACCTCAACATGCAGCAGGGCGACCGGGTCCAGGTGCGCATGGTCGGGTGGACCGGTTCCCCCTACGGCGAGAACCTCACGATCGCCGACCTCACGAACGGCCAGGCGACGCGCGTGAACCTCTACAACCACACCCTCCACTACCCGCTCGACCCGTCCTACGTCGCGAACGATGTGCCGAACGCCCTCCACTGGACGCCCGGGGGCCAACTGTCGGTCTCGTTCGCCTTCGAGAACGGCCACACGGTCGCCCCGTACCCCAACAACAACAGCTACGGGGGATGCTCGAGCGGCGTCCCCCCCTCGAGACCGACCGATCCGGCGGTCCCGTGCCCGAGCTACGACGGCGGGAGCTGGGCGAACGACACGTTCACGCCGTGGGAGATCCCTGCGCCGGTCTTCTCGAACGGGACGGCGACCGCCACGTCGACGCAGTTCGGATTCTCGCAGGACCTGGGCGGGATCTCGCTCATCGACCCGCTGAGCAACGGGACATGCACGGGGCGCGACGGGAGCGCGTGGTGCACCTATCCGTGGTGGAGCTACTCGTGCTCTCAGGACGCGTTCGAGTTCGGCGCGACGGACTACGCGAACGGGAGCATCGACTTTGGCAAGTACGACCAGTACGCGACCCAGAGCGTGCAGGACGGTGTCGGCAACGGCTACTATCCTCTCACGAACGTCGCGCGTCCGGCGTGCGGCGGCCCGACGGTGAGCCTTCAGATCCTCCTGCCGGCGAACTCCCCCGGGACGGTTCGGTTCCTCGACCGGACGTTGGCGGAATCCGGCGTTACGCAGACCTACACGTTTGCAGGTCTCCTCCCCGGGGACTACTCGATCTTCGCGAACGTCACGAACGGGACCTTCCGAGGGGTCGGATGGGCCGCGTCGGGGGGCGCAACGTTCGCGGACCCGACCTCGGCGTGGACGCACCTCACGCTCACCCGCAACGGGGCGGTGACGGCCAACCTCGGCTACGGCGCCCTCGTCACGGTCGACTTCAACGACACCGGCGGCGCGGGTTGGCAGGGGATCGCTCCGGGCACCCTCTTCCCCGCTCCCGGCGGGGTGATCACGGTGCCCACCAACGGCTCGACGCTCCTCGCGCCGGGGGTCTACTCCCTGCTCGCCTATCCCCGACCGGGATTCAACTTCAGCCACTGGATCGTCGAGGGCGCGAACGCCTCCGTCGCCGCCCCCTACCTTCCGTTCACCTGGCTCAACATCTCGGGCGGGGTCGTCGCCCCCATCGACGTGGTGGCGATCTTCACTCCCACGACCCTCTCCGAGTGGGTCTACGTTTACTCCTCGGGTTCGGGGACGGTCACCTTCAATGGGAGCGCGTACGCGTCGGGCTACTCGGCCGTCCTCCTGCCGATCGGGACCTACGCGTTCGCCCTGTCGGCCTCCCCGGGGTCGACGGTGGCGGGCGCCTACGTCTATGGCTCGGCCCTCGTCCTCGGGCAGGACCTCACGAGGACGAACGTGACCCTCGAGGGCGGAACGACCTACCTGTACGGATTCTTCGCCCTCGCTCCGAACGTTACCCTCGTGGACGCCCCGGCGAACGGGACGATCTCGCTCGCCGACGCCCCCCCCGTCGCGAACGGTACCGTGGTAGCGGACCCGCTCTACTTCGGCCCGTCGTTCCAGGACCTCTTCGCCGTCGCTCCGCCGAACACGACGTTCTCGCATTGGACCTATAGCTCGCCCGCCTCGGCCTGGGTGCGCTCGCCGACCCGTGCGTTCACCTCGGTCGAGGTGAACGCTTCGGTGACGATCACCGCGACGTTCCTGCCCTCGCCCGGCGGGACGCTGCGCCTCTTCACCTCGCCCGGCGGGGTCGGGTCGATCCGTCTCGACCTCGGGGCCACCTCGCCGAATGGGACGGTCCTGCCGTGGGCGACGAACTCGACCCACTTCGTCCAAGGAGTCGTTCCGGCCAATTTCACGTGCCTCGGGTTCCGCGCGACGAACGGCGCGACCGTCACACCCATCCCGCGCACCTCCCTCTCCTGCGCCGCGGAGGTCGCGATCGCCTCGGTCGGCACCAACGTGACGCTCGACCTCGCCGCCTTCCCCGCATCGCCGGTCCCCGTAACGTTCGTCTCCGAGCCCCCCGGGGGCCATGCGACCATCGGAGGCGTCCCCGTACCCGATGGCGCGACGCTGACCTTGAACGGCGGGAACCACTCGCTCAGCGCGGTCGCCCCGTCGGGAACGGTGGTGGACTGGACCACGACCGCGAACCTTTCCGTCGTACCGAACGGCGCGGGAGGTTGGATCCTTGAGGTCCACGGTCCCGGGTCCGTCTACGCCTTCCCGCCCGGCCAGCTGCAGGCGCAGATCGGGGTGACCCCGTCGATGGGCCAGCTCCCCCTCACCGTGAATTGCACGGCGCGCGCTGCGGGGGGGACCCTCCCCTATGCGTTCACGTGGACGTTCGGGGACGGGAGCGGGGCGACGGGAGATCCGGTCGCGCACACTTTCACGACGGCCGGATCGTTCGTGGTCGACTTCTGGCTCAACGACAGCGCGGGAGGAAGCTTCGCCGTGAACACGACGGTGGTCGTTCTTCCCGCTCCCCTCGCCGCGACGATCGTCGCTCTTCCTTCCTCGGGCGAGGCGCCCCTCAACGTCTCCCTTTCGGCGAGCGCGATCGGGGGTGTCCCATCCTACGCCTACGCCTGGTCGTACGGCGACGGGTTCGGCGGGGTCGGTCGGAGCGTCGACCACGTCTACGCGTCGCCCGGGACGTACCCGGTGATCGTGCAGGTCAACGACGCCGCGGGGACGGTCGCGCGGGCGACGACCAGCGTCCAGGTGGGCGTCGCGCCCACGGTGGCGATCGCGGTCGCGGGATCGACCGCCCACGCGCCCGCACTCCTCACCCTCTCGGCGAGCGTGACGGGCGGACAGGGACCGTTCAACTACGCCTGGACCCTCGGCGACGGGGCGAGCGCGCAAGGGAGCTCGGTCGTGACCCATCGCTATGCGACGGGCGCGACGTTCAACGCGAGCGTTCTCGTCACCGACGCGCTCGGGGGCCAGGCGACGGGCGTTACCCTCATCCAGGTCGGAGCGGCCGTCCCGCTCGTCGTCCAGTTCGCGATCTCGCCGTCCCAGGTCGTCGCGGGGAGCGCCGTGGCGTTCACGACGTCGGCCACCGGAGGGAGCGGAACCGACACCTATCGGTGGTCCGGCCTCCCGGGAGGTTGCCCCGACCCCGGCAATCTGAGCCAGTTCGTCTGCTCCCCGGACCAGGTGGGCACGTTCAACGTCTCCGTCGCCGTCACGGATGGGGTCGGCACGTCCACGACCGTCCACGCCACCCTTAGGGTGACGGCCGTCGGCACCACCTCCCTCCTCCCTCCGATCCTGGGTCTGCCCGGCTACGATGGATGGGGGGTCGTCGTGGCGATCGTGGTCGTCCTCCTCGCCCTCGTATCGCTCCTCGGTCGGCGGCGACGTCCCGCCTCCCGCCCGGCCCCACCGGCGCCCTGGAGCGGCCCGGTCGCTCCGGGCACCGCGGAGGATGGCGGGATGGTGGGAGTGCGGACACCGGAATCCCGCGGACCTTCGCCCTAGTTCCGGCGGACCGTACCTGCGCGTCGTTTCGACGACGTTCGCGCATCCCCGACCTCGGCGTGCGCGCACGCCCCGGAGCCATTCTCGGTCGGTCGACAGGGCTATTCCATCGCACGACGTGACCCACGGTGATGGCCCGCCCTTCTCGACCGATCCGCGATCCGATCGCGGTCGGTGAAGCGGGTTCGGTCACGGACGAAAGCGGCTACCTCGCCGTCCCCACCAGCGGTGAGGGACCCGGCGTGCTCGTGCTCGCGCCCTCGTCGGTCCCGGCGTCCGAAGTGCGCGCGTGGTGCGACCGCCTGGCCCGGGAAGGGTACATCGCCTTCGCCCCGGGCGCGGTCGACGCCCCGGGGTCCCCCGCGAGGCCCCCTAGTTCTGCGGATCGGACCCTCGAAGGCGACCCCGACCGGGCCCTCGCAGGGTGGATGCGTGCGGTGGACCGTCTTGCCCAGCACCCCGGGATCGCGGGGGACGCGATCGGCGTTCTGGGCGTCGGAGGGGGTGGGGGACCCGCGATGCTCCTCGCCGAGCTCAAGCCGAGCAAGGTCCGCGCGGTGGTCGTCTTCTACGGGGCGGATCGGGAGGTCCACTTCGATGCGACGCGCGCGGCTTACCTGGGGCACTTCCCGGACGGGGATCCCAACTTCACTGAGGACGCGATCCGCAGCCTCGAAGGCGAGATCCTCGAGGGCGGGCGTGAGGCCGTCTTCCATCGCTATCCCGGCGTGTCCGATGGGTTCTTCGAGGTATCGCATCCGGCGCACGACGTCGAGGCCGAGGCGATGGCCTGGAGCCGCACCCTCGAGTTCCTGAGGGACCGACTCGCCCCCGGTTAGTCCGGGGCGGCTGACCCGGCGCTACTCCCGCCGCCGGCGGCGTCGATCGCCCTCGTCGTCCCGGTCCCTGCGAGGGCGGCCGCTGCCGCCGCGCGGCGGCCCGCTGCGTCCGCGGTAGCTCGACCCTCCGAAGCGGCTGCGTCCACCTCCGCCGCCCGAGAAGCGGGAAGTCCCGCCGGATCGACCGTACGATCGCCCCGTTCCGCCCCGTCGGTCGTCGCGGCGGGGCGGGAGCGTGAACTCGTTCCCGCACGCCTCGCAGCGGCCGGTCACCGTCTGGTCGGCGTTCGTCTCGAACTTGAGGGGCGCCCCGCACTGGCGGCACGGCCGCGCCCGCGGTGCTTCCTCGCCCTCGCGGTCGTCCCGGCGGAAGGGAGCGCGCATCGGACGCTCGGGCGCCTCGCCCTCGTCGTCCTCCTCGTCGGCGCCCTCACGCCGGAAGGCGACCACCGTCCCGCACCCTTCGCACGTCGCCTTGAGACGGTCCGCACCCTCGCTCTCGAGCTCAAGGCCCTCGCCGCAGCTCGGGCAGGGAAGGAGCGATTCGGCGTCGTCCTCCTCGGCGTCCGCCTCCGACGGCGTGGGGGTGCCCAGGTTCTCGATGGTCGATTGGACGGGCAGCAGGACGAAGGCGTGGTGGCAGGCGGTGCAGGCGCCCTGCAGGACCTCCGTCGTCTGGGAGGTGAATTCGACCGCGGCGCCGCACTCGGGGCAGGACTTCGGCATACAGGACCTGATGAACTTAGACGCCGCGGCTCATTAGGATAGCCTCCCCCTGCGCCACCCCCACACGGAGGCCGCGGACCGCACGCGGAGGTTGCGTCGAATCAACGCCGAAGATATACGGATGCGGCGCACCGAACCACCTACGAGCGTCCCTGCGTGGGGATGCCAGCCGCGAACGTGCAGACGAAGTGGGTGACGCTCAGCAATACGACGATCGGTACGTTCATGGCGCTCGTCGACTCGTCGATCGTCCTCGTCTCGCTCCCGACGATCGGGCGCGAACTTCCGGGGACCAACGCGGCGGTCCTCCTCTGGGTCGTCATCTCCTATAGCCTGGTGACGACGGTCCTCCTCCTCACGTTCGGGCGGCTCTCGGACATGTTCGGCCGCGTGAGGCTCTACACGCTCGGATTCGCCGTGTTCACGATCGGCTCGGGCCTCGCGAGCATCGCCGTCGATGGCGGAACCCTGTTGGCCGCCCGCGTCGTCCAGGGCGTCGGCGCGGGCTTCCTCGCGTCCAACTCCGCCGCGATCCTGACGGACGCCTTCCCGGCGAACGAGCGAGGTCGGGCGCTCGGTCTCAACCAGGTCGCCGCGATCTCCGGGTCGATCCTGGGCCTCGTCCTGGGAGGGATCCTCACGACCGAGCTCGGATGGAGGTCGATATTCTGGGTCAACATCCCGATCGGGATCGTCGGGACCGCCTGGGCCTACCTCCGACTGCGCGAGATCCACCCGCCCGAGAAGGACGCCCGGCTCGACTGGGGGGGGAACGTCACCTTCGGCCTCGGGATCACGCTCACGCTGGTCGGCGTGACCTTAGGAGCGCTCGACGGGTTCGCCGCGGCGTTCGAGGTCATCTTCGCGCTCGCCGGCCCCGTCGTCCTCGTCCTGTTCGTCCTCGTCGAGCGCCGTGTCGTCGATCCGATGTTCGACCTCTCCCTGTTCCGGATCCGGACCTTCGTCGTCGGCAACTTCGCCGCGCACTTCTCATCGCTCGCGCGCGGCGCCTTCACGTTCGTGATGATCTTCTACTTCCAGGGGATCCTCTACCTGAGCGCCGAGCGCGCGGGGATCCTCCTCATCCCGCTCTCCGTGGCCTTCGCGATCGTGGGACCGTTGAGCGGCACCCTCTCCGACCGCACCGGGGCCCGCTACCTCGGGACCGCCGGGCTCCTCACGAGCGCCGTCGGGTTCGTCCTGCTCATCCGCTTCCCCGCAGACGGTCCCTACCCTATCCTCGCCCTCGCGATGGTCCTCCTGGGCGTCGGCCAGGGGATGTTCTCCGCGCCCAATCGCGCCGAGGTCATGTCGAGCGTGCCCGCCGAGCGCCGTGGCGTCGCCGCCGGTACCGGGGTCACCTTCCTCAACGCCGGCAACCTGGGGAGCCTCGCCCTGGGTTTCGCCGTACTCGCTTCGAGCGTTCCGCGCGCGACGCTCGGGTCGATCTTCGCGGGCGCGACGAGCTCGGGGCCCCCGGACGTGGGGGCGTTCATGGGAGCGCTCCACCTCCTCTTCACGATCGGACTCGTCCTGACGCTCCTCGCCGCGTTCATCAACCTCCTTCGTTCGCCCCGAGCGAACGGCGTGGACGCGCGCGGCCGCGCATCCGCGTCGGGGGACCCGTAGGACGTTGCGCCGCACCCCGCAGCTCGTGGAGGGGCGCGTCCTCCCGTGACCTCGCAGCGCCCGGGCCCACCCGCGCGATCGGTCGCGCGGTCTGCCGATCGCTTCGAGCGTCGGTGATCTCCGCTCCGCGAAGGTCAGGAGGAGAGGGCCGGAGCGCGCTGGAACCGGGCGACGGACTCGCGCGTCACGATGCCGGCGAGCGCTTTCGGGTCCTTCGCATCGGTGACGATGACCGCCTCGACCCCTTCGCGGTCCATCAGCCCGACGGCCTCGAGGAGGTTCGCGTCGGACGCGACCCGCGGGTAGCTCTCCTGGGCGATCGAACGGACCATTTGCTGCGCCCGCATCGGCGCCGGGACCTCGAGGATGTCGGCGAGGCGCAGCTCGCCTACGACGCGGCCGCCGTCCACGATGGGCAGGACGGGAAACGGGGAGCGCGAGAGGGCGAACTCGCCCGCGCGCACGCTCGCGGTCGGCGCGACGGTGGGTACGTCGCGCACGAGCGCGTAGGTCACCGGCATGTGCTTCAGGAACTCGGCGAAGTACTCGGTCGTGTGCGCCGGGGACGCGAGGCGGTTCTGGACCTGTTCCTCGTAGAGGTGGTGGCGCCCGCCGACATAGAACCCGATGAAGATCGCGACCATCGCCGGGACGAGGAGCGCCTCGGACCCGGTCATCTCGACGACCATGAGGATCGTGGCGATCGGCGCCTTCGACACGCTTCCGAAGAACGCCATCATCCCGATGATCGTGAACGCGGCCACGTTGCTCTGGGTCCCGTAGGAGGGGAACGCCAGCGCGACGAAGCTCACGAGGGTGAACCCGGTGAGCGCCCCCAGGACGATCGCGGGGCCGAAGAGCCCGGCGCTCCCCCCCGACCCGATCGTGAGGGACGTCGCGAAGATCTTGACGAAGATGAGGACCACGACGAGGACGAGGAGGACGACGCCGGCGTGGCCCTGGAAGAGCAGCCACTGGAGCACGCCGTAGCCGATCCCGATCCCCCCCACCGCGAGCAGATGGTTCTGCTGCGGGACGAGGTAGTAGAGCGCGACGAAGAGGGCGCCCACCACCCCCACCCCGATCATCGGGCGCATCCACACGGGCACGCCGAGCCGGCGGAAGGTCGCGCGCGTGCGGTAGAACGCGACCACGTAGAGGATGCCGAGAAGGCCGGCGAGGAGCCCGAGGAGCGCGTAGACCGGCAGCTGGGCGGGGCCCCATTGGAGCGCCCCCGAGAGGACGAACTCCGGCCCGAATCCATCGTAGAAGCCGAAGATGGAGTAGGAGACGACGGACGCGATGATCGAGGGCATGATGACCTCGGGCTCGAAGTCGGAAAGGTACAGGATCTCGCTCGAGAGCAGCGCGGCCCCGAACGGCGCCTTGAAGATCGCGCCGATCCCGGCGCCGACGCCCGCCATCGTGGCGACGCGGCGCTCCTGGGCCGAGAGACCGAGCGGTCGGGCGACGATGCTCCCGATCCCCGAACCGATCTGGGCGGTCGGTCCCTCACGCCCGCCGCTCCCGCCCGTGCCCAAAGTGAGCGCCGACGCGATGAACTTGAGCACCGGGACGCGGTAGCGCACGACCCCGCGCCCGCGGTGGAACGCACGGATCGACTGGTCGGTGCCATGCCCTTCCACCTCGGGGGCGTACTGCCAGATGATGAGGCCGGTGAAGATCCCTCCGATGACCATCAGGAGCGGAAGCAGGAAGAACCGGCTCGGGTCGGTCGTCCACTGGTACCCGGACGCCGACGGGGCCAATCCGTTCGTCACGAGGTGGATCCCGAGGAGACCTCCGAGCAGCGTGGAACTGAGCGCGCTGAGGACGGCGAAGAAGAGGACGGCGACCACGCCGGCGATCACGCCCACCGTGATGCCGATGAGCGCCCAGCGGTAGAGGCTGCGCGCCCCGCTCATGCTGGGATGCGTGATCATCTCGAGGAGGGCGGAGAGCCCGTTCCGCGGCGGGGGGGCCGTGGACGAACTCACGCCTCTCGCCCCGGACGGTGGGGACGAGCCGCTCCCCCGGCGACCGGCGCGCGGCACGACGGGTGGCGTTGGGGCGGCTTCCTCCCACCTCTTTCCATGGACGCCTCACCGACCGTCGGGGTCGACCACGGTCGCGGCGACCCGCCGATGGGTTTTGAAGATAACGCGACCGAAAGCTCCCGAAGGGCGCTTAAGGGGTCGGTCGACGAGACCGAACGCGTTCGTACGCGAACGGAACCTCTTCGGAAGTATTGAGGCCGGCCCGGCCCCGCCGGGCTTGGCTAACTACCGAGCCGATCCGCGTTGACGAGCTCGATGTTCGGGGCCCGATGCGGGCGTAATCGACCAGGGTGACCGACCCGTCCGCCCACCCAGCGCTGGGGATGGCGGGACTCACGTCGTCGACTTCGGCGCTGTCGGTCCTCCCGTACGAGGTTGGCCCGCGTGTCGGGCCGAGGTGGCCCTGCGTCGAGGTACCCGCACCGCGGTCCCACGACGGAACGCAGCGGTAACCGACGGCGGGGCCGTCCCGCGGCGACCCACGTGTGGCGGAGCCTCAGATTCCCCGGACGGTGCGTCCGCACGGACCCACGTGGTGGCGAGGATAGGAAGGCTCGAGTCGGACTTTCCCCCCGACGACGTTCGATGGGGCGAGCGGGGCCAGCGAGGTGACCCGCGAGGTGGGAGTCCGATCCTCGTTGGAAAGGACGGGATGGGTTCGTCATCGGGCGCCTACCCCGGTTTCCTTCCTCGATGCGTCCGTCGAGCGCCCGCCACGATGGCTATAATGGGAGCCGTCGACTGAACGTCGGTCGCCATGCGACCTCCGATAAGGTCGGGCGAGGTCCGACCGACCCCTCGACGTCCCCCTGGAAGGGTCCGACGATGAAGGCGATGGTCCTTCGAACCCCGGCCCCTTCGACCGCCCACCCCCTCACCTTGGAGGAGGTCGAGGACCCGACTCCGGGCGACGACGAGGTCCTCGTCCAGGTGGAAAGGTGCGGGGTGTGTCGCACCGATCTCCATGTGGTGGAGGGCGACCTGCCGCCGATCCGGGAGAGCGTGATCCCGGGGCATGAGGTCGTCGGCCGAGTGGTCCGAGCGGGGCGCGGTGTGCGAGGGCTGTCGGAGGGGACGCGGGTGGGCGTGCCATGGCTGGGACGGACCTGCGGGCGATGCGAGTATTGCCTCTCGAGTCGCGAAAACCTGTGCGACCACAAGGAGTTCACCGGCTACAGCCGGAACGGGGGGTACGCGGAGTACGTCGTCGGGACCGAAGGATACGTTCTCCCCCTCCCCTCGGGCGATCCGACGCGATGGGCCCCCATGATGTGCGCCGGCATCATCGGATATCGGGCGTTCAAGTTGGCGGGTCCGCCCCCCGGCGGCCGTGTCGGGTTCTTCGGCTTCGGTGGATCGGCGCATCTCACGTTGCAGCTTGCCGGGCGCCTCGGGTACGAGACGGTGGCCTTCTCCCGTAACCCCCGGCATCTCGACCTCGCGACCTCGCTGGGTGCGAGCGAGACGGTGCTCACGTCCTCCAAAGCCGACGCGGACCACGCGCCTCGTCTCGACAGCGCGATCGTCTTCGCTCCCGCGGGCGAGATCGTACGGGACGCCCTCGCCCGATTGAAGAAGGGCGGGACGATCGCCATCGCCGCGATCCACATGACCCCGATCCCGGTCCTCGACTACGATCGGCTGCTCTTCGGCGAACGAAGGATCGTGAGCGTCGAGGCGAATACCCGCCAGGACGCCCGGGAGTTCATCGGTCTCGCCACGCGACTTCGGCTGGAGAGTACGGTACAGCTGCGCCCCCTCCACGACGCGAACGAGGCCCTCGCCGACCTCGGAAGGGGTCGCGTCAGCGGGGCGCTCGTCCTCGACTGCACCGCCCCCGCACCAGGGTTGGACCGGGCGACCTAAGGGAGTGCGGTTCCTGCCGACCCGCGATACCGCGTCCCCCGCAGACGATCCCGGACACCGAGAATGGGCGCGTCGTCCGGAAGGATGAGTTACGACGCTCTGACATGTCGCGGTCGAGTTTCGAAGTCTCCTTCGCTCGTCGACG
Source organism: Thermoplasmata archaeon (assembly GCA_050749685.1). Taxonomy (GTDB): domain Archaea; phylum Thermoplasmatota; class Thermoplasmata; order Lutacidiplasmatales; family UBA184; genus Lutacidiplasma. Next base: position 34,993 of record JBOGRS010000006.1, read on the forward strand.
GAGGCGCACCGGATCGCGATCGAACGGGTCCACGCAGCCGTCTCACGACGCGGTCAGCGGGGTCGATCCGCCCCGAGCTTCACGGAGGTGATGACCGTGATGCCGAGACTCACCGACGGGGCGCCGAGCTTTCGATGGTCGCGTTCGACGCCAGGGTCGCCGGTCCAAGGGAGTAGGTTCGTCCCGCGGCCCTTCGAAAGCACCCTCGATGGTGGGAGGGAGGGCGGGGCGTGTAGGGGTGATCCGCGTCGTCGAACCGCCCATGCGGAAATCAGGAGCGCCGCCGACCCCATGTACGGCCGCCCTGCAACCGACCCCCCTCGAGCTCTTGCCTCGTCTCGAGTTCGTGAGTAAGAACAGGGTCGCGTTCCATTCCGCTCACTTCGGGAAGTGGGAGATCTCCCAGAGGTTTCCCTCAGGGTCCTCGAAGAAGGCGTACCGTTGGCCGTTGCTGCGGCTCGCAGGGGGTTGAAGAAATCGGACTCCCTTGTGGCGTAACTCCTCGTAAGCCCGGTCCGTGTCATCTAGGAAGACCGCGAAGTAGTTTCGTTGGAGCAGGCTTTCCTGAGGTCGAACGCGCTCCGGAGGGATCTCTTGGGCCAGACCTGCAGCGGAAACCAGCGCGACACCTGGCCCCCCCTTGTCGGAGAACTTCAGGTACGCGAAATCGTCCGAGAACTCCGCTAGCTCCATCCCAAGCGTGTCTCGGTAGAACTCGGCGCACTTCCTCACGTCGCGGACGGTCAGGGCATAGGCATTCAAGTGATCGATCGCCACGAATCCCACCCCACCCGGTTCCTCGGCCCCGCCCATCGTGTTCCGCCATAAGAAGTGCCGGTGGGGCCATCCCAAGGCCGAAGCCCCGGACCGGAGCGCACCGACCTCCGACCCTCGGGAGAACGGCGGCATCGCACCTCTATGGACGATTCAGGGACGGAGAGCGAACCGTCGGGGTATTCTCGAATCGCCAACTTCGTCATGGAGCGAGGAGCGCGAGTGGCCCCCGCGGCTTGTCCGGTCCTTTGAGCGCGCGTCGGCCGTGCCGCCGCTTGCGCGCGGGTGTGGACGGCACTTGGATTATGGGATCCACCCTCGAGTCCCAGCCGATACTGCTCATCCTAATAATTAGGACTTATCTCAAATACTCGCGGGCTTCTCATCCGCCCATGGAGCTGCTCGAACACCTCACCCGGCGCCAGGTCGAAACTCTCCTCGCGGTCCGCCGAGGCGAGGGCGAGGAGAAAGGGACCTCGTTGAATTCCGTCGCGCACGAACTTCGGGTCCGGCCCCCGTCGGCGCTCGACCATCTTACGACTCTGGAAGGGCTGAACCTGGTGACGCGGTACCGCGGAAAGAGCCGATTGACGGCGCGGGGTGAAACGTGTCTTCTCGAATACCAGCGGCACCATCGGGTGGCGGAGAGCCTGTTCGGGCGGCTGGGCCTGTCCGTCACCGACACTCATAGTGCGGCGCTAGAGATCGATCTCGCACTCTCGCATCGAACCGTAAACCGACTCTGCGAGGCGGAGGGCCATCCCACGGAATGCCCCCACGGGGAACCGATCGCCCCCTGCCGCCCGGGGCGAACGGGGTAACCGCAGCGGGATCGGGTCGAGGAGTTCAGCATGAAGAAACTCACGTTGATCGTCATCGCGATCGTGGCGGTAGCGGCGCTCGCGAGCGCTGGGGCGTATGCGATCTTGACTTCGTCGAGCCCGAACCCCTGTGCCGGCACGACCCTCGCCACGGGGGAGGGCACTCCGACCAACCCCAGCGACCTTCCTCCGCTATCTGCCGGAAGCACCGGCGCTGCTAACGTAGCCAGCGGGACCGTCATCCAAGTCGTCGCGGGCGAGAATTTCTGGGGGAGCCTCGTCGCGCAGCTGGGCGGGAACCGGACCTCAGTGTTGAGCATCGTGAACGATCCGAACGCCGACCCCCACGAGTACCAAGCCAATACGTCGGACGCCCAAGCGTTTGGCAACGCGCACTTCGTTATCGTGAACGGCGTAGGGTACGATGACTGGGCGCTCCAGCTTATCACGGCCTCGGCCGCGTCCAACCAGGTCGTGCTCAACGTCGGGAACCTGAACGGGGTCAGCGTCAGCGGCGGAATCGTCACGGGGAACCCTCACATGTGGTACAACCCGACGTACGTCAACCACACCGTGGCGGCGATGTATTCCGATCTGGTCTCGATCCAGCCCTCGTCCACGAGTTACTTCCAGGGGAATTATGCGGCCCTCAACGTCTCCCTCGGGAAGCTCGATGCCCAGGCCAACGCCATCCGCGACACGTTCGCAGGAACCACCGTCGCATCGACGGAGAGCATCTTCGTCTATCTCGCGAACTACACGCGACTCAATCTCGTGTCGCCTCCGGAGTTCATGAAAGCCGTTGCCGAGGGCAACGACCCACCCACGCAGAGTGTCGTCACCTTCCAGTGCCAGCTTCAAACCGGCAAAGTATCGGTACTGGTCTACAACGAGCAGACCGTGACGCCGATCACCTCGAACGTGAAGACGATCGCCGCGGATAGCGGCACGGCCACCGTCGGCATCACGGAGACGATCCAGCCACCGACCTCCACGTTCCAGGAGTGGATGGGTGCCCAGTATATCCAGATCTATAACGCGCTGAACGCCAACGCGCTGGCCCAATAGGCGTGGAACGCACTCCATGACCCTCGGACCGCCGATCGCCAACGACCGCGAATACGCGGTCCGAGCCCGCCATCTGGAGGTCGCGTACCACAAGCACCCGGTCTGGCGGGACGCTTCGTTCGATGTGAGGAGGGGAGAGTTCGTCGCGGTCATCGGTCCGAACGGCGCGGGAAAGACCACGCTCTTCCGTCTTCTCCTCGGATTGCAACGCCCCGGCTCCGGGACGCTGACGATCTTTGGCCAGCCGCCGCGACGCGGCAACGGTCGGATCGGATACGTTCCTCAGCACCACTCGGTGGACAACGACACCTACGTCTCCGCCGAGACGCTCGTCCACCTGGGGGTCTGCGGGACCAAGTGGGGTCCCGGATTCGGGGCCCGGGAGCATCGGGAGGCGGCCCGACGGGCGCTCGAGGCCGTGAACGCGGTCGACCTCGGTCCGATGTCGCTGGGCGCATTGTCGGGCGGTGAGCTCCAGCGAGTCTTCCTGGCTGAGGCTCTGGTCGGGAGCCCGGAGATGCTCCTCTTGGACGAGCCGCTGTCGAACCTCGACATCCGTCGCACGCGGGACCTGGTGGAGGTCGTCCATGGTCTGGTGCGGTCGCGGGGGGTGACCATCCTCCTCGTCGCCCACGATATCAACCCGCTGATCGACTGCCTCGACAAGGTCATCTACGTGGCGAACGGGCACGTCGCGTCGGGATCACCGGAGGCGGTGCTGACCTCGGCATCGCTCTCCGAGCTCTACGGCGTGCCGGTCGAGGTCCTCCATGACTCCCGGGGAAACATCGTGATCGTGGGAGGAGAGAACCCGCACGAGGGGAAGACCGCATGACGTTCGACTGGAACATCGTCAGCGACCTCCGAGTGCTGTGGCAGATCCCCTTCATGCGCAACGCCTTCGAAGCGGGGACCATCACGGCGGTCGTCGCGGGCATCGTGGGCTATCTCGTGGTCCTCCGACGATCCGCCTTCGCGACACACGCCCTCGGCCACGGCGGGTTCTCCGGCGCTGCGGGAGCCGTTCTTTTCGGCGTGAATCCGGTCTATGGGCTCCTGATCGCGACGATGAGCGGCGGCGTCGGCATGGCGTTACTGGGTCGCCGCGCTTCCAACCGGGACATCGAGATCGGGACGATCCTCGCGTTCATGCTCGGGCTCGGGCTCGTCTTCCTGAGCCTGTACAACGGGTACGCGACGGAGGCGTACTCGATCCTGTTCGGTGAGATTCTCGGCATCAGCGTCGCGGGGGTGGTCCTGACCTTGGAGGCAGCGATCGCGGTCCTCGTGGTCCTGGCATTGATTCATCGACCGCTTCTGTTCGCCTCGCTCGACCCCGACGTCGCGGAGGCGAAGGGACTCCCGCTGATGGCCCTCGGGCTGGCCTTCATGCTCCTGCTCGCCGTCGCCATCTCGTTTGCGGTACAGATCATCGGTGTCCTCCTCATCTTCGCGCTGATGGTTACGCCGGCGGCCTCGGCGGTGCGGCTCTCCAAGCGACCCTTGTACGCCATCACCATCGCGGTCATGATCGCGGTGCTGGCCACCTGGCTCGGACTCTTCCTGTCGTGGGCGTGCTCCCAGCCCGGATCGGGCTGCGACGCGCCGTACCCCGCGAGCTTCTTCATCGTGACGTTCGCGTTCGGGACCTACGTTGTGGTGCGTCTGGTCGACTGGCTCGTCCATCGGGGGACGGGCCGGTCGACCGTGATGGCGCGGAGTTCCTCGGGAGCTGTGCCCGACGCGGCCGAGTCCAGTGCCGACCTGCCCTGACCGCCGGGCGAACGGACGCCCTACACGGTTCGACTCCCCGACCGCGAGCGACGCGGGCCGAGGGGGACGGAGGCCACAACCCGGGCCGACAAGGATGGCACAGGATCCCGGAGCGTAATGGTCGTCCACGAGAGTGGTTATGGTAACGTGCCTCGCGGCGGGGTCTCGAAACCGGGTCTGCGGCCGCACGATTTTGTTGTCGTCGAGCTCCGAGGAGACACTCTGGAGGTCCGAGCGCTCGACCGCGCTCTCGCCCGAGGTGCTCCGTGAGCGAGCGAAACGTGGGCGAGCCGCTCGACCGGCTCCGGGCCTGCCTCGCCCACGGCCCTTCGGTCGTCGCCTTCATCGACGCCTTCCCGCGCCGGCCAACGTGCGCGGAAGTTCGCACTTCTCCTCGAGTTCCCCGCGAACGGGCCGTACCCGCCCCTCGCGCTCGCGATGGCCTTCCTGGGGATTGGCCAGGGATGTTCGCGGCCCCGAACCGCGCCGAGGTGAGGACGGGCGTCCCGGCCGAGCGGCGCGGCGGGTCCCGGGGTCGCCTTCCTGAACGCCGGTAGCCTGGGCAGCGTCTCGCACGGCTTCGCCGTGCTCGCCTCGAGCGTCCCGCAGAGCACGGTCTCGGCGGTCTTTGCCGGGGCGACCAGCACCGGTCCCCTGGACGTGGCTGGGTCCATAGGCGCGCTCCACCTCCTCTTCCCGATCGCGCTCGGGCTCACGCGGCTCGCCGCGGTCGTGAACATGCTGCGCGGCCCCCGCGCGCCGGGCGCGCGCTCCGGGTTCGACGCGTCCGTCGCTCCCGAGCCGTAGCGTCGGCTCGGTCGAGGGGGCACCGCCGGGAGCGGTCTGCCCACCCTCAGTCGAGGAACTTCTCGTCCTCGCGGATGTAGGCCGGATGGACAAGGGGAGTTCGGACCGGCTCGGCCTCCTCGTCCCAGACCGCGCGCGGAGTCGGCCTCGGCCGGGCCACTGGGGCCGGGCCCAGTGCCCTGCGGCCCGCGAGCGGAGGAGGGCTGGGCGCCTCAGGGGACGGGCCCCCTGGGGGGGTTGCTCCCCCCGCGGCGCTCGTCTTGCGATTCGCACGTGCCCGCAGCGCGACGGACAGGATGACGAGGAGAAGGAGGATCGCCGGCAACGCGTCGACCAGGTCGCCCGCGATCGATCCCGTCTTCGGCGGCGCGATCTGCGGACCGCTCCCGCCGCCGGTCCCATTCCCCGTGGAGTTGTTGCCTCCCGAGGAATTGCTGCCGCTTCCGCCGGTCCCGCTGCCGCCGGAGCCGTTGCCCACCGAACTGCCGCCCCCGCCACCGGAGGTGTTCGCGCAGGAGATCGTCTGGACGGCGGCGGCTCCCGAGACGCTCACGGACCCGGAGGACGGGCTGGCCGAGTAGCCCGAGGGGACCCCGACGGCGAACGAGTAGGAACCATTCGACTCTGAGAAGACGATCGACGTCCCGGTCGAGGAAAGGGTCGACCCCGATAGCGCGACCGACCAGCTGGTCGAGATCGGCAGCCCGCTCTCCGAGAACGTCACGGAGTAGTTCCCCTTCGCCTGCGCACTGAAATCGATCACCACGACGACGGCGGTGCCGGCGACGGTCACGGAACCGGAGGAGGGGTGCGCGATGTAGCCCGAGACGGAGCCCACGCTGAAGGAATGACTGCCGTTCGGCTCGGAGAAGGAGAGGTTCGAGACGGTTGACGACTGCGAGGCGCCCGAGACGCTCACGGACCAGGAGGTTCCGCTTGGGAGGCCGCTCTCGTCGAACGAGACCGGGTACTTCGCGGCCGCGACTGCGTTGAACGCGACCGAGGCACTCGTGGCCGCGCCACTTACGGTGACCGAGCCGGAGGAGGGACTCGAGGTGTAGCCGGCCACCGAGCCGACGGTGTAACTGAACGTCCCGTTCGGCATGGTGAATTGGATCGAGGTCCCCGAGGAGCTGTTCGTCGCTCCGGCGAGGCTCACCGACCAGCTTGTCCCGGCCGCCAGTCCGCTCTCATCGAAGCTCACGACGAAGCTCGGATGCGAGGTCGAAGCCGTCGTCACGTTGACGAAGTTCGAGTAGGTCGAGGAGCCCGGGGTGGTCGAGTTGCAGTTCGCCGCCCCGCTGCAGGTGTCGGTCGTCTCGAGCTGGAACGTGTAATTGGTTCCCGTTGCGAGCCCGGTGATCGTATCGGTGGTCGTCGAGCGGGACGTGATCGTCCCGACGCGGCTCATGCTCCCGCCGTTCGCCGATTCCCATATGGCGTATGCACCGAAGCTTACGTTGCCTCCATAGGAGGCATGGTTCGTCCAGTTCAACGCTGCGGACGTCGAGGACGCGGCGGATCCCGTAAGAGTCGCGACCGCCGGTTGGGTGTAGGCGACGCTCGCCGAGTCGGAGTAGGAGAGGACATCGTACTCGCGGATCTTCCAGTCGTAGGCCAGCCCCGGCGCGAGGCCGCTCACATAGTACGTCGCCGCGCTCGCGTTGGTCACGTTGTCGACCTGCGTCCAGGAGCTACCGCCGTTCGACGACTCCATCACCCCGTACGACGCGAACAGCAGGCTGGTGCTCGCCGGCCAGGCGAGACTGACGCCCGCCGGGCTCGCGCCCGTGACCGCGAACGAGCCCGAGAGCGCCCCCATGCCCGCCGCGCCCGACGCCGGCTGCGCGACGGCAGCGCCGCCGGGGGCCACGATCATCAAGAGGACGATCAGCGCGAGGAGCATCGGGTCGAGCGCGCGCGCCATCCGGGCTCCGAATCCGAGCCGACCGACCATGACCTCTCGCTCCGTCATCGTCCCAAGCCCGGGATCGAGCCACTACCCTTTCCTATCCGATGAGAAAGGAGGTGAGGAACCGGGAGGGCACGACGATCCGACCGCGCCCCCCGATGCTCGGTAGCGAGTTGCGGGCGCGTCCCGAAAAGGTGGCCCCGCGGGTCGACGTCTACCGAAGGACCCAGCGGGGCCGGCGGATGTCCCGTTCGTAGAGCTTCCCGTTCCGCACGAACCGGTAGATGGTCGGGATCACCTCGGGGGAGTCCGACCCCCGCCGTAGGAAGGCCGACGTCGGTCGGACCTCGTCGACCGGAGGTCGCTCGGGGGATTCTCTTCGCTCAGGGAGCGGTCGTGGTATCGCGGTCATGCTTCAGCTCACCTCTGGAAGGTCCGAGCGATCGGATTCCAGGAGAGGGTGGGGATCTGCGGGCCGCTCGGGGGGCGAGGCGGCCGCGCCGACCGCGGATTCCCCGGGGTCGCCTTCGCGAGATTCGCATCGAAGAAGCGAACGACCTGGTGGTCCGCCGAGGCGTCGAGGAAGCTGTACAGGTTCGAGAGCCTCGCGAGAAAGCCCCTCCCCGTTCGCGATTCCCGCGGGATCGCGCCGGCGAGCGTCCGCGACGCTCCGCTCGGATCGGGAACCTGGTAAACCCGTCCCGACCCCGGGATGGCGACGAGCAGGCCGCGGTCATGAACGGTGGACGGTCCCCGCGGGGGCAGCACGACGTAGACCGGGGCGGTGGGCGAGGAGCTCATGCTGAGGGGAAGCGGCGCCGAGGGAGGATCCGTGAGGTATCGATCGGGGGACGACGTCACGGCCGTGATGATCTCGGAATCCGGCTGGACCCGCGCGAACTCGGAGGCGACCTCTTCCGCCTCGCGCGCGCGGTCCGGGCCGCTCAGAAGGATGAGCCGCTGGGGTCCCAGGGACATGAGGAGGGTCCGGAAGGAGAACGGCTCGCGGATCGGCGACTCACGGACTCGGCGGGAACGGGGCGGCACCGACGGGTCCGCCCGCAGCGCGTGCCGCAGAATCGCCCAGAGGATGCGGGTCCCGTCGCGGACGGCGTGCAGCTTGGCCTCTCCGACGCGTTCCCGGTACTCGATGGGGAGCTGCGCCACCGGGCTTCCCCGTCGGAATGCGCGGACAAACAGTTCCGCCTCGATGTCGAAGCCGTTCGACTCGAGCGGAAGATGGGAGAGGAGCTCGGTCCGGATCCCCCAGAACCCGCTGCAGATATCCAGGATGGGTGCGCGGGTGAGCTCCGCGGCCGCGAAGTTGAGCAAGCCGTTACCGCACCGGTGCACGAGGTCACGGAGGGTCGGGGTCCGCTCGGGCCGTCGGACGCCGACGGCGAGCTCCGAGCCCCCTTCGAGGAGCGCGAACAACGCCGGCAGCGACTTGCACGGGTAGGTCCCGTCGGCGTCGAGCACCGCGACGCTGTCGTACCGGTGGTCGAGCGCCCAACGGAGCCCGTCCTGGATCGCGGCGCCCTTGCCCGCTCCGTTCTGAACGAGGCACTCGGCGCCCCAGCGACCCGCGACCTCGAGCGTGCCGTCGGACGAATGGCCGTCGACCACGAGCACGGACGGGGAGCCGCACGTCGATTCGAATTTCACGTGCGAGTACTCCTCGAGCGTGACGGCAAGTCCCGCCTCCTCGTTGAGCGCGGGGAGGATCGTAAGGCAGCGGGTGTGCAACGAATGAGCGACGGGAACTTGGTGCGGGAGCGATCGGCGCTCCCACGGGAGCGGCAGGGGGAGGCGGGGCGGCGGCGGAAGGATCCCCGTCGCCGCGAGCAACGCGGACGGGATGGACGAAGGAAAATCGGAGACAGCGCTCATTGACATGAACGGAGCCGAGGGGGCGTTATCTACCGACCCTTACCGGGACCGAAGCGAGCGCGCGCCCGGTTATGGAGAGAGGAAATGAGAACGGACTTCACGTCGCGCTGGCTTCGGAGCTCTCCGTGGACCCGGAAAGTCGCGCACGCTCCTCGTGGGCCGCGAATCCCGGACGCTGCTGGGCGCGGTACCGCAGGTACATCATCATCGGCGCCGCCAGATGGACGACGGCAATCCCCGCCGTCGTCAACCCGTAGCGCACCCGTGGGGGCCGTTGCGTGAGAACGCGTCGGTAGATGAGCCCCTGATCCTCGAGCACCTTCAATTTGGCCGAGAGGACCCGGGGGGAGATCCCGCGGAGATGAAGGCGGATCCCCTCGAACCCGACCGACCGCATCGAGAAGAGCGTCACGAGGATCTCCGAGGACCATTTCGAGAAGACCGCGCGCGCCACCTCGAGGTTCGCCTGGGCTTCGTGGATCGGGTCCCCGCTCTCCCCGAGACCTGCGAGCTCGGCGATCGACCGGACGAACTCATCCGCCTGACGTCGGAACATCTCGACCCGGCGGTCGACCTCGGTCATCTGGGCGCGTGGTCGGCCCCGTCGAGGGCTCGCCTCGGGTTTCATGGGCTCCGGAAGGTGGGCGACCGGGGCCATCGGAATTCGTAAGGACAAAAGGGCCGTATCCAACGAATTACCAACTTCTTAAATCAGCACACCCATCTCGAGGTGCAGGAAGCGATGCCCGCCAAACCCATCCTCTCCGCGGCGCCGAAGCGAGCCGGGAACATCGATGCGATCCGACCGCCCCCCGGGGTGGAGGACGCTTTCCGCGAGTTCCGACAATCGGCCGTCCGGCTCGTCGAGCGCGTGAACGACGCGCTCGGGCTCGACCCGGAGCCGGAGCCCGAGCAGCA
>JBOGRS010000007.1:0-42499 GCA_050749685.1 Thermoplasmata archaeon
CCGCGGGGGCGACCCCGGCGCCCGCCGCCGCACCGGCCGCCGACAAGAAGAAGGCGTGAATCACTCATGGGCGATCCGAAGTTCCTGCGCCGCACGTACGACACCCCGAAGCATCCGTGGGAGGCGGCTCGGATGGAAGAGGAGCGCAAGCTCCTCACGAAGTATGGCCTCAAGAATAAGCGGGAGCTGTGGAAGGCCCAATCGGTGCTGCGCGGCTTCCGCCGTCAGGCGCGCGACCTTCAGGCGGACCTCCGCGCGGGGGTGACGCAGGCCCAACGGGAGACCAGCGGGTTGCTCGGGCGCCTTACACGCCTGGGGGTCCTCCCGTCCGGGAGCCCCACGCTCGACGACGTCCTCGCGCTCACGACCGAGGACCTCCTGGGCCGGCGCTTCGAATGGATCGTCTTCCGCAAGGGCCTCGCGGCGACCGCGAACGGCGCGCGGCAGATGATCGTGCACGGCCACCTGTCGATCGGCGACCACCGCGTCACCCGACCGGGCTACCTCGTCCTGGGGGCCGAGGAGGGACAGATCGCCTACTCGCCCGGCAGCCCGATGGTTCTCGACGACCACCCGGTGCGGGCCGCCCTGCGGGAACGTCTCGAGGCGCGGGGCGGCGAGACCGGCCCCATGCCCCCGGCAACCGAGGGAGGTGCCTAGAGGATGGCCAAGATCGGGATCGCGCACATCTTCGCGAGCTACAACAACATCCACATCACCGTCACCGACATCACCGGCGCCGAGACGCTCACGAAGGCGACCGGCGGCATGGTCGTCAAGGCCGCCCGGGACGAGTCGAGCCCCTACGCGGCGATGAAGGCGGCCGACCAGGTCGCGGCCGCGATGCGGGAGAAGGGCTACGACACGGTGCACGTCCGGGTGCGGGCCCCCGGAGGCAACCGCTCGCGCTCCCCCGGGCCGGGAGCCCAAGCCGCCATCCGGGCGCTCGCGCGCGCCGGCATCAAGATCAGCCGCATCGAGGACGTCACGCCCGTCCCGCACGACGGGACGAAGGCGAAGGGAGGCCGGCGGGGCCGCCGGGTCTAACGTGGACGTCACGATCACCGACCTCAAGCCGAAGTACCTGCGGCTCGAGCTCGCGGAGACGACCGCCCCTCAGGTGAACGCGATCCGCCGCACCCTGCTCTCCGACGTCCCGAAGCTCGCGATCGAGGATGTCGAGTTCCACCTGGGTCCGATCCGCGACGAGGCGACCGGCAAGGACTACGACTCGTCGACCAGCATGTTCGACGAGGCCGTCGCGCTGCGCCTCGGCCTCCTGCCCATCCCGAGCGACCTCGGCCAGTTCCGGCGCAAGTCGGAGTGCACGTGCAACGGCGCCGGCTGCACCCACTGCCAGGCGATGTACTCGATCGACAAGAAGGGGCCGTGCACGGTCTATGCGCGCGACGTCCTTCCGCTCGGCGACCCTACCCTCGCGATCCTCGAGCCCGAGATCCCGATCGTCCGCCTCGGCGCCCGCCAGGCCCTGCTGGCCTACGCGACCGCGACGGTGGGTAGCGCGCGCGAGCACGCGAAGTGGCAGGTCGCGAACGCCGTCGGGATGAGCCCGCGACCGCACATCAAATTCTCGAAGCACGCGGGGTGCTCGGACAGCTGCCTCAAGAAGGCGGCGGCGTCCTGCCCGGTGAACATCCTCGAGTTCGCCCCCGGCAAGGTGACGGTGACCGACGAGAGCAAGTGCATCTTGTGCTGGGCGTGCGAGAAAGCGTGCGAGCACGGCTCGCTCAAGGTCGAGCCGGACGAGGAGAAGTTCTTCCTTCGATTCGAAACCGACGGGAGCCTCAGCGCGCGCGACGCCTTCCGCTACGCGGTGCGGGACCTCAAGCGCCGCTTCGAGGACCTTCGCGAAGCGGTCCAGGCGATCCCGTAGGCGGGGTCGCCCGCCCGCCCCGGCCCGCCGCTGGGGCCCAGTCGAAGCGCAGGATCGCGCCGATGTGGCCGAGCGCCCGGAGCTTCGCCCCCGGTTCGGCGTCCCCGCGCACCACGAAGACGCGGGCCCGCGCCTCCCGGGCGCGTTCGAGCAGCGGGATGATGCTCGTCTCCGTCAGCATCTCCTCCGCGACCAGCATGGTCTCCACCGCGCCGATGTCGAGGGCGTCCCGGACCTCCTGCATCCCGACGGCGGCGCGGGTCCCCCCGCCGAGCGCGGTCACGAGCCGTTCCACGAGGTCCGCCTCCTCGGCGGCCACGCTGCCCGCGAGCGCCTCGGCCGCGCGTCCGCTGCGCAGGAGCTCGTCGATCCCCACGCGTCCCGACTCGGCCGTAGGGTAGACCCTTACCTTCTTGCGGGCCGCGGCGTCCTTCTCGGTGAGGCGGCGGGCGAGCTCCTCTTTGAGGAAGCCGGGACCCGCGATCACCAGGGTGTGGGCGTCGGGAAGCTCCCGCCGCACGAGGTCGAGGAGCTCCTCGACGTAGTCGGCCCGGTCCTTCTCCGCCTGGCCACCCTTGAAGCGCTTCCCGGCGAGGCTGCGCCGCACGTCTGCGACCGGCTCGACGACGCGCCCGCGCAGCCGGACGATGGACGATTCGCCCCAGTCGACGGCCGCGACGACGAGCCGGGGTTCGCCCTTCGCCCGCGTACCCTCCTCGAGGAGCGTGCGGTCCGAGGGCAGGAGGTCCTCCTTCTGGATCGATAGCTCGCTCCCCTCCTCGAGGTCGAGCGTGTGGTGGCGTCCGATGTCGAACGGGCCCTCCACGATCGGACCCGTGACGCGGAGATGGTGCGAAAACCCGTGGAACTCGACCTGCTCCGCCCGGATCACGAGCCAGACGCGGCGGCGGCTGCGTTGCGCCGCGGGCGAGTCCTCCGGGGCATCGGGGTCGCGTCGGGTCGTGGACGCCCCCACGAGCTCGCCCGGGTGGATGATCCGTGCCGCCCTCCATAGGTCGCTCGGAGTCTCCAGGCGGAGCTTGAGCAGGCCGGACGCCGGGTCCTGATGGATCAGCCGCACCGCGGTCGCCCCGTTGGGGGCGCGCAGCGTCCGCCGCCTACATAGCGCCTTGGAGGAACTCGACCGTCGGCCGCGGCCCGGAGGAGGTCCGTGGTGCCGAGGTGCTCTCGGACCCGGGGGGCACCGGCACGGTCATCGGAAGTCTTATGGAGAGGGGGCCGGGTCCACGGCCCCGGGGGCGGTGGGCTGGGCCGTTACACATCGCTCCTCGCGCATCGCCCGTTCCGTAGCCTGCTCTTCGCGGGGGCCCTCTCCTTCGCCGCCCCGTCGGCCACCCTCGTGGTCCTCGTCTGGTCCCTCGCCACGGCCTACCCTCCCAACCTCTCGGCGAACGCGCTCGGGCAGTTCTCGGCCCTCGCCCTATCGTTCCTCGGGCTGTCCGCGACGGTCCCGACGCTGGTCTCGGCGATCTTCTCCGGGACGCTGGCCGACCGCATGCCCCGCCGACGCCTGATGCGCTGGACGAACGCGCTCGGCCTCGTCGGGACGCTCGGGCTGATGGCCGTCCTCTACGCCCAGCCGTCGTCCCCGGTCGCCCTCCCCGGCCCGCCGGGCTTCTATCTCCCGCTCTGGGTCCTCCTCCTCTTCCCGCTCTGGGCGCTCGTCACGGTCGGAGTCACCATCTTCCGCCCGGCGTTCAACGCTTCGCTCCCGCGCGTCGTCTCCACGGCCGAGCTCGGGAGTGCGAACGGCCTCGTCTACGCGGTCGCGATCGCCTTCAGCGTCCTGGGCAGCCTCGGTGCACCGCTCCTGATCGGGCCGTTCGGGCTCGGACCGTCGTTGGTCTTCGCGGTCGGGCTGTTCGCGGCGACCCAGCTCGTCCTCGTGGGCGTCACCTCCAAGGTCGACCCCCCGCCGACGGCCGTCGCCCGACGTCGCCGTTTCCTGGCCGATGCCGGGGATGGCTATCGCTACCTTTGGCACCGGCGCGAGCTGCTCGAGATCACCGTGTCCGCGCTGCTCATCAACCTCTTCTCGGCCGTGGCGTTCGTGGAGTTGGCCCTTTATGTCAAGGTCTGGCTGGCGGCCGACAACGCGCTCCTGGTGGGCGGGATGCTCGCCGGAGCGAGCTTGGGCGCGGGGCTGGGCTCCGTGCTCGTCGGACGCCTGCATTTCGAAAAACGGGCGGGTCGACTCCTCGCCCTTCTGACCGTGCTGCAGGGGGCGGCCGTGGTCGTCCTCGCCGTCTCGCGCTCCCCGTGGATCAGCGTTCCGGACATGTTCCTCTTCGGCGTCTTCCCGGGGATGTTCACCACGATCTTCCTCGCGACGATCCAGGCGACCGTGCCGAACGAGATGCTCGGGCGCGTTCTCGCCGCCGATGAGGTCGGGAGCTACTCGATGGTGCCGTTCGGCCAGTACACCGGCGGTCTCATCACCCTGTACGGCGGCGTCCAGATCACCTACCTCGCCGCCGGCATCGGGACGATCGGGGTGGGTCTCGTGATGGGGCTCGCGCGACGGGTCCGACGCTTCGGATTCGAGCCGCAGGAGGGACCATCGATGGTCGAGCCTCCGCCCGGGGCGTTGGGGGAGGTCCCGATCGTCGACGTCGCTCCGGACCCCGCCCAACGGCTCGCGTCGCCCACGGGGTAGGATCGACCTCCCGTCCGCGCGAGGGATCTCCTCGACCCACCCTCGGGGGTGAGGGGCGATCCCACGACCGCTGCCTAGATCGACCGCGTCTCGCCCACGAGAGGGGGATCGAGCTCCGAGAGGGTACGGCGTCCGATGAGCGCCATGACGTTCGCGAGCTCGACCTTGAGGAGGTCGAGGAGGTGGGCGACCCCGTCCGCACCCCCCGCGGCGAGGGCGTGGAGCGCCGGCCGCCCCAGCCCCACCGCCTTCGCACCGAGCGCGAGCGCGATCGCGACATCCGCACCCCGCCGGACCCCCCCGTCCAGGTAGACCTCACCGTCCTCGCCCACCTCGCGCACCACCTCGGGAAGCGCGTCGAGTGCCGCCGGGGTGCCGTCCAGCTGCCGCCCTCCGTGATTGGAGACGATCACGGCGCGCGCCCCGTGGTCGAGGGCATGGCGGGCGTCCTCAGCGCTAAGGACCCCTTTCACGACGAGCGGGAGGTCCGTGTGAGCCCTCAGCCAGTCCATCACGTCCCATCCGCTGGCGGCATCTCGACGGAGCGTGAAACCCCCGTCGGGGTCGGGGGTGGGACCGCGGGAGGGGGGGACGACCGAAGGTCCATTCCCGAGGGGAATCGTCTCGTCGAGGGCGAATCCCGAACGGCGTTGACGGTCCCGGATCCCGAGCACAGGGGCGTCGGCGGTGAGGACGATTGCGCTGCACCCGCTCGCCTCCGCCCGTTCGAGGAGCTGGAGGGTGACCGTGGGGTCCGGCTGGAGGTAAAGCTGGAACCAGCGTCGCCCTTGGGGGGCCGCCGACGAGATCGCCTCGATCGAGTAGGACGAGAGCGTCGAGACCATCGTCAGCACGCCCGCGTCGGTCGCGGCCCGCGTCATCGCCGCCTCCCCGTCGGGATGGATCAGGGCCTGGTAGGCCATCGGCGCGATGTAGAACGGAGCGCGCAACGCCTCTCCGAGCATATGGGTCGAGATGTCGATATGCGCGACCTCCGCGAGGAGGCGGGGTCGAAGCACACGGCGCGCGAAGGCGCGACGATTCTCCAAGATCGTGCGCTCCTCGCCGGCCCCCCCCGCGATGTACCCCCACGTCGCGGCGTCGACCTTGCGTTGGGCTTCCGCTTCGAGGTCGCCCAGCGTTGCGAACCCCGGCGCCCCGTCCACTCGCCCCTCCCCTCACTTCCGGGAGGGCGGCCGGGCGGATTTGAGGGCATCGGGGGGTAGCGCCGGACGCCGCCGACTCGCACGGCAGTCCGAAATCGCGTGTCCCCGCCCGAGGAGCCCGCGACGCACCGGCGGTCCGCCGCCCGCCCGGCGGCGCGCGGAGTGCTCCTGGCCGCGCGCCGCCTCGTCGATCCTCGTGTCCGTACGGGCACCTTAATCGGAGCTTCGGGCTCCGGGTGCCGTGGGGATTCCCGGGGCCATCTCGACGCCCCGTGGGGCGTCGGACCCGGAATCCCGGTCATCGTGGTGCGCATGCGCGCATCCCCCGGCAAGGTCCTGGTGGTCCGAGGACGCCGGGAGGAAGAGGAGCCCCTTCGGGCTGTGGAATGCGTTGCCGAGGGGTGAGATCACTCCCGAGGTCAGGTCGAGGGTCCCCAGCAGCGGGTTGCCGTTGTCGTGCGGTTCCGAGACGAACACGGTGCCCGCCGGCCATCCGTGCGTCCGGAGCATCTGGATCGTTCCCGCGGAGCTGTCCACCACGTAGAGGATCCCCGCGGCCGACGTGGCCACGCTCAGTCCATCAATCGGCGGGACGTTTCCGCTCGCGTTGTCGGTGACGTTGAGCACGGCGAGGTGGGTCGCATGCCCGCCACCGTTCGAGGCGAAGACGATGGCCCCGTCCCCCTGGCTGATCGTGGCGAGGTCGCCCGCGAACCGTGGACTCGAGCGGGGCATGACGTAGTTCGTGTCCGGATCCGTCAGGGCCAGGGTCTGCATCGATCCCGAGACACCGTTGCGCGCGGTGCTATCGTCCCAGTACAGCGGGGTGAGGGCGGCCACATGCGATGCCCAGTCGAGCGAAGCTCGGTAGGTGGTGGGCTGCGTGGTGTCGCTCGGGTTCGAATGGCTCACGAAGATGCCCCCGTGCCAGATCGCGATCGAGTCGGTCCCGCCGTTGCCCGAGACGGTCGGGCTCGGGGAGTAGGCGAACGAGACGGTTCCCCCCGTGACCGGGTCGATGATGACGAGGGAGGAGTTGGCGTCCTCGTTGGTCGTCGCGATCAGCTTGTCCCACGCGGGATCGGCGGTGAGACCGTCGACGTGCCCCGACACGTTCACGGAGAGCACGACCGCTCCCGTTCCCACGTCGTATCCCACGATCGTACTCGCGGTCGCTCCCGAACCGCTGGGCGTACCCGTCGGCCCGATACCGTTCTGGTAGGCCGTCCAGATCGTCCCAGGAATGCCGAACGTGCACTGGGGCGGGAGGTAGGCGAGGTCGTCCGGCCCGCTCGCCCCGCCCGGAGGCGCGGAGACGAACGTCGTCCCGGGGAGCGTGCTCGGTCCGGACTTCGCGGAGATGGTGAGATGGGCCGTGGCGCTCGCAGGGACGGCGAGGAAGGCCGCCGCTCCGCCGAGCGTGATCGCCACGACGAGGATCCCCACGAGCGCTGGTTGGGAGGCCATACTTCGCATGGCGGGCCAATCCCCCACACAATATATATACTTTTTACAGTATATCTATAGACAATATAGAATTGTAATAGCGTGGTGAACGCGGAGATCGCCCCCGCACTCGGGCGGATCCTGGCGCGACGTCCTCGCGGGCCCTTCGGCTATGGGGCCGCGGGCCCTCGCGCCGACAAGCCGGGTACGGAACTAATTCCTGTACTCCAGAATCCCGCGCCGCGGTCGGCACGACTATATACCTCTCCTAGCATATCAGCCAATTGTCTGACAAGAGACCGGGAGTTGTCTGACGGCCATGGTCGATACCTCCGAACGCGTCACCGTCCGAATCCCTCAGGACCTCCTCGAGAAATTGAAGGCGATCCAGCAGGCGAAGGGGACCGCGACGATCTCCGACACAATCCGCGAGGGGCTCGAGCGATACACGGAGATGCACCTCCCTCCGCCGAATATCCGCAAGGTCGTCGTGGACCTCTCCCGTCAGGACAACACCCAGCTCGAAGAGTTCGTCCGCGAGGGCAATTCGGTCTCCGTCGACGATGCCGTCCGGTCGGCCGTCCGCGAGTACATTCGCTCTCGGGTGGAGCAGCACCTCGGGCCGTCGAACCTTCGGCCCCGGCGCGACTCCGAGACGATGGCGGCCACCGAGGGCCACCCTCCCCCGTGACGTGACGTGACGGGTGCGGGAGGTGGAATGGATCCCGAGACGCTCGACGCCTGGGCCTCGCTCGGCCAGCGCAATACCTTTGCGATCGTGGGGCTGGGCGGTGCGGGCAGCGAAGCGGTCCACGACCTCGTCGCCCTCGGGATCCCGGGCGTACGCGCCCTTGCGGTGAACACCGATGCGAACCACCTTCGGCGCGTCCAGGTCGAGGAGCGCATCCTCCTCGGACCCCGCCAGCTGAGAGGACGCGGTAGCGGCGGGGACCGGTCGAGGGTCCTCGATGCGGCCGAAGAGAGCCGGGAGGAGCTCGTCCGCCGACTCTCCCAATACGAGATCGTCTTCCTTTTCGCCGGACTCGGGGGAGGGACCGGGAGCGCGCTGCTCCCGTTCCTCTCCTCGGTCCTGCGGGAGACCGACACCCTTCCGATCCCGGTCGCGTTCCTTCCGTTCCAGGTCGAACTCGAGTCGAACGCCGAACGCCGGTCGAACGTCTTCGACACATTGGCCGAGCTCGAGTCGATGGGCGGCCTTCTCCTTGCCCTCGCCAACGAGAAGCTGCGGCGCTTCGAGGCGCTTCCGCTCCACCGGGTCTTCCAGGTGCGGTCCGCCTATCTCCACAGTCTCGTCACGAGCCTGGTCGACATGATCGAGAACCCCTCCCAGCTCAACGTGGACCTGGCGAGCCTCAAGGTGCACCTGAGCGACTCGGGACTCTCCACCCTCTTGTGCGGGGAGTACCACGTCTCGGAGCCGGAGCGGCTGGTCCACCAGGCGCTGACGGAGACCCTCCTCGACTTCGAGCTCCCTCCGTCCCCCTCCGCGTTGGTCCATCTGGACGCGGGGGCGAACCTCACGCTGCGCACCCTCGACAAGGTCCTCCGCAGCATGCGGTCGCGCCTCGGCGAGCCACGGCGCCTCATCTTCGGCACCCGTACCCATCCGGAACCCCGGGAGGTCGTCCGCCTGACCGCGGTCATCGGTGGTCTCAAGCCGAGGACGGTCCGGGACGCTCTCGCCCTCGGCGATTCGGGATCCGAGCCCCTGATCGCTCCCTAAGCGCCCGCGTTCCCGTCTCCGGACGCCGCCCGCGCGCCCGCGTCGGACCCCCGGCGGTCGAGCCATCCGTGGACGAGGTCCACCACCTGGGAGGTGCGCAGCGAACGGGGTCCCATGGAGACGAGGCGCGTGCTCGTCGCCCGCAGCACGCGTTCCTCGTCCTCCGTGGGGTCGGTGGGGTC
Source organism: Thermoplasmata archaeon (assembly GCA_050749685.1). GTDB lineage: Archaea > Thermoplasmatota > Thermoplasmata > Lutacidiplasmatales > UBA184 > Lutacidiplasma. The sequence continues at coordinate 9,110 of JBOGRS010000007.1, forward strand.
GCTCACGACCGCACGGAACGGCCCCTGGGGCACGTCCACGGTGTCGAACGGCGCGCCGTTCTCCGTGAGCCAGATCGTTCCGGGTTCCGCGCAGTAACGGGTCAGCGCCTCCGTGGGCTCGACCGGACCGACGAAGAGGCCCGGGGAGGACTCGATCTCGTGATCCACGATGAGCGAGCGCACGAGGGCGTTCTTGAGGATGGCGGCGGTCGACCGCTCGTCCGGGTTGAGGTAGCGAAGGCGCTCCCCGACCAGGCGGACCCGGCGGGAGGCGGGCGGAGGGGAGGCCACGAACAGGATCGTGAGGTTCGTGTCGCGACGCAGGTCGTTCGAGAGGGTGAAGGCGGTCGAGACCGTGCGGGCGACCTCGTCCATCCGTCCCCCACCGCCGGCGAGGTCGTTGAGGGTGAACGCCCCGTTCACCGGGACACGATGGGCGAGGAGGAGGAACTCCCGCATGCGTGCCGCCGTGGAGGTCCCGGGCGGGATAGGGCTTGTCCCCTAGGGGGGCCCTCCCGCGAGGAGGGGTTACACGCTGGGTTCGACCCGGCCGCGGTGGCTGCGCGGCGTGGGCGGGGTGGGCCCGGCGGCCGGAGGCGCGCGGCGCTCCAGCCAAACCTCGTCGCCGAGCTCGTGGTAGACGGCGTGCGCCGCCAGGCCGGTGCCATGCTCCCCGTGCGGGAGACGGAAGGCGCCCGAGCGGTTCGCGTTCGAGGAGTAGACGACGTCGGCCTCGCCGGCCTCGGCCATCGCCTGCGTCTCCTCGCGGGCGAGGTCGAAGATGCGGTCCTTGCGGAACATCCAGTAGTGGATCCGCCACTCACGGCCATCGTAGAGCGTGGTTTCGTCGCGCTCGGTCTCGAGGATGCCCGTGTCCTCGAGCATGTAGAACGTGTCGCGGTCGTCCGGCTCGAGGACATTGTCGATGATCCGTTCGTTGAAACCGAAGAAATTGAGGACGTGGGCGGCGATGGCGCGCGCGTCCTCCGGCCGCATGCCGTCGTGCCCCACCGAGCGTCGGATCGCCTTCGCGAGCGAGTCATGGTCGACCGGACCCGCGATCGCGAGGGTGGCGTCGTTCGGCAACCCGGCGCGCGTGGTCGTCATGTCGGCCGGGGTCCGCAGCGGCACGGGGTTGCGCAGCACGTATGGGGTCGAGCGGCGCGCCCCCATTCGATCCGTCGAGTTTTCACGCTGCATGTATGTAACAATCGACGGATTACCTATTTAAATGTTCGAGCCGGGGTCTCGCCCGCGCGAAGGAGGCGGGACGCGTGGGGAAGGCGGTCGGCCTCGGATGGCCTCATCGGCGCGGCCGCACGCGTTGGAGCGCCTCCACGCGGGGCCTCCATTCCTCGGCCTCGATCCGGGCCTCGAGGTCGCTCAGCTCGGGGGCGAACGGAAGGAGCGATCGCGTGAGGTAGACGTGGGCGAACCCGCCCGGCGACGGGCCCGTCCAGCCCTTCCCGCTCCTCTCGCGGGCGCGGAACTCGTAGTACTCGGGCGCGGGGAGGAACCACAGGATCGAATCGTCCGTCGCCCGCACGTCGTTCGGTCCACGCGGCGAGGTCTGCAGCCCCAAGTGGCGGACGACGGGCGCCGGGAGGTTGAAGACGAGCTTATCGGTGAGCCGGGCGGGAGCGATGAAGCGGTTGCGGACCGTCTCGATCGCAAGGATCTCGGGGGCCCGGAACGACGCGACCACGCGGACGATCCCGGGTCCGCGTGCCAGGAAGGCGATCCCTCGTCCGGGGGATCGGAGGTCCCGTACCTCGTCCGGGTCGTATTGGATGAGCTGGGCGACCTCGTTCGGGAGCTGGAGGGTGAGCCATGTGGGGTGCGCCGCCCTCAGGATGACGTATTCCATCGGCGTCCCCGACGCTTCGACGCGAGTTCGGGTATAAGAACCCTGAGCGACCCGCCCGACACCTTTCATCGGTGACGGGGAACGAGGTTCTCCAGCGCGGGCAGGAGCGTCCTCAGGTCGTCGGTCTCGAGGACCAGGTCCGCGGCGGCGCGGACCTCGGGAAATCGGCTGTTCAGGGCCACGCCGGCCCCGACCGCTGGGAAGAGGGCCGCATCCGCCCACCCGTCCCCCACGTGGACGGTCCGCTCCCGGGAGATGCCTAGGCGTGCGGTGAGGCGATCGAGACCCGCCCGCTTGTCCGCGTGCACCGGTCCGACCGGGGCCACGCGGCCGCCGGCGATCTCCGCCCCCACGGTACCTTCAAAATCATCGAGCCCGTACCTCTCGGCGTACCACGCGCATACGTAGGTGGGGTTGTGCGTGAGGAGCGCGACGCGTAGCCCGTGGTCGTGCGCGGCGCGGACCGCTTCGGGGATGCCGGCCAGCTGGGGGGTCGCCCCAAGGGCGTCACGGACCTCGTTGACGGTCATCCCTACCGCGATCTCGAGAAGGTCGTGCAGGTGCTCGTCCTCTCCGATCTCATGGGCGAAGAAGCGACGGTTCGAGCGCTCGTACTGCGCGCGTCGCCCCGCGCGATCGGCGATGATGCTCCACCCGTGGACCGTCGTGAGCGTCCCGTCGAGGTCGAGGGTGAGGAGTTTCCACGACACGCCGACCATCGGTCATCCGACGCGGCGGGGGCCCCGCCGGCCCATCCCGTTCCCCATCAGGATCCCTCCGATCCACAGCGCCAGTACGCCCGCCCCCACGAGCGGCAAGTCGCGGAGCAGCGGGTCGGTGGCCACGGGGAGGACGCCGACGAGAAGGAAGAGGCCGCCGAACGTAAGGAGGAGGCCCGCGACGACCTTGCGCTGGCGGGCGACCCGAAGGCGCTCCCGCTCGTACGCTTCCCGCGCCGCAGGGTCCGCCATCGTTTCCGCCACGTCGGACGGGAGATAACCGTGGCTCCCTGGGATCAGGCAGGGGGATCCGGGGGAGCGATCGGGCGTGCGCCCACCGGGCCGACGAGCGAGATCGGCGTCGGAGAGGGGCGAGCCACCCGAACGTCCCGCCCGAGATCGGCCGGCCGAAGGGGGCGCGCGAAGAGGCGGTGGCCCGTCGGCCGGGCGAGACCCTCGGCCACCGGTTCGTCCGTGGGGAGGCGTCCCCACCTCCTCGCCCCGATGGGGGCGATCACCGTGGTCACGAGGCCGACGCCGGCCACCACCGTGTAGATCGGGGTCGTGAACACCCCGGCCTCGAGGAGGATGACCGCCATCGCGAGCTCAACCGCCCCCCGGCTGCTCACGAGGAATCCGATCGCCCGTGCCTGGGCGCTCGGCCAGCCCAGACGACGGGCCACGAACGTGCCGATGACGAGCTTGGCGCCGAGCGCGAAAGCGATGAGCAGGAGGAACGTCACGAGCGCAGGCTCGCTCGCGGCCAGGGTCCGAAGGTTCATCCCGAGGCCGACGAACGCGAAGAACAGGGGGATGAAGAATCCCCAGGTGATCGCGTCGAACGCATGGCGCAGCGAGCGGTGCTCGCGATGTCCCGCGCTCTCCGGGGTGATGAGGAGGCCCGCGTAGAACGCTCCCACGAGGAACGTTAGGCCCAGGAACTGGGAGAACAGGGCCGACCCGAGCGCCATCACCATCAGGACGGCGAACCCGGCCTCCTTCGACCTCCACGTCTGACGGAACCCGCGCTTGAGGCGGTTCCAGACTGGCGACTCCCGGAGGAGCCGGAGCACCATGTGGGCGGTCAATACGGCGGCCAGGAACAGTCCCACCGAGACGACGGCGATCGCCGGCCCGATCCACCCACCGCCGGGGTCACCCTGGAGCCGGAGGAGGACGGCGAAGCAGCTGACCGCCGCGAGTTCGTTGACCACGGCCGTGTTGAGGAGGAGCGTGCCCATCTTCGTGCGGCCGATCTTGAACTCGCCCAGCATCACCCCCATGACGGGGAGGGCCGTGATCGACAAGGTGAGCGAGACGAACAGGGCGGTCAGGAGCGAGAGCGTAGGGTACGCGAGGTGGACGACGACCGCGCCGAGCGCGAACGGGCCCAGAAAGATCGATAGCCCGAGCACCACGGCCGGGAGGCCCGAAGCGTAGAGCTCTTCCGGGGAGATCTCGAGGCCAGCCATCACGAGGATGAAGAACGTCGCGAGGAACTGGATCCCGGTGAGCTCGGCGGAGATCGCGCTGAGGCCGAGGAACGGACCCAAGATCGTGGGCCCGAGGATCACGCCCACCGCGAGCTGGCCCACGAGCGCGGCCTGTCCGAAACGGGTCGCGAGCTCGCCCACGAGGACGGCCGCCGCGAGGAGGAGGAACAGCCCGACGATGAAATTGCCCACGAGGTCGGCCATTCCGGTGCGTTCCCCCTACGGCGATGCCTTCCCGGGTGGGCGTACCGAACTCTCGACCCCGCCGACCATCACGTTCCCGACCGGAGCGGCCGTCCTCCTTCACCGGTGGCGTCGATCGGGCCGGAGGCGGTCCACTCCGTTCATTCGACCCCACCGCCACCATAACTAGGTTTGTTTGGACGGGCGGTTCCGTCGGCTCCCGCGAGATGGAAATAGGCCGCATGCCTGGGTCGACCGGATGGACGGCGCCCGACAGTCCCGAGATCGCGACGTACCGGGGTCGGGGCGATCCCCTGCGGTAGACCGGTCCGTCCAGGAGGCCCAGCGACGTCATCGCGCCCTCGAGGAGCCGTTCGACATACGACCTCGCACCGACCTCCCCTTCGCCGCGGTGGAAGTGCGCAACCCGATCCGTCAGACGCACTACCTCGTCCTCCTGCCGGCGGCGCCATCCCAGGAGTCGGCCATGTGCGTCTGCATCGACTTCGCCCGCCGCGGGCTCGGGACGTGCAAGCACCTCGAAGCCACGCGCCTCTGGCTGACCGAGCACCCGGGTCCTCTACCGGTTGCTCCGGATCCGGATCCCTCGCCGGTGTGGGTCGAGGTCGATGCCCGCCAAGCGGTCCGGGTCGGGGGCGTCGACGGACCCGACCTACGGCGGGTCGGGTCGGTCCTCTATCGAGAACGATAGTCCGGGGAACGGGCGCGCGCCGCTCACCGAGGCGACGATCCGGACGGGTCGGGATCGGAGGTGGGGTCGGGCTCGTTCGCCTCGGGCGCGACCGGGGCATCGTCCGAACGGGCGGACCGGCGGCGCCCCACCCACACGCCTCCCACGAGCGCGACCGAGACGGTGGAGCTCGTCGATGCGTTCGCCGCGTCCGACACCGTGAGGATTGCGGAAGAGTTCCCGGGAGTCGTGTACGCCCGCTCCTGGGTCGCTCCGTGGGCGATGTCCGCGCCCTCGGCACCTTTCCCGTAGCCGCGAGATGCGTTCAGATCGTCGCGGGGCCGCCGGGGCCACGGCCGCCGGAGGGGCGGGCCGGTCGCACGGAGGGGTGGAGAACCCGCGGGGAAGTGCCCGCCGCTCGGAGATTCTCAAGGAGCGGAGGTGAGGGAGTCTCCGGCGGCGATCCCCGTCGTCGTCCGCATTCCGGGGACGATGAGCATCGCCCCGACCCCCACGACCGGGGTACCGACGTTCCCACGGTGTATCGATCCTCCCGTGCCGACGATGCCTCATCCGATCGGCGGATGATGTTCCCCCACGGATGCCACGAACCTGTACGGAGGATCAGACCGAAGCGGGTCCCAGGACGGTCGAAGGAGGGCGATTGAAGGTGAACTGTGTCCCCCCAATCGCAGCGACGTCCGCGGAGCCCCACGGCGGTGCGGCCCGCGTTCGTCACGGGTCCCGGCGGGATCGACCGAAACCCTATCCGCCGGCACGACTCCCGGTCCGAAGTGCGGGTCCTTCTCGCCACCCATCGGTACTTTCCCGTCCCGGGCGGAACCGAGCGCGTCGTCCAGTCGATCGCCGAAGGGCTCGTCGCGCGGGGTCACGGGGCCACCGTCCTCACCCAGCGGGAGCCGGGCGTGCCCCACGACGAGGTCCGCGCGGGGGTCCGCATCCATCGGCTTCCCGTCATGGACGTGGGTGGGATCCGGATTCCGCGCGGCTACCACTCGGCCCTACGCCGGCTGCGCGCCGATCTCTTCCATCTTCACGGCAATCGGATCTGGTGCGCGGACTTCTACTTCCCGTTCGCCCGGTGGCACGCGGGGACCCAGGTGCTCACGGGCCACGGGTTCTACCAGTACGCGATGCACCCGCGCCGCCTCGACCGGTGGTACTTCGAACGCTACTTTCCGCGGCAGGTGATCAAGTTCGGAGCCTACGCCGCCCTCACAGAGAAAGAGGCGGGACAGCTCATCGCCTGGGGGGTGCCACGGGAGTTGATCGCCCGGGTGCCGGATGGCATCCCGCTCGCTGAGTTCGCCCGTCCCGCCCCGCCCGTCGAGGAAGTGCGTCGTCGCTGGGGGATCCGGGCGCCGCATCTCGCCGTCTACGTGGGCGGGTTCTTCGAGAACAAGCGCGTCGATCGCCTGGTCGAGGCCGTGGCCCGGACTCAGGGGAGGTGGGCGCTCCTGGCGGCCGGAAGGGAGATCCCGAACTCCCCCCACTCCGCGCGATCGATCGCCGAGAGGGCCCGTTCCCTCGGGGTAGAGATCGTCCTGCCGGGAGTTCTTCCGCGCCCCGAGGCCGTGAATGCGATCTCGACCGCCGATGCCGTCGTCTTGGGAAGCGACTACGAGGGGTACGGGCTCCTACTCCTCGAGGCGATGGCCGCCGGCCGCCCGTTCGTCGCCGGCTCCGCGGGCGCCGCCCCCGAGCTCGCCGCCCTCGGAGCGGGGGTCAGCGTCACCTCGATCGAGGAGTTCGCGGCCGCCCTGACGCGACTCGAGGACCGGAAGGTCGCCGACGCCCTTGGACGTCGCGGTCGGGCCGCCGTGGCCGACTTTTCGGAGGACCGTATGGTCGAGCGCTACCTTGCGATCTACGAAAGGCTCCTGGCACGGTGAGCGCCCGGAACGGTCTACACCGGTATGGGGCCCCTCGCGCGGGGCGGGCGAAGCGGTCCATCCCATGGGGGGGGCGGACGATGGGAAAAGGTTGGGTCGGCCCCGGGGTCGGGAGTCTCGACGACGCTACCCGGACATGCCGGGCGCACCCTTGAGCGCGCGGATCTTGTAGTACTCCGCGTCGACGGTGACCTCGCCGTTGATGCCCATCGTCTCGATCGCCTTGAGCGGCATCGGGCTCTGGCTCTTCGCCTTCTGCCAGTCGCTGATCGGGATCGAGAACTTCTTCTCGACCTCGGTACGGTAGATCGGGCCCGAGTTGTACGAGCAGAACGGGATGATGCGCCCGTCCGGGACGGAGTAGTGGATATCGCAGCGCATCAGGCGCTGGATATCGTAGTCGTACGCGTCCTGGAAGTGCATGTTCCCGAGGTACATCGTGCGCCACGTGAACTTCGCGAGCGCCTCCTTGTTCCCCTCCGTGAAGATCGCGGCGATGACCTTCACGCAGTTCTTCTCGCTGAGCCCCTCGGGAGCGCGGCTGAAGTCGAAGTACTTCGACACGTCGTGGAGCAGCTTCGCGCCCGCGACGGCCGATCGGACGCGCGCGAAGCGCGCGTCGCGGTACTTCTCGATCATGCTCTCGACGTTCTCGAAGAATCCGTCCACGTCCATGAACCGCGGGAGGGGGGTGATCTTCTGGCCGTCCTTCGAGATGAACGCGAAGGTGGCGCAGCCGCAGCCGGGGTGGGTCGTGAGGGTCATCTTCTCCTCGCCGTGGATGATCGAGACGAGCTCGGAGATCGGCGCCACCGACGGGACGGGGAAGAAGTCCGACTTCTCGAACGGTCCTTCCGTGCAGAGGATGCGCACCAGGTCCGACTGGGTGAACCGCATCTGGAACCGGTCGCGGTCGGGGATACGCGCCGTCAGGGCGACCGGCTGGAAGTTGACCCCGCGGACGACGTCGATGTTGTCGATCGCGAACTTGACCGTCGGCCAGATCTCCTTCTCGTTGAACCCGCCGACCAGGGTCGGGACGAGCACGACGCTGAGGGGCTTATCCGGCTTTCCGGCGGCGAGCTCGGTCGCGGGGGAGTGGGTCTCCCGCGCGGCCTGGATCGCCTTCTGCTTGACCTTGAGCAGCGGCACGCCCCGCACCTTGCGGTAGATCTCGTCGTCCAGCCCGTCGAACTGGAGGTAGAGCGTGTGGAGACCGTTGTTGCGCGCGGCCTGGGCGAAGCCGGGCTCGTTGGCGACGCGGATCCCGTTCGTGGCGACCTGGACCTGCTTGAACCCGAGGTCCCGCGCCATCGCGCACGCGTCCAGGAAGAGCGGGCTCAGCGTCGGTTCCCCGCCCGAGAACTGAACGGCGACCGCGCCGACCGGCTTCTGCTCGCGCAGGGTCTTCAGCATGAAGTGGATCTGCTCGCGGGTGGGCTCGTAGACGTAGCCGGCGGCGTTCGCGTTCGCGAAGCAGACCGGGCACTTGAGGTTGCAGCGGTTGGTCAGGTCCATGAGGGCGAGTCCCGTGTGGGACTTGTGGTGGCTGCACATTCCGCAGGTCGTCGGGCAGCCCTTGAACTTGTCGTAGTAGGGATTCTCGTAGCCGACCCCATCGTGGGCGTAGACCTCCATCCGGAGGTAGAAGTCGACGTCGTTCGAGATGATGTCCCAGAAGTAGCCGTGGACGCGGCAGGTCTTCTCCATGATGACACGCCCGTCCTTCTCGCGGACGACCGCGGGGATCACCTTGATGCATTCAGGGCAGACCGAAGCCGTCTTCCGCGGAAGACCCCGGGGGGCCTGGAATTCCTTCATTACACGTGCCGGCATCTTCGTTCCTCTTCGTTTCGGGTCGCCCCTGCGGGGCGGCCCTTGCCCCGGGCCAGCAATCCCATCCTACATAATCCATCTGTCGTTCACGGCGCTACAGTCTGGGGCAGGTATGACGGAGCTTCGCACGGTAGACCTCGCTACATCCCCTCCCATTTCACGCCGGGAGACTCTCCCCAGCCCCGTTCGACCCGTCACCTTAAGGTCCGTGGGCCGTTGGGGGCGCCGAGGCACCCACCATGCCCGCACGCTCGACCCGTACGCGTCCCGCGGCCCGCGTTAAGCCGCGCCGTCGACGCCCCTCCCCGCGGAGGGCGGCGACCTCTGGACCGGGCGCCCCGGCACGCTTCGTGGGTCGGGAGGGGTCGCCGGTGCTGGAACGTTACCCTCCCAAGGACGCCGCCCTGTCCGTCCGTGGACCGCCTACCCCTCCTCCCGCGGCGCCTCCCTCACCTGCCCGCCCCTTGATCCCCCCACCACCTTCCCCGACCGCGTCGTCGGCCCCCACCGCCCCCGGCGCGCCGGCCGCACCGCCCCGACGCGACCTCCTCTCGCTCGACCGTCCTTTCGACGTCGACGAGTTCTCCCAGGTCCTCGGCGAGACTCAGATCCAGGTCGAGGTCCCCCGGGAGGCTCTCGTCGAGGTCCTGCGCCGCGTTTGCGACTTCATGGGGTTCGGGATCTACGTCTACAGCGTCACGGTCCGACCGGCGCCGACCGAGCTCTTGAAGCGGTTCGTGGTCGAGCTGCAGCGGGTCGACTTTGAACCCGCCACAAGTCGTTGGGTGCCGTTCCAGGAGAAGGGCCGCTCGGAGAGCCCCTTCGGACCGAACGACTCCCGGTAGCGCAACGCGGGCGAACCGTCCCTTTTAGGCGCCCCATCGCACCTATGTAGCCTCGTCCGTTTCGGGGTTGAGGCGGTCACGATGAGCGAAGGTTCGGCGATGGAGGTCGTCGGGGCGGAATTGAGGACGCTGCGCGAGGAGGTCCATTCGCTTCGGACCGAGCAGCGCGAGCTCGCCCGTTCCGTCGAACAGCTGACCCAGACGTTCCGCTCGCTCGCGGCCCATCTGGGGATCGCTTCGGAACCGTACCGGCCGGCCCCGCGGGGCGACCGCTCCTCCGACCCTTCCGGATTCGCCTAGAGCCCGCGAGCTTGTCCGAAACGCTAAATCTGCGCGACCCGAGGGCGGGCCGGCGACGTAGATAGGTCGCGGAAGGTGCGCGCTCCGTGAAGATCCAGTACGACGTCGGGGTCGAGAATCCGGACGACCATTGGGCCCAGTTCACGCTCCACCTGACCGAGGTGACGGCACCGTCGATCGAGATCGTCCTTCCATCGTGGGTCCCCGGGTCGTACCATATCGTCGACTACGTGCGCAAGCTGCGCGGGGTCGAGGCGGTGATCGCCGGGGGAGGCGGAACGCTCCGGGTGCGCCGCGTCGACAAGTCCCGGTGGCGGATCGAGACGAACGGGGCCGCGGCGATCGAGGTCCGCTACCGCGTCTACGGCCACGAGTTGATCACGGAGGCCCTCGACGTCACGCCGGAACACCTCTTCCTGAACGCGGCCCTCTGCCTTCCCTATGTGGAGGGCGCGAAGGAGAGCCCGTACGACGTCGTCCTCCACGTTCCTCCGGGATGGCGGGTGGTGACCGAGCTCGCCGAGGTCGGTCAGCACCCCCCCCACCTGCGCGCGTCGACCTACGACGAGCTCGTGGACTCCCCCATCGATTGCGGTACCCCGGAACTTCTCACAGTCCACCCGGCGGGGATCCCCCACCGCATCGTCCTGTGCGGGCCGGGCGGCAACCATGAGGCCCACCGGCTGGAGGCGGACCTCCCACGGATCGTCGAGGCCACGGTACGGCTCTTCGGCGATTCGCCCCTGCGCCGCTACACCTTCTTCCTCCACCTCTCGGACGTCAGCGACGGCGCGCTCGAGCACGCGACCAGCAACTCCTATGTCCTACCGCGCGACCAGTTCCGCCCGCGCGCCGCCTACGAGAAGTTCCTCCAGATCGTCGCGCACGAGTACTTCCACCTCTACAACGTGAAGAGGATCCGGCCCAAGGTCCTCGGCCCGTTCGACTACACGAAGGAGAACTACACGAAGCTCCTCTGGGCGATGGAAGGGACGACCGACTACTACGGACTCCTCCTCCTACGGCGCGCGGGTCTCCTCGCCCCGCCGAAGTACCTCGACAAGGTCGCCGGCGATATCCAGCGCTACCTCAAGGTGCCGGGCCGAACCCGGATGAGCCTTGAGGAGGCGTCGTACACCGCCTGGACGGATCTCTACCAACCGTTCGAGGAGACGATCAATCAGTCGGTCTCCTACTACCTCAAGGGCGAGCTGGTCTCCCTCTGCCTCGACCTCGAGGTCCGCCACCGCACCGAGAACCGATCGAGCCTCGACGAGGTGCTCCGCCACTTGTGGTCCCACTACGGCAAGACCGGGCGGGGGCTCGAGGAGGACGAGATGCAGGGCGTGGCCGAGAAGGTGACCGGGCTCGACCTCAGCGACTTCTTCCGCCGCTACATCGCCGGGACCGACGAGGTCGATTTCTCCCGGTTCTCCCGTTACGCCGGGCTTGCCTTCGGCCCGAAGGAGAAGGGCCCCGACGCGGCGGACGATCCGGTCCCGGGACACTTCGGTTTCGAGTACCGGAGCCAGGACGGGAACGTTCGCCTCAAGAGCGTACTCGACGGGAGCCCGGCCCGGCGAGCAGGGCTTACCGCCGGCGATGAGATCGTGGCCCTCAACGGCGCCAAGGTCACGCACGATGCGTTCGCGAAGGCCCTCGAGGCGAATCCGCCCGGTACGGAGGTGGCCGTCACGTACTTCCGCCGTGGGTGGCTGCGCGAGGCGACGGTGACGATGGGCGAGCCGCCCCCCGAGAAGTTCGCGTTCACCGCGCTCGCCGAGCCGACCCCGCTCGCGACGAAGGTCTACGAGTCCTGGCTCGAGGCACCCTGGACTCCCGCGAAGCCCGGACCGTCGCCGAGTTAGGTCGACGGTGGAGCGCGCGGCCGGATCTTGGCCTTGCGCCCGTATCGCCACTCGCCCTCCATCGGATAGAGACGGCGTAATCGCGTGTCGACGAGGTCGCCGACGCGGACCGAACCGGGAGGCATTCCGGCGACCTGCAGGGTCACGCGGACCCCCGGGGCGACGCGCGCAAGGACGACATCGTAGGCGCCCACGGCCGCCACTTGGTCGTCGAACTCGGTCGGTTGGGCGCCGGGGCGCACGGTCGTGACGGCCTCGACGAGCGCCCCATCGCGCGGGAGCTCTTCGATCGTCCGTCCCTCCGACGCGCCGCAGTACCGGCAGTTGGGGCGAACGGGGAAAGTGATCTTCTGGCAAGCTCCGCAGTGAAGGGCGGCGAACCTCCAGCGACTCGGCAGGTTCTCCCGGTAGGTGGCGTAGGGGACGTACGCCCCTTCGGACACGCGATCGAGCCGTAGGCCTTCGATCGGATGATCGAACGACGTGGACGGAAGCTCCCGGGTCGGCGCTGCGGCCGCTTCGGGGAGGGGAACGGAGGCGTCGCAGGCGACCGCGAGGTAGTCGGTCCAATCCGGTTCGACCCGAGCGATGATCGCGCGCTTCCCCGGGGTGATGCGACCGATGAGCTCGAGGAGCCGGGTGGCCATGCCGATCCCATCCGACCCTCCGACGTGGGTCGGCAGGGGTTCCGTGCGGCACGGTGCCTCGGGGTGGCGCTTCGTCCACGCGGCCGCGAGGACCGGCGGTGCCGCCTCGGAAAGGAGGAGGAGTTCCCCTTGGGCGGCCTCGGGGAATCCACCGGCGACCTGGGCCGCCGCCGCGGTCCATTCCGACGCGTTCGGCCGTCGTTCGGAGGGGTGGGCGCGTTGCCCGTACCCCTCGACCCGGACTCCGGGTCGCGGACCGAACCGGACGGCGACGGCTCCGGCGCCGGTGGGCCGAGAGCCACCCCCAGCGGCCCCCGCGGCGAGGTCGATCGCCACGACCGCGATCCGCTCGGCCGAACCCCCCGCGTGGGCCGCCGATGCGAGCGCCGCGACGAAGGACGAGGCGCCGGAGCGGTGGTGGTGCACTTCGAGCTGGGGTCGACCGAGTGCCTCGCGGAACGCCCAATCCTGCGCGGGGTCGGTCGGACCGACGAGATGGAGCGCGTCGAGCGTCCCGGGGACCGACGGGGCGTTGGGTTCGCGATCGAGCGCATCGACCGCGAGCGTGAAGGCGTCCTCGTCCGGGCCCTGCGCGTCCACCGCCCCGCGGCGCCAGTCCGGTCGCACGACGCTCCCGGAAACGATCGAGCGATCCATGACTATTCCCGCGCGAAGAGCGTCACGGTCGCGCTCGCCCCCGATCCGCCGACGTTGTGGGTGAGCGCCCGGCGCGCGTCCTTCACCTGGCGGGGCCCCGCCTGGCCGCGCAGCTGGACGAACGCCTCGTACGCCTGGCTCGCCCCGGTCGCCCCGATGGGGTGTCCCTTCGCTTTGAGACCGCCGTCCGGGTTGACGGGGAGGCGGCCCCCCAAGCGCGTGGCGCCCGAGAGCGTCAATTCGGCGGCCCCCCCGGGGGCGGCGAACCCCAGGTCCTCGAGCGCCAGGAGCTCGGCGATCGTGAAGCAGTCGTGCACTTCGAGGAACGAAACGTCCTTGCGCGACCATCCGGCCTCCTGGAACGCCTCCTCCGCCGCACGGCGGCTCGCCCCAAGGCTCGTGATCGAGTCCCGGTCCTGCAGGGCGAGACGGTCCGACGCCGCCCCGGTTCCGGCGACGACGACCGGGGCGTCCGTGAACCGTCGCGCCTCCTCTTCGCCCGTGAGGAGGAGGGCGGCGGCGCCATCGGTGACCGGACAGCAGTCGAGGAGGCCCAACGGATCCGCCACCCGCGGAGCGGCGAGGACCTTCTCGCGCGTGATCGGCTTCTGGAACTGCGCGTTCGGGTTGAGCGCCCCGTGGGCGTGGTTCTTCACCGCGACCTCGGCGAGCGCCTCCGCCGGGGTATCGTGCTCGGCCATGTGGCGGGACGCCATGAGCCCATAGACCCCCGCGAACGTGAGTCCGCTCAGCCGCTCCCACTCCGTGTCGCCCGAAACGCCGAGCCAGTAGCGCCGTCGCGTCGACGGTGCGTCCGTCATCTTCTCGAGGCCGACGACGAGCACGATCCCGGCCCGGCCGCTCTCGATCGCGCGGACCCCGGCGCGCAACGCGAAGCCGGCCGATGCGCACGCGTTCTCGATGTGGCTCACAGGGATCCCGGGCGTTCGGGCCTCCTCGGCGAGGAGCGCGGACGCGTTGCCGATCTGCCAGCCCGAGAACCCGAGCGAGCCCAGGAACCCCTCGCGCACGAGGGATCGGTCGAACTCCCGGTCGACGCTCGCGACCGCGAGATCGACCGCGGCGCGCAGCAGCTCGCGAGGCCCCTCGGGGCGAACGCCGAACGGGGTATGACCGGCCCCGATGATCGCGGCCCGACGTCTGGTCACCTTGGGCGAACCCCCGAACGCTCTTATCACGCGAGCCGCTCTGCCCTATAAAGGTCGGGGACACCGGTGGACGAGCGAGCACCGATCGTGGTCGGTCTGACGGGGGCGAGCGGGGCGCCGATCGCCGTGCGCGTCCTCGAGTCGCTCCACGCCGCCGGGGAGGTGACCGACCTCGTCCTCTCGGAGGGGGGCCGCGCGGTCCTTCAGGAGGAGTGTGGGATCGCGGCCGAGTCCCTCCAACGGCTCGTGCGCACGGTCTACTCGGATCGCGAGCTGGGGGCCGCCATCGCGAGCGGCTCGAGGCCGACCCGGGGGATGGTCGTGGTTCCCTGCTCGTCCACGACCCTCGCCCGCATCGCGCTCGGGCTCGGCGACACCCTGGTCGCGCGCGCCGCCCACGTCCACCTGAAGGAGCACCGTCCGCTCACGATCGTCCCCCGGGAGACGCCGCTTTCGGCCATCCAGCTCCGCCACATGACGACCTTGGCCGAGCTCGGGGTCACCGTCCTCGTGGCGGCGCCGCCGTACTACACCCACCCCTCGAGCGTCCAGGAGATGACCGACTATCTCGCCGGCAAGGTGCTCGACCAGTTCCACGTGCCGCACACCCTCTACCGCGGGTGGAAGGCGGGGGAGTCCCCCTGAGCGCCCGCTCCCGGCTGGCGGAGTTCTTCCCCTGGCCGTTCATCGGGGTGGTGGTCCTCCTCGTCATCCTCATCTTCCTCACACCGAACCTCCTCTCGGGGGGGGCACCCACGGCCGGGAGCCTTCCGACGGAGGCCCAGCTCGTCGTCGACCGGGCCGCGGGGTCGAACGTGACCCACCTCTACGTGGAGAGCCTCGGGAACGTGCGCTATGCGAGCATCTCGATCCAGTTCGGAACGAACGTGTCGTGGCCGGTTGTGCGCGCCGCGAGCATCATGTGGGCGAACGCGACGACCTGGGCCGAGGCCCTCGAGGGGTCGGCGACCACCTCCGACGTCCCGTTCGCCGTCAACGTGAGCGCGATCTACGTGGACGCCGCGGGGAGCTCGGTCGCCTATGAGGGGGCCTACGCCTTCAACATCGCCGACACGAGCCTCGCGGGCATCGCCCTCACCCCCGACCTCGCCAACGTGCCGACCACTCCGGTCGCGTCGCTGCCGATCTTCCTTCTGCTCGCGAGCCACCCCTACCGGACGGGACCATGAGACCGAGCCGGATCATCCTGTTCTGGGTCGCCGTCATCGCCCTGCTCCTCTTCGTGGAGGTGGCCGAGCTCACGCACCTGTTCACGCTCCCCGTCCAGTCCGCGGCCGGTAACCTCCTGTCGTTCATCTTCGCCCTCGTCTTCACGACGATCCTCGCGCTCGTCGGGGCGATCTTCATCGGCATCTACATCTCCCACCGCCTCCAGTCGTCGACCGGGTTCACGCCGTTCGAGGAGGAGATGCTCAAGATGCGCGGCGATGTCGTGGAGATTCGCGACCGCGTGAGGGCCCTCGAGGCACGCGACAACCGCCCCGGCGCGGCCGACCCTCCCCCGGGGAGATCGTCGTGAAGGTCCCGGTGATCGACAACGGCGGGCAGTGGACCCACCGGGAGTACCGGGTCCTGCGCGACCTCGATGTCGACAGCCGGATCG
Organism: Thermoplasmata archaeon; assembly: GCA_050749685.1. Classification (GTDB taxonomy): domain Archaea; phylum Thermoplasmatota; class Thermoplasmata; order Lutacidiplasmatales; family UBA184; genus Lutacidiplasma. The sequence goes on from JBOGRS010000007.1 coordinate 24,922, forward strand.
TGCCGAACACGACCCGGTTCGAGGACCTCGACGCGGATGCGGTGGTCCTCTCGGGGGGGGCGCTCAGCCTCGAGGGGACCGACACCCCGCTCGGGCGGGTCGCCGAATGGATCGACGCCGCGCCCTTCCCCGTCCTCGGCATCTGCGTCGGCCACCAGTTCCTCGCGAGGCATTTCGGAGGTCGCGTCGCGAAGGTCGCGAGCCCCGAGTTCGGCCGGGTCGAGCTCACCGTCGACCGCCCCGACCACCCGCTCTTCCGCGGGCTCGGGCCCCGCCTCAACGTCTGGGCGAGCCACAGCGACAGCGTCGTCGAACTTCCCCGCGGCTGGGAGGTCCTCGCCCACTCCGCGGCCTGCCCGGTCGAGGCGATGGCCCACCCGACCCGCCCGATCTGGGGGGTCCAGTTCCACCCGGAGGTGGAGCATACCGAGGGCGGGCGCGAGCTCTTCCGCCACTTCCTCGACCTCGCCCGCTCCTGAGGGGCGCGCGCCACGGCTATGTAGCGCCTCCCGGTCCGCCCGCGGGGGGAAGCGAGCGTGCGCGCCCGTCGGGCTTCGGGGGGTCGTGAGGGCGAGCTGCTCAAGCGCGCCACCCGGCTCCGCGATTCGGTCGAGGGCCTCCTGCCCCGCCTCGGACCGGATTGCCCGACGGAGCGGTTCGACCGGCTGAAGGCCGACCTCGAGAAGGTCCGGGACCTCCGTGACGACGCCCGCGCCCTCGGGAGGGTAGGACGGTGGAGCGAGCCGATCGTGCGCGCGTACGCGGGCCTCCTACGCTTCTACCTCGAGCCCGACCTCCCCGGCATCGTGGTCGCACCGATCCCCGGTGGCGAAGTCACCTTCGCGCCGCTGGGGGGAGCGCCCACCGAAGCCCAGGTGGCCGTCCAGCACTCGGACGACCCGCGTAAGCTCCTGATCGGCTATCTCGATTGGGCCCGCAAGGGGTTCCACTTCTTCGCGACGAGCGAGACGCTCTACTGCACGGGCCGGGAGGCCCGGCCCCCCGAGGAGTTCCTGGTGGCCCAGCTCGCCCAGCTCCCGTACCGCCTCGCGCCCACCTCGGAGGGACGGTTCGACTGCCCGCACCTTGCCCGCGGCGAGCCCATCCCGTTCCTTGCGGTGGGATGGCCCGAGGCCGGGCGTTCCTTCCGCGTCTGTCGCCGGTGCGCGAAGGGCGACCGCCAGCTCCTGGCCACGCTGTCGACGGGCCTCGCCGTCCCCGACCCGGAGGGGACGTTCCCGGTGTCCGCCTCGCTCAACGTCGACTGCCGCGCCAAGGACGACTGCGTCCACCGCCACCTTCCCGAGCTCCCCCGGGGATTGCGCAAGCGCTACCACTACGGTCGACTCTCGGATGAGGAGCTCCTCGAGGCGTACCGCGACGAGCTCGCGCCCCGGCTGCGCGCGGGCCGGTCGCCGAGGTTCGTCGCGGCCGGGATTTGCTTCGGGGACGATCGGGAGACGTTCCTCGACCACCTCGCGCCATCCTCCGAGGAGCGCCACGCGCTCACCGCCGTCCTTCCCGAGGTCGAGGGGCTGTTCGAGCTCGACGAGGCGAGCGCGAGCCGGGCGCTCGAGCGGCTGTGGCATGACCACGCCGACGATCTCGTTCGGGCGATCGTCGACGACCCCCGCGAGGCCGAGAAGCTCGTCCGCGAGGCGAAGGCCTCCCCGGGGAGGGTCTCCGACCTCCTACGGCGAGCCGCCCGGGCGAACCGCGCGCGGGCGGTCCTGGACGCCCTTCCGCGCTACCGCCATCTCGGCCCGGAGGCCGCCTTCGTCGACGCCGTGGCCCGGTCCTACCGGGGCCAAGGCGAGAAGGTCGCCGAACGCACGCTGCTCCAAGGGCTTCCTCGCGAAGGCAAGGTGCGGGGCCTCGCCTACGGCCTCCTGCTCGTGCTCGGGTTCGCGAAGTCGCACGAATGGCAGTTCACGGAGACCGAGCAGCAGTTCGGCCGGGCGCTCGAGGAGCGGGCTCGGGACCTCCTTACGGGTCCCTCGACCCACTACCACGATAGGTTGGGCGCCCTCCTGGGGTCCGCCGGCGTCACCGATTGGGGAACGCTGGACAACGATTGATGGGTTTCGACCTCGCCTACCTCCCTAACGCATTAAAGGAGGGTGGACCTATGTACCGGGCACCCGACCGGGTCGGGTGGGACGTATGGCGCTTTCCGGCGTGAGCTCGGCGGACCCGCCGATACCCTCGGCCGTCGTGGTGGCGGGCGACGAGGAGACGAGGGTGCTCCTGCGCGGGCTCCTTCGGCTGCACCACTGCCGCGTTCTCGGAGAGGCCGGAGGCGTCTCCCGGGCGATGGACCTGCTCGCCCACCAGCGGCCTTCGGTGCTGGTCGCCGACGTCAACCTGTCGGAGGGGAGCTACACGGATCTTCTCACCGAGGCGAAACGCCTCGACCCCACCTTGCGCATCATTCTGGTCGTGCCGAGCCCGAGAGCGCACGCCCCGGTCCCCGACGGCGCGCGGCCCGACGCCCTCCTCTACCGGCCGTTCCGCATCCGCGAGTTCGCGGAGGCGTTGGCGAACGTCCGACCCCCCCCGCCGGTCCCAGGGCCTCGATCGCCCTAGGTCGGCTTCCCGACGCGGAAGCGCTCGAGCGTCTCCGACTCTTGGAAGTGAAGGTCGGGGGCCGGCACGACGAGCGCATGGAGCGGTGGGCCGAAGTCGATCCCGAGGAGGTCCGTCGGTCGCCCGACCCAGGCCCGGGCGCTATCGGTGCCGACGCGCGCCACCACCGCGAGTTCCCGCCCCGGGTCGAGGGAGCGGTGGTCGGGGTCCCTCTCGAGGAGCAGCGCGATGGCCCGGTCGGCCGTGAGGTAGCGCCGTTCGGAGGGTCGAAGGTCGAGGAGGACGAGGGTGTGGCAGCCGGCCCGGCCGTTCGTGCGGATCCCGTCGAGGAACGACGTCGGGGCGAACTGCGGCTCGGGTAGGGGGATGGAGACCGTGCGGCCGAACCGGTAGTGCATGAGGCCGAGGAAGCTCGCCGCGGCGGTGTGGATGCTCGCGTTCGGAAAGTAGGCCCACCGGTGGCCCGCACGCTCGGCCGCGATGCGGAGCGCAACGTGCGTCGTCGCCGCGAAGGGGTCGCCGACGACCAGGAGGGCGACGTCCTCGCCGCGGGCGAGCGCCTCGAGGACGATGGTCTCGCCTTCGAGCGCCGTGCGGTCGAGGCGCCGGATCGGCCGGCCGAGCTCCCCCGCGAGCCGTTCGAGGCTCCCCGGGGCGAGGACCGCGGTGTACTCCTCCGCGAAGAGGGTGCCGGCCCGTCGCAGGCGGTCGAGCTCCCGACGGGAGAGGTCGAGCTCGTCCCCGAGGCCCATGCCGACGAACGCGAGCTCTCCCATCGGCGTGGGTCGAGGTCCGTCAGCCCCGGATGGCCATCGCCGGGCAGGGGGCGTTGCGGAAGAGCTCCTCGAGGAAGCGACGCGTGAGCAGCGGCCCGTCGAAGTGGAGCGGGTCCTCGCCGACGACGAGGAGCCCGTAGCGTTCGCGCGCCGCCTGCTGGAGGATGATCTCGGGAAGCCGGCGGCGCCGCCCGAGCAACGTCTCGGAGAAGAAGGAGTGGCGGTGCTGGAGCGGGAGGCCCCGGGGGGACTTCGCGAGCGGGTCGGGCCCCCCTTCGGGCTCCTCGCCGCGACGGCTGATCGTCAGGGTCACGATCGGCACCCCGTGGTGGCGGAGCGCGACCTCCTCGGCGACGCGCAACGCCTTCGGTGGGGGGATGTGCGAGAACGACGGCAAGAGGACGCGATGAATGCGTTCTTCGACCAGCGCGAGGCGGTTCACGACGATCACGTCGCACGGGGCGTGATGGAGGACCGCGCTCGACGTGTGACCGACGAACGGGTTGCCGCGGCGCTTGTCCCCGCGCAGCGTCATCAGGATCGCTTCGACCCCATGGGACTCCGCCGACTCGAGGATCTCCCCCGAGACGTCCACGCTCGCCCGCACCTCGGGATCGACGCGCACGTCCAGCGCCGCCCCGGCCTCGTGGGCCGGCACGACCAGATTGACCGAGGCGCGCCATTGGCGGGTGACCTCGGGAAGCGTCGTCGTCGGGATGACGTGAAGCACCCGGATCTCGCCGTCGGCGTCCAGGAGGGAGGCTGCGAATCGGATGAGCGGCTCGACCTCGGGGGGCTCCTGGACCGGGATGAGGATCTTGCGATACACGGCTACCTCACGGCCCGCGGGAGGCCGCGCGCGGTCGTCTTCGGTAGGGCGGCGGCGGGCGGGTCGAACCGTCCCGGGCCCACGGAGCGGGCCGGGTCGCGAGGCGCGGGCCCGGTCGTTTCCGAGCGTCGATCTGGATCCGACACGAGCGTGAGGGTCCTCCGAGGCCGACTAGAAGCTCTCCGGGTGGATCATCGTGAACGCGAGATAGGCGATCAGCGCGACGCCGATCGCGGTGAAGCAGATGAGCCCAAGGTTCGCGAGGATCATCGAAAGCAGGTCCACCGTCGTCCTCGACCGCCGGTCGTGGTCCGAAGGTAAATAGTCTTGGGCGCGGCGCTCCGAGCTCGGCGCTCACGCCCCCGGTAGCGGCCCGAGGGCGGCCCCACCCCCCTCCTCGGCCCCGTCCGTCGAAGGATCGTCCGCGGGGCGTTGGGCTCGCCGGCGGCGGCCCTCGGCCGAGAGGCGTCGGACGATCCGAAGCATCGACGTCTCGCGCCGCGATTCCGCACGTTGGTAGCGGAGGTCGCGCGTCGCCTCGGTAAGGAGCACGACGACCCGTCCGAGCGAGCTACGCCCCGTCCGCCCCCGCCGCTGGATCGCCCGGATCTCGCTCGGCACAGCCTCGAAGAAGACGACCACATCGACGTCCGGTACGTCGAGGCCTTCCTCGGCGACGCTGCTCGCGACCAGGAGGGGGAATCGACCGTTGCGGAAGGCGGCCAGGACGCGCGCCTGCTCCTTCTGATTCATGCCCGGGTCGTTCTTGTCGCGGGTCGCCTGCCCGACGAACCTCCCGACGGCCCACCCCTGGGCCTCCAACGACTCCTGGATCCCTTGGATCGTGTCGCGGTATTGGGCGAAGACGAGGATACGAGGGGCCCGGTCCTGCCGGCGTTCGAACTCGGTCCGGACGAGGGCGATCAGCGCGTCGAGCTTCGCGTGCGACGGCTCGCGGGTCTCGAGGGTCACGGCGGCGATCCTCCTCGCCTCGACCATCTGAGGGAGCTTCACGAGGGCGCGATCCCCGCGTCCGGGTTTCTCCTTCTCCTCGACCCGTCGGACGTACTGGGCGAACGGTTCGATCCCCTGCGTCTCGAGCCGCTCGAGGGCGTGGTGGAGATGGAGCAGAACGAGCTGGTGGAACAGCGGCCCGAACTTGCGGACCATCGGACCCGGTCGCGCGAAGATCTCGGCGCGCAGCGCGATCAGGTCCTTCACCGAGAGCGACGCGATGGGCTTGGTGCGGAGGTAGCCCATCTTCTGCAGCTTACGCGCCTCCTCCCGACCGGCATCGATCAGCAACTCCTGGATCCGTGTGGCCGACGGAGAGAGCTTCACCCACCGGTAATCGATCTCGATAGGCTGGACGAACTCCTTCACGCCTTCGTCCTCCCGGGACCGGGCCTCGATCCGGGTCGTCCCGAGGACGCCCACGACCTCCTCGACGCGGGCATCCTTGCCGCCCGGCGAGGCGGTCAATCCGAGGACCCGCCCCCCGCGGGGCCGCTCGGTCCGGTACCGTGTTGCGATCGGGACGTAGGCGTACTTCCCGACGGCGTGGTGCGCCTCGTCGAACACCACCAACCCGACCTTCTTGAGGTCGTAGCGTCCCGCCGTGAGGTCGTTCGCGACGATCTCGGGCGTCGCGAAGACGAGCTCGGCCGTTTCCCATGCCCCCTCGCGGATCGGCCGTCGTACCGTCCCCGTGAAGCGCGCTCGCGTCATCGAGGTGAGCCATCCGGCGAACGAGTCGGCGTGCTGCTGGACGAGCGGGCGCGTCGGGGCGAGGACGAGGACCTTCCCCACGTCGCGGCGGAGGAGCTCCGCCGCGACGAGCGCCGCGATCACCGTCTTGCCGAGTCCGGTCGGCAGGACGACCAGCTCGTCCTCCTCGAGGCCCACCCGAGCCAGGTCGATCTGGAACGGGAGGGCGCGCAGGACGCGGGGGCGCAACAGCGGATGCGCGACGAACCCATCGTCCACCGTCCAGACCCCCGGAATGGCCGCGGGGCGGGGCGGGCGTGGGGGCGGCGCGGGCGTAAAGGGTGCGCCCTCCTGGAGAAACTCCTCGAGGCGGTGCTGCCCGGTCCGGGTCACGTCGCGCTCCGTCGCGTCCCGGGCCCCGTCATCCAATCCTCGGGACGGCCCGCGATCGGGCCTAAAGGAACCGCACGTCGCGCGGCATCGTTCCGACGAACTCGCGGAACTTCGCCGGCCACCCCTCGGGATCGAGCCCCTTCTGGGCGAGGAAGGCCGTGAGCCAGCGCTCGAGGCCGATGCCCGAGCAGCCGGACCAGATCTCGCCCTTCTGGGCGCGGATGGTGAAGGCCTTGGTGTACTTCTCCCCGACGATCGAGAGGTTCTGGAACTCGAGCCACTCGGAGCCCTCGCGCGTCCCGCGGTACGGGAGGTACGCCTCGAAATCGATCGTTCCCTTGACCCGTTCCGGGCCTTCCTCGGTCCCCACGCCCCCGCTTTGCTGCAGGTAGAACGGGGTCACCCACGCGGTGCGCCACTCGAGCTCGAGGATCGTGGTGAAGACCTGCGTGTAGCGCTTGAGCATCTCTTCCCTCAGCTCGGTGAGCTGCTCCTTCGTCCCTACATAGACGGGCTCGATCCGGTGGAACTCGTCGACCCGCTCGAGCCCGTGCCGGCCCCCGCTCTCGTACCGGTTCGACACGGCCGATCGGTCGTACACCTTGAGGGGGAGGCTCTCCGTCGCGATCGTCCGCCCGCTCAGCCACCAGTAGATCGTCGGACACTGCGCGTAGCACGAGATCGCGGACGGGGGGCTCACGAGCTTCGCGAGCTCCGCTTCGGGGACGCGGCGGGTGATCTTCACGAGGTCCGTGAACGTCTCCCACGCGGCCGGGTCCCGCGTTTTGGGCTCGGTCACGTAGTAGAACTCTCCCGGGAGCCCTTCGAAATGGCCGGTCTTGAGGAGAATATCGAACGAGTCGTGGTGCGGCTGGACGACCTCCTCGAAGCCGAGAGGTTCCAGGACCTGCGTGCGGGCGATCCGTTCCATCGTGCGCAGGAGGTGGGCGACCGTCGGCCCGAGGAACCACTTGCCCTTGGTGGGTCCGCTGCGCACCCACTGGCGGCGCAGCATCTCCTCCGTGGGGTCCTTCGCGAACGCATGCTCCCTCCGCGGGCTCTGCGAGAGGAGGTCCCAGTACTGCTCCTTGCCGGCATATCCCTGGCGACGTGCCTTCTCTTGGACGAGGGCGGCGGTCCGGTCCACCCAGTTGTCGCGGAGCGCGTCCTCGCTCAGGTCGGTGAGCTCGAGGTCCGCCACGCCGGCGACGATCGTGAGACGGTGCGCGAGGGGAAGGCCGATGTCCGCCTTCGGTGGGGGGTCGAGGGTGAAGCGCACGCGATAGCGCGGCGCGCGGAACGACCGGATCCCGATCTTCTGCGTTCGGCCAAGCTCTTCGCCCAACCGACGGACGAGGGCGAGGAGCGCCTGGTGAGGTCGTGCCCCGTCGGACTCGATCGTGAGCTCGATCCGGTCGCCGTGAAGCTGGGCGCGTGCGAGCCGGCCCACCCCACGACTCCCGATCGTCCGCTGGATCGCCTCCGCGGCGAGCGGTGCGAGCCGCGCCTCGACCGCCTTCGGGTCCGACGGGGCCGCGCTCAGCGTGAGCTCGGCCTCGAGCTCGTTCTCCATCGCGGCGCTTAGACGAGGGCGCGTTATAATCCTAGGCGCGCGACCGTCGCCCGAGCGGTTACGCTTTTGTGCCTCGCCCGTCTCGCGCGGTCCCACGGAGCGTGGGATGGGCGACGACGCGGACGACCACGGGCTGTTCATCGAGGGAAGGTGGGCGACCCCCGAGGGCGCGACGCGCTTCCAGACCCATAACCCGGCCAACGGCGAGGTCGTCGGATCGTTCGTCGCCGGGACGGCACGCGACGTGGAGGCCGCGGTCGCATCGGCGGCCCGCGCATTCAAGTCGTGGAAGGCGACCCCGGCCCCGGCGCGCGGCCAGGTCCTCCTCGCGGCCGCTCGCCTCCTCAAGGAGCGCAAGGAGAAGGTGGGACGGATCGTCACGCGCGAGATGGGCAAGGTCATCGCCGAAGGACGGGGCGACGTCCAGGAGTCGATCGACTTCATCGAGTACATGGCCGGAGAGGGGCGCCGCCTTGCCGGCGAGACCGTCCCGTCGGAACTGCGGCAGAAGTTCTGCCTCACTGTCCACCAGCCGAAGGGGGTCGTGGCGTGCATCACGCCGTGGAACTTTCCCACGGCCATCCCCAACTGGAAGATCGCGGCCGCGCTGATCTGCGGCAACTCCGTCGTCTTCAAGCCCGCGTCGGGCACGGCACTCTGCGGGATCGAGGTCGTCAAGGTCTACGAGGACGCCGGGCTCCCGCCGGGCGTCCTCAATCTCGTCACGGGCTCCGGTGGCGTGGTCGGCAACGCCCTCATCGACGACCCGAGAGTGCGCGCCGTCTCGTTCACGGGGGGGGTCGAGACCGGGCGCGAGGTCTACGTGCGCGGCGCGAAGGGGCTCAAGATGGTCCACCTCGAGCTCGGCGGCAAGAACCCGCAGATCGTGATGGACGACGCCGACCTCTCGCTCGCCCTCGAGGGGATCCTGTTCGGCGCCTTCGGGACCGCCGGGCAGCGGTGCACGGCCACGAGCCGCCTCATCGTCCACACGAAGGTCTATGACGAGTTCCTGGGCTCGCTGCTCGACCGCCTGCGGTCGTTCAAGATCGGCGACCCGCTCGACCCCGCGACCGACATGGGCCCGGTCGCGTCGGCCGAGCAGGAGCGCAAGATCCTCGAGTACATCGAGGTCGGACGCGCCGAGGCCACCCTGGCCTTCGGAGGAACGAAGATCACCGACGGGACACACCACCGCGGCTACTTCCTCGCCCCGACCGTCTTCGAGACCGCGCACGGGACGCGGATCTCCCGCGAGGAGATCTTTGGTCCCGTGCTCTCGGTCGTCCGGGTGAAGGACTACGACGAGGCCGTCCGTGTCGCGAACGATGTCACCTACGGGCTCTCGTCCTCCATCTATACGCGGGATGTCAACCGCGCCTTCCGGGCGATCGACGACCTTGAGGCGGGGATCACCTACGTCAACGCACCGACGATCGGCGCGGAGATCCAGCTTCCGTTCGGCGGCGTCAAGAACACCGGCAACGGGGGACGCGAGGCCGGTTCCGTCGCGATCGACGAGTTCAGCGAGGTCAAGACGGTCTTCCTCGATTATTCGAGCCACCTCCAGAAGGCGCAGATCGACGTCCCGTAGGTCCGATCGTGGGCGGGTTCCGAGGGTCGGACGCGACGCTGGAGCGGGAGATCGCGACCCTCGAGGCGATCGCGCGGCTACGCGTTCGACGCTACGCCCGGGAGCTCCGCGACCTCGAACGGGACTTGAAGGCACTCCGACGAGAGAAGGCACGACGTAAGGCGCTCTCCGAGGTCCCGGAGTCGGATTCCGTCGAGATCGCGACCGCGCCTCCCGCGTCCGCCTAGTGCGCTTCGGACGCGACGTCCGCGCGGATCGACCCGTCTCAGTACGAGGGACCCGTGCGGTTCGGGTTGTCGAAGTTCGTGAGCAACGTCTTCTGGGAGAGCGTTCGGGGGCGGGCGATCGGCGCGAGGAGCGGATCGTCCTCGAGCGCGGGCAGGGTCTCGGAGATCGGCACGTCCACGACGATCTCGCGGGTCCGCCCCCCGCGGCCCCGGCTCACGATCGTGGCGCGGATGAGTCCTAGGTTCTCGAGCTCGGAGAGATAGTTCGAGATGCTGCGGGCGTGCAGCGGTTGGAGTCCGAGGCGCTGGGAGAGGCGGGTGTACCCGTCGTAGACCTCGCCCGTGAGGACGCCGCCGCGACGGCGTTCGTACGATTGGAGGATCGCATAGAGGAGGACCTTGCAGTGGGGGGGAAGGGTCCGGCAGCACTCGACGATGATGTCCTGCTCGAGGCGGCTCTTCGCCTTCACGACATGGTCCGAAGTGATCCGCTTCGCGCGGTCACGCTCGGCCATCTCCGCGGCCAGCCTGAGGAGCGCGATCGCGCGCCGCGCGTCCCCGTTCTCGAGGGCGGCGTAGGCGGCGCACCGCTCGATCACCCCGGCATCGATCACGCCCTCCTTGAAGACGTCCTTCGCGCGGTCGCGCAAGATGTCCTGGAGTTGCGTCGCATCGTACGGTGGGAAGAGGATCTTCTCTTCGTTGAGGCGGCTTCGGACGCGGGCGTCCAGGTTGTTCGTGAACTTGAGGTCGTTGGAGATACCCACGAGCACGAGGCGCGCTTTCTCCATCTCCGTGTTGAGCTGGCTCAGCGTGTAGAGGACGCTGTCGCCGCTCTTGGCGACGAGCCGATCGATCTCGTCGAGGATGAGGATGACCGTCCCGCCCTTCACCTCCATCAGGTCGCGCATCGCCATCTGGACGCGGTCGAGCGACCAGCCCGTCGGGATGCGGTCGGCCTCGCGGGGGGCAAACGTGTTGCCGATCGTTTGGAGAAGGCTGTACGGGGTGTCGATGTTGCCGCAGTTGACGGTGATGAACGTGATGTGGCCCGAGAGGTCGGTCCGCCGCTGGATGTCCTGGCGCACTTGGGCGACGACCGCCGTCTTGCCGGTCCCGATCTTGCCGTAGATGAGCAGGTTGGATGGCAGGTTGCCGCGTAGGGCGGGCGCGAGGATCTCGGCCACCTGTCGGATCTGGTGCTCCCGGTGCGGGAGGCGGGGCGGGATGTACGACTCGCGCAGGATCTCCCGGTTCCCCTTGAAGAGCTCGTTGGCATAGCGCAGGACCGCGTCGAACAGCTCGCTCGCCGTGCTCGTTTCGGGAAGACGGCCTTCCGGTGGAAGGGGGGTTCCGGTGGTCGGTCCGGTCGCATCGCCGGCGAGCGGATGCTCCCCGACGGGCGCCGCAGCGTCATTCGCGGCGTGGATCGTCGATGGCCCGTCGGCTTTCACCGAGGGCCTCCCATCGGAGGTGGGCTGCAAACGTACGCCTGCCCGGGTCGCGAGCGAGGATTCGCAGGTGGGCGGTCCATATCTATCTTTTGCCGGGGGTTCGACGAAAACGAGCCTCGCGCGCGCGTCCATCGTCCGTCGCGCGCCGGGGAAGCGCCCAATCGCCACGGCGGGCCATCCCGGGCATTGGCGTAGGGCGACGGCGTAATGTGCCGCGCGGCCCATCCGAGGACGTGCCTCGGACCCTCGGGCGAGCGGCCGTCCTGGCGATCGTCCTCCTGCTTCTCGCTCCCTCGTTCCTCATGTCGCCGCGGGGGCTCACGCCGGACGGCCGGGCCGCCCCTCCGGTGAGCGTCGACGCCGGGAGTTCACCGTCCCCGCGGCTCGACCTTCACCCGTGGCTCCCCCCGGAGGAACGCGCCGCACCGTCGCCCGCGAACCTGGCCGCGAACTCGACCCTGCCGAACGCCTTGGTCGACGCCGCGTGCGCGTCGGGCGGGAACGCCGAGGTCGAATCGGCCTTCGACCCGTCGGCGGGGGTCCTCTACGACACCTGGATCGGGTGCGGCGGGATCGGGTTCGCCCGCTCCTTGGACCACGGCTTCTCGTTCCAGACCGCGATGGCGGTCCTCGGGAGCACGAACGGGAGCAGCTGGGACCCCTCGATCGCGGTCGCCCCGAACGGAACGGTCTACGTGGGCTACATGTTCCAGAACGGGAGCGGCATCATGCCCCGAGTGGCGTGGTCGTACGACCGCGGCTCGTCCTTCAACGGCTCTTCCACGGCGTTCCTCCCGAACGCGCAGGAGTTCGGCGATCGCGACTTCCTCGCCGTGGCGCCGAACGGGACCCTCTACCTCACCTGGGACTATTCCCCGAACTCGAGCCTCGACCAGATCCGGTGCGCGACCGGCGGGAGCTGCTACTTCATCGCGGGCGACTACAACATCGTCGTCGTGCGATCGTCCGATGGGGGTCGGAACTGGAGCGACCCGGTGCCCGTGAGCTCGGGCTATCCGGACGGGGGCGCACCGTGCGGTCCCCTCCTCGTCGAGCCGAGCGGGGCCGTCGATGTCCTCTATGAGGGATATCAGGTGACGATCGTGAACCCCGCGTCGCACCTCCTGGGGGCCGGCCTCAACTACTTCGCCCGATCGGTCGACGGGGGACGGACGTTCTCGACGCCCCGCGCGATCTCGAACCTTACCTTCCCGACGACCTCCTGGTGGATCGATGGTGCGATCGCGCGGGATGCGTCCGGTACCCTCTACGCGACCTTCGATGCCCAGAACGGGACCAACGATACCGCCTACGTCGCCCTGTCCCAGGACCTCGGTACGACCTGGTCGGCGCCGATCCCCCTCAATCCGGACGTGGACTCCGCCCCGCACATCATGGCCGAGGCCGCCGGAGGGGGAAACGGGACGGCCTACCTCGCGTGGATGTCCAACAACTCCACCTCCGGCTGGAGCGTCTTCGAGGCGGTCCTCTCGGGAAATGGGACGGTCCTGAGCGGGCCGACCGTCCTGTCGGACCAGTTCGGGACGGACGGCTACTGGGTCGGCGACACGATCGGGGTGAGCTACCTCGGCCGAGGCGAGGTCGCGGTCAGCTGGACGTACGCCGTCACCTTGAACGGGACGCTCGCGTCGCAGATCTTCTCGGCCACGGTCGGCGAGCCGCTCCCCGGCGCCCCCACGATCACCTCGCTGGTCCCCGGACGGGGCAGCGTCCTCGTGCGGTGGAACCCCCCCACGAGCGGGGGACCGGCGGATGCCTACGAGGTCACGTGGGCGATCGAAGGCTACCACCCGACCAGCATGAACGTGAGCGGAGCGGCCCGAAGCGCGACCATCACCGGCCTCGTGGCGAACGCCCGCTATCTCCTCAACGTGGCCGCGGTCGACGGCGCCGGCCGGGGTCCGTTCGGCCCGGCCGTGCCCCTGGTGCTGACCGCGTGGGGGGGCCTTACCGGGACCGTGGTCCCCACGGACGCCCGGGTCGCCCTCGACCACGTCCCGCTCGCCGTGGCGAGCGACGGGAGCTTCGCGGCGAACACCACGATGGGGTCCCACCTGCTCACCGCGATCGCGACCGGCTTCCTTCCGGCCGCCGATTCGGTGAACCTTCCCTGGAACGCCTCCGTCCGGGCGTCGCTCCAGCTGGACCCGGCGCCGGGCAATGTAACCGGCTATGTGGATCCCCCGAGCGCCTCCCTCTCCTGGGACGGGGCGATCCTTCCGGTGGCCCTGAATGGCTCGTTCCGCATCGGGGGCCTCGCCGGGTCGGTCCACACGATCGCCGCGTCGCTGCTCGGCTACCTCCCCGCGACGCTCGTCGTGGCGGTTCCGCAGAACGCCACGCTCTGGTCCAACATCACGCTCGCCATGAGGAACGGGACGGTCACCCTCGAGGTCGATCCCGCGAACGCGAACGTAAGCCTCTCAGGGGTTCCGGTCCCCCTTGATTCCCGTGGGTTCGCGAACGTGAGCCGACCGCCGGGCACCTACACCCTCGATGCTCAGGCCCCGGGCTACCTCCCGTGGTCCGAGAACCTCACGCTCACATCGTTCGGGCAATCGGTCCGGGTCAACCTCACCCCCTCCCAGGGCCGGGAAAGCCCCGGCAGCCACGGTCCCTACCTTCCGACATGGGAGTACATCCTGGGAGCCCTCGCGGTCCTCCTGGTGATCATCGCCCTGGTGGTGGCGATCGGTCGAACGCGTCGAAAGGGAACGGCTCCCCTCGCCGCACCGGACGAGGGGGACGAGCTCTACGGCACGGAGCGCCCCGCCCGCGACGATCCGCCCGACGGCGAGGCGCCGTAGCGCGTCGATCCCTAAACCTGGAAGCGAGGTCGCTCGACCTCGCCCTCGCCCTCCTTCGGAGGGCGAGCGAGCGACCAGAAGTAGAGCATCGCGACGAAGCAGGCGATCGAGACCGGACCGAGCACGAGGGCGACCAAGGTCCCCGAGAGGGAGGGCGAACCACCGGCGGTCGACGGCGAGGTCGCGAGGACGGTGATGTTGGTAAACGCGGCATGGTTCGAGGGATCGGTCGCGATCACCTCTACGGTGTAGCTCCCGGCGGCCCCGTAGTCGTGTCCGACGCTCGTCCCATGGCCGACGCTACCGTCGCCGAACAGCCAAACCACGCTCGGCGGACCGCTTCCTCCGGAAACGTGCGCGGTGAAGTCGTACGAGAGTGATCCGTTCGGGCCGGCGGTCGTGACGATCGCCACTTCGGGGAGGGCGTAGACCACCTCGAGGATCGCCCGTGTCGTCGTTCCCCCGGTGCGATTGTCGGTCACCCGGACCTCGACGCCGAACGTCCCGGGCGCGAGATAGGTATGGGTGAGGCGGGCACCGGTTCCGATCGCACCATCGCCGAACTGCCACGCGTACGTGTAGTTCCCGCTCCCCCCCGAGACCGTGGTCGTGAAGGGGATGGGTTGGCCTACCCAACCGAACGGTGCGGGTGCCGCCAGCCCCACGGTCGGCCCGGCTCCGGGCGCGACGTAGACCGTCGCCGTGACGATCGCGGTATCGTACAGGGAGTCGACGACGTGCAGCTGGACGGTCGCGATCCCGGGGGCCGGGAACACGTAGGTGACGTTCACCCACGTGCCGTTCGTCGTCGGGACGATCGTCGGCGTGACCCCGACCTCGCCGGGGAAGGTGTAGACCGCGAAGATGACCGAGAAGTTCGTGCCCCCCGTGACCCACGAGCTGAAGGAATCATTGAACGGTGCCGGTCCGCCCGGTAGGCCGGCGATCGGCGACGCTTCGAGCGGCGCCGGCACGGCGGCGAGGACGGGAGGGAGGTCGAGCGGGGGGACGCCGGAGGGGAGGAGTCCCTCGCCGTAGACGTTCCAGCCCACGACTTGGGCGTACAAGGTGAGCCCGTCGGGGACCGGGAGAAGGAGGTGCGTGCGCGTGGTGTTCCAGACAGTGATATCGTAGGGCGCCGAGGCGTTGAACGGCCAGGCGGCCGTGAGGTATCCCGAGGACGCGGGGTTCGTCGTGAAGTAGACGGTGTAGCCGGTCACGGGGGCGGCGGGCGAGGCCGGCGGGCTCCAGCTCACGTTCACCCACCCATCGCCGGCGACGGTCGTCTGGGGGACCCCGAGCGGCGTCGCCCAGATCGGGACGAGCACAGGGTTCGACGCGGCCATGGTGCCATCCATCGAGCGGATCGCGCAGCCCACGCGCGCCGTCCCGAAGTACGTTCCGAAGTCGTGCGCGAAGAGAAGCGAACCGTTCGTCCCGGTGAGGGTGGTGTTGGACCCGTCCGAGAAGGTGCAGCTCGCGGTGAATCCTCCGAGCGCACCGGTCACGTTGAGGGCGAACGAAGCGTTCGCTCGACCGATCCAGAAGTTCGTCGCCATCGGCCCGATGAGCGTGGCCGTCATTGGAGGCCCCGGAGGGGGCGCGACGACCCACGGCGCAGGGGTCGACGAATTGTTCGCCCAGTCGTTCGCGATGAGCCGCATCTCGTACGTGGGGGAGGCGTTGGTGACGGGGATCGTCACCGGGGCGGACGATGGAGAAAGGTCGACGGCCCGCGGGGTCCCGTTCGAGGTCGTGTTGAGCCAGAGCGTGATGTTTCTGAGCGTCGTGCCGTTTTCGGTCCAGTTGATGCGGTATCCTCCGGGCGCGCGGGAGACGTTCTCGGGCCCGAACCATGGGGAGGGAGGGGGAGGGAAGGTGCACGACGTCGTCCCCGAGATCGCCGCCGCTCCGTAGACCGGCGTGCTCCACACGCCCGACGTCGAGCGCGCGCGGACCTCGAAGTGGACGGTGCCGCGGTACCCGGCGCCCGAGAGGGTGGTCGACCACGCCCCATCGAAGGTGGTGTTCGCGGCGCCCGCGCCGAGCGTCGCCGTGCCGCTTCCCATCGATGCGCACCACTGATAGGTGATCTGGACCCCGGCCACGCCGTTCGGGTCCGCGACGCGTACTCCCACGGTGACGGAGCCGGAGGTTCCGGACGTCACCAGATCGTAGACGGACGTCGGGTCGAGGAGGATCGCGGGGAGGCCGGTAGGGGCGAACTGGGCGCCGGGCCCGCCGAAATCGGACACCTGGTCGGCGTACGCGTCGCCGTACATCCACCAGCTTCTCCCCTGAGCCGCGTGCATCGACCAATAGGGGTAGGCCCCGGTCCCTCCGAAGGTCGTGAAGTCGAAGCACGGCGCGACGAGGGGGCTCGCCCCCGCGCACCCTCCCGAACTCGAGGACGTGGCGGTCGAGGGGAAGGGGGACCCGTACGTTCCGCTCGTCGCGTTCCAGAAGGT
This sequence comes from Thermoplasmata archaeon, assembly GCA_050749685.1. Lineage (GTDB taxonomy): Archaea > Thermoplasmatota > Thermoplasmata > Lutacidiplasmatales > UBA184 > Lutacidiplasma. The sequence goes on from JBOGRS010000007.1 coordinate 41,357, forward strand.
CACCGACGTGAGCTCGGGCACGCCGACGGCACTCACGGCCGGCCCGTCGTAGCTGTTGCACGGCGTCAGGCCCGACGCTTCGGGGCAGTTCTCCCAGGTCGCCTCGACGTTGAGGCCATAGCCCCATCCACCGTTCGTCGGCGTCGACGCGTTGTAGAACGGAGTGAGCGGGGTCCCGGTCGCCGTGACCTGCGCCGAATAGGTCCAACGAAGATCCTGGGAGGGATGGGTCGTGTCGTTGACGACGACCAGAAACCCGGATCCTCCTCCGACGGACCCGACCAGATCGATCGTGAGCGCGTCCCCGGGCGCGAAATTCCCCCAACCCGTCGGGGTGTAGGTCCCCACGCCCGAGATCGCCGCGTCGTCCTCGCAATAGCCGACCCCGTCGATCGTGGTCGATACGGAGTCGTTCTGGCACTGCGGGTCGCACGACCCGGCCGGCACGAGGTCCCATACGGGAGCCTGAAGGGTCCAGTTGGGACCGTCCCCGATCCCGGCGACGTCGTAGGGAGGATTCAGCTGGACCTCGAGATAGGACTGGCCCCCGTACGAGCAGGGTACCCCCGCAAGCCACAGGCCGACCCAGAATGTGGAGAACGCGCTCGCGCTCGCGGTTCCTCCCGGGGGAAGGTCGAGCGAGAAGTGCACGCGCTCGCCGGAGTAGGACGCGTTCGACAGGAAGCTCATCGACGGTTCGTCGTGGCCGACGTAGCACGGGTCCTGGAGGACGTGCCGGACGTCGAGCGGGGGAGGTAGGCGTGCGAAGGAGGCGTTCCAGTGGTCCTCAAGGACCGCACACGCCCCGCTCGAGTTCCACCCCGACCCCGCCGAGGCGGCCCCGTCCCCCCCACTGGTCCCTCGCTCCATGACCCCTGGATGTTGGTGGGGTGGACCCCCCCACAGGGTCGATCCCGCCATGGGGAAGGCGGCGGGGGTCGGGGAAGCCGCGATCGACGCTCCGCCGGGGCTGGCGAGGAGGAGGGCGAGCGCGAGCAGGACGAGTCCGCCACGGCTCCCCACGCACGCGATCATGCCGCCGCGTTCCCATCCCGGAACTTCACTTAAACTGTCATCCTTAAAAGCGCGAGGCGCCCAAGGGCCCGACGTTCGACCGACGAGGGAGGCGGCGGACCCTAAGGG
>JBOGRS010000008.1:0-41696 GCA_050749685.1 Thermoplasmata archaeon
CCTCCGATCTCGCCCCTGCGGACCCCGGCAACGTATCCCCAAAGGCGACCCGAGGTGAGGCGTGGGAGCAGCCAACGACGATAGGTCGGTGCATGCGCACGAAGGGCCGCCGGAGATACTCCGCCGATCTCCTCCCACATCCGTAGACGATGCTCGACAAGGAGGGGGACGTCGCTCGGAACGGCCTTCCGGAGAACGATGCGCGCCCGGACCCGCGCGCCTCCCACCACCCGTCGGGGCCGACCCACACGAACGCGAGCGCGCGGGGGGTCTTGTGGTTCACGGTGATCCGGACGCGACCTTATCCGAGGCGAACGATTGCACGCCGTGCATGCCTCGATTCACCTTGGCGCCGGGAGGACCGCGCGACGCGACCCAGGAGTTCGACCTCTGCGCCCGCTGCGCCGGTGAATCCTCGGTCCTCGAGGCCGTTCTCGCCAAGAAGGCGGGGGTCGACTTGGAGCACGCCCTCGCGACGCCGCACACGACGGTGACGCACCCGTCGTACGACTTTTCTCCCCGCCCGGTCCCCTGTCTCTCGTGCGCCCGGATTCTATCGGCCGAGGATGATTGACGTCACGGGCCCGAGGAGGTCGATCGCCCCGGGCAGCACCGTTCGTCGGGATCGATCTCGCGGGGAGCGAATCGCGCCGCACCGGGTTCTGCGTCCTCTACGGAGCCCGCGAGGCGCGCACGCGCGTGCTCGGGACGGACGAGGAGATCCTCAACGCGGCGACCGAGGTCGAGCCGCGCCTCGTCGCCGTCGATGCGCCCCTCTCCCTCCCGCGAGGTCGAGCCTCCATCGAGGACCGGAACGGACCCCACTTCCGCGCATGCGATCTCGCCCTGCGCCGACTCCACATCCCCTTCTTCCCGATCACCCTCGGTCCGATGCGCATGCTGACGCGGCGGGGCGTGGCGTTGCGCGACGCCCTCGGGAGGCGCGGGATCTCCGTCCTCGAGACCTACCCGGGCGGGGTGCAGGACCTTCTCGGATGGCCGCGCAAGGGAGAGGGCGCCGAGCGCTTGCGCCGAGCGTTGGTCCGCTTCGGATTCCGGGGGGAGGTGCAACACCGGTCGATCTCTCACGACGAGCTGGACGCGATCGCCTGCGCCCACGTCGCCCGTCTCTTCCACCTCGGCCGAGCCCAGCTCCTGGGGGATCCGACCGAGGGACAGATCCTCCTCCCGTTCCGTCCTCGCGAGCAGCGACGTTAACGGAACTTTCCCGCGGAGTAATCCCGGATGCGTGCCGCCGCCGCCACGTCCCCGCACTCGGCCAAGACCGTCGCGAACCGGTCGAGAACCGGGTGGATCGCGTCGTCGTCGCGACGGGACCGCACCGAGGCGAGCAGCCGTTGGAGGTTGCGGAACGCAACCTCCCAATCCCTTTTCCGACACGCTTCCTCGACGGCATCGTACCACCCCCGTTCTTCGGCCGTCATATGCCGCCGAGCGGAGTCCGAGCTGGACGGGGAGATGCCAGACGCCATGCGTGGTCGACGCAGCTGCTGCTACATGAACGTGGAGGCGATGCCCAGTGCGTTCGTGAAACGCTCTCAAGGGCCCCGACCCGTCGTCAGAACACCTGAGGGGCGAACGTGTTGATTGAGCGTGTGTTCCTGATCGGGGGGACCCTCACGATCCTGCTCGGTGGGATGATCGCGATCGCCGAACTTCTGGCGGGGTCCGTCGGAACGTATCCGGCCTTCCTCGAAACGGCGGTCCTCTTGATCGCCTTCGGGGTCTTCTTCCTCTACGTCGGTCGTGGCGCCCGACGGGAGCGCGTTGCCTTGCTCGCCCTCGGAGACCCGGTGCAGCGACCGCCTCCTCCGTGAACCTCCGAACCGGGGGGACCTTCGCATCGGACCGAGGAAGCTTCCGCGAGGAGCCACGCGGGGCCCGGTCCGGGTCGCTCCCGCGCTCGACGGCGCGCGGAGGGTCGTGCTCGCCCGGCGCGTCGGAGGCCCTCGACGGCAAGGCTTTTCTCCTTGACCTCGCCTCGCTCGCCCACGGCCGGGATGGGGTAGCTTGGCCTATCCTGGGGGACTGTGGATCCCTCGACCCGGGTTCAAAGGGGCGCGGGGCCACCCCCCGCGACCGGAGAGTCTCGGTCCCGGCCCTACCTTTTCCGCGTCGCCCGCGTCCGACGAGCCGTCGACGGCGCCTTCTTCCCGGTCTCCTCGGCAAGGCGTTCGACCACGTCGGGGAGTCCGGTGAGAGAGTAGTCGGCCCATGCCGCTCCCCACGACTCGAGGTCCGATGGCGTGAGCGTCCATTGTTGGAGCCGTGAGGCTCGACCCAGCGCGCGCACTCCGGGCGTGGAGGCGGCCGCCTCCATGTCGAATCGAGAGTCGCCGACGAGGAAAACGGGCACGCCGGGGAATCGGCGTTGGTACTCGAGGAGGTGCTCGCGTTTCGTTCCCTGGGCGGAGCCGAGGACGCCCTCGAACCAGTAGCGCAGCCCCTCGCGCTCGAGGATCAGGTCGGCCGTCTCCCGTTCCGCTCCGGTCGAGATCACCAGTGTCCAGCCGGCCTGGCTGAGCTGACGCAGGACGCGCGGGATCTCGGGGAACGGTTTCGCGTGGGCGTACGCCTCGGTCACCTTGCGCTGGTGGAAGGCCCGGGCGGTCTGAAGGCGGAGGGGGGCCGGCGCCTGGGCGTAGAGCTGGGCGAGCTGCGCCTCGAACGGCATCCCCGTGGTGGCGAGGTAGTGGAGCCGGCCTTCCTGCGGCGGAGTCCCGAACGAGCGGAACAGGACATCCGCGGCGACGTTCGCGATGAGTCCGATGTCGTCGAGGATCGTGCCGTCGAGATCGAAGGCGACGACGCCACGAGGCACCGTGCGCGGGGCCACTTCCGCCTCCTGGACCAAAGGGCGTTCGACCTCGGCGAAGTGGGAGGTGGCGGGGGCCGCCATCGGGAGGATGGGGGTGGGCATCGTCTCGGGGGACGTGGTCCCGGCGGGGGCGCGTAGGGCCCCAACGCGTCGCGGCATCGAAGCGCGCGAAAAGGGCCGGCGCTTTAAGGCATCCCCCGCCGGAGCCGATAAGAGCCCGGGCCGGCTCCCGCCAACGGGGCCACCTTCCGAGGGGGATCCCGGGGCGCAGCGATGCATCCGAGTGAAGCGATCCGGGGTCGCCACTCCCAGCTGCTCTCCGGCCGTCGCGTCCTCGTGGGGATCTCGGGCTCGATCGCCGCGATCGAGGTCCCGCGCATCGTCCGGGAACTCATCCGCCATGGCGCCCGCGTTCGGGCCGTGATGAGTCCCGAGGCGACCCGGATCGTGACGGTCGAGGCCGTGACGTTCGCGACCGGCGCCGCCCCCATCACCCGGCTCACCGGTGACGTCGAGCACGTGACGCTCCTCGGGCCGGGGGAGGGGCGCGCGGACCTCCTCCTCCTGGCACCCGCCACCGCGAACACGATCTCGAAGATCGCCCACGGGATCGACGATACTCCGGTCACGTCCTGCGCCTCTGTCGCCCTCGGGGGCGGAGTACCGATCCTGATCGCTCCGGCGATGCACGCCCACATGGGGCTCAACCCTGCGGTCCAGGAGAACCTCGAGAAGTTGCGGAGCTGGGGGGTCGGAGTCATCGACCCGATCGCCGCCGAGGGGGAAGAGAAGATCGCCTCTCCCGAACAGGTGGCGGCCGCCGTGCTCCACCGGCTCGCGCGGGGCCCATGGAAGGACCGTCGCGTGATCGTGATCGGGGGAGCGAGCCGGGAGAAGATCGACGACGTACGCTCGGTGACGAACGAGAGCAGCGGGGAGACCGCGGTGGCGCTGGCAAACCAGGCGCACTTCCGCGGGGCGGTCGTCGCTCTGTGGGCCGGAGGTATGCGCGTCCCGGTCCCCGAGTACCTCCCTGTGGAACGTTGGTCGTCGGTCGCGGACCTCGAGCGACTCGCGCGGCGTCGCGCGTCCGACCTCCGCGCGGCCGACGCGGTCGTTGTCCCGGCCGCGCTCTCCGACTTCACCCTGCGCGCTCACGAGGGCAAGCTCGACTCGCGGGCCTCCGCTTCCCTCCGCATCGACCTGGTGCGCGCGCCGAAGATCCTTCCCCTCCTGCGTCGGTTCGCGGCGCGTCCGACCCTCCTCGTCGGCTTCAAGCTCGAGGCACGGCGATCGTCGAGCGAGCTCGAGGCCTCCGCGCGCCGCCTCCTGGAGGAGAACGATCTCGACGAGGTTGTTGCGAACGACCGGGCGAGCATGGGTTCGTCGGAGACGGAGGCCCTCGTGGTCTCCCGTGCCGGCGACCGGCACTGGGTCCGGGGAAAGAAGTCCGAGGTCGCGGGAAAGCTCCTCGACGACCTGGCCCGTGCGCTGGCGCACCGGCCCGCTTCCCGTCCCGCCCGACGGCGATCGGGCCGGCCGAAGAGTCCGCGGTCACGGACGCCCTCGCGCCGGCCCCGTTCGACTTAATATAGGTCCGGCTTGGGTCGCCCCGAGGATACCCCATGGTGAAACTCGCGGAGTGGCGGGGCAAAGAGGTCTTCCGGAAGCACGGGGTCCCTCTGCCGAACGGCCGCGTGGTCCGGTCGGCGGAGGAAGCCTTCAACGCGCTGAGCGCCAAGGAGGTCGCGCTGCCGTGCGTCGTCAAGGCCCAGGTCCTCTCGGGGGGGCGAGGGAAGGGCGGCGCCGTCCGCTTCGCGACCTCGCCCGGGGAAGGAGCCGAGGCGACCCGGCAGATCTTGAGCCTCGAGTTCAAGGGCGAGAAGGTGCGTGAAGTCCTCCTCGAGGAGAAGCTTCCCCTCTCTCGGGAGTTCTACGTCTCCTTCACGCTCGACCGCAGCGCGCGTCTTCCGATCTTCATGGCAAGCGCCCACGGCGGCGTCGAGATCGAGAATGTCGACGATCGGGCGATCGTCCGCCAGTTCGTCCATCCCTTCGCGGGCCTCGCAGGCTACGAGAAGCGCCGTGCAAGCTCCGCATTGGGTCTCACGGGTGCGTCGGCCCGCGCCGCCGAGACGCTCTTCGACCGGCTGTGGAAGGTCTTCCTCGAGGAGGATGCGGAGCTCGTCGAAGTCAATCCCCTCGCCCTGGTCGGCGACCAGCTCGTCGCCCTCGACGCGAAGGTCATCATCGAGGACGACGCCGCGTTCCGGCATCCCGAATACTCCGAGGTCCGCGACGACCGGACCCCGCTCGAGGAGATCGCCCGCGAGAAGGAGATCGCGTTCGTCCAGCTCGACGGGAATATCGGCGTCATCGCCAACGGCGCCGGCCTCACCATGGCGACGCTCGACGTGCTTCAGCAGTTCGGGGGACGGCCCGGGGTCTTCCTCGACCTCGGCGGAACGGACGACCCGAAGAAGGTCACCGAGGCCTTCCTGCTGATGGCCATGGCCCGGCCGGCCGCGGTCTTCCTCAACATCTTCGGGGGGGTCACGCGCTGCGACACCGTCGCCCGCGGCCTGGTCGAGGCGATCGCGCAGGTTCCGGTGGCCGAACGGTTCCCGCTGGTCGCCCGCATCCGCGGGAACAACGAGACGGAGGGGATCGCGATCCTCCAGGCCGCGGGGATCGCCTCGCGTCGGGAGCTCAAGGAGTCGGTTCAGGCGGCCGTCGCCGCGGCCCAACGATCCGTCGCCGCCAAAGGTGCGGCATGAGCGTCCTGGTCGACCCGGAGACCCGCGTCCTCGTCCAGGGGATCACCGGACACCAGGGAACGGTCCATACGAAGCAGATGCTCCTCTTCGGGTCGAAAGTGGTCGCGGGGGCCACCCCGGGCAAGGGGGGTCAGCAGGTCGAGGGGGTCCCGGTCTTTGATTCCGTGGCGGAGGCGGTCGAACGTACCGGGGCGAACGCGACGACGATCTTCGTTCCTGCCCCGTTCGCGCGTGACGCGCTCCTTGAGGCGGTGGATGCCGGGATCCGTCTGTGCGTGGTCGTGACGGAACACATCCCGTTCCACGACATGCTCATGATGTACCACTACGCGAGGATGCGCGGGGCGAGGATCATCGGACCGAACTGTCCGGGGATCGCCAGTCCCGGCAAGGCCAAGGTGGGGATCATCCCGAACGTCGTCTTTCGGCCGGGGCGGGTCGGGGTCATCAGTCGCAGCGGGACATTGACGTATGAGATCGTGAACGGCATCACCGAGCACGGGCTCGGACAGAGCACGTGCATCGGGCTCGGGGGCGATCCCGTCGTCGGGACGAGCTTCGTCGATGCGCTCCCGCTCTTCGAGTCCGATCCCGATACCGACCTCATCGTCATGGTCGGGGAGATCGGGGGCTCCGCCGAGGAGGATGCCGCAGCGTATATCCGTGACCACGTCAAGAAGCCCGTCGTGGCCTACGTGGCCGGCCGCTCCGCGCCGCCAGGCAAGCGGATGGGCCACGCCGGCGCGATCATCGCCCGAGGGAAAGGGACCGCCCAGAGCAAGGTCGAAGCGCTGGAGGCGGCGGGGGCCAAGGTGGCCGCGTTCCCGTACGAGATCCCCGAACTGGTGGCGCGCACCCTTGCGGCGTCGGTCCGGCCATGAGCGACGCGACCGCCCGCCCCCGGGACCGCGACCAGGCGACGCCCGAACCCTGCGCCGTTCCGGGGTGCGGCGAGGAGTCGGTCCGGCGCCTCAGTCTCGCCGAGGCCCGTCGGGCCTTCGCCCAGCTCCCCGAGAAGGGCCATCGCGCTCCTCTTTGCCGGTCGCACTACAAGGAATGGAAGAAGGCGACCAAAGCGTCGCGCAAACTCGACCGACTGACCTGGTAGACCGAAGTGCGGGCGGGAAGGGGGAGAACCCCCCTCCCACCGAGAGGGTTGGGATTACTGCTTACGCATCTTCTGGGCGCGCATGCGGCGGCGCATCCGCTTCTTGCGCCACTTCCACCGCATGTGGCCGCGCTTTTTCCATACGCGTGAGCTACGTTTCATCCCATCCGCGTCCGAAGTGGCGCGAGGTACTTTCACCCCTTTATTAGGGTTGCCCGCGCCGCCGAGGAGGTGCCGAGGGCGAGGCGGTGGGACGGCATCCCCCTCTCGGGCGTTATGTATCCCTCGTCGCTCGTCACGAGGATGCCGGCGGACGACGCGGACCTCGAGGTTCACCTCCTCCAGTTCCGGTTGAAGAGCTTCGATTTCGAACGGTCGGTGCGCGTCGGGGAGCGGGACTACGCGATCTTCCAGCGGACCGAGACCGAGAGCGAAAGCCAGTTCCGTCCCCGGCTCGTCCGCCTGCGCGTCATCCTTCCCCGCGCGTGGATCGTCTACGATCTCGCCTCGGACGAGCTCTTCATCGCGCGGGACGGGGTGACCCCGGGCTCTCGGTCGACCGGAACCGCGGTCGAGGAGGGCGCCGAGACGACCGAGTTCACCGAACAGGGCGTCGACTGGCGGAAGGTCACCCTCGCCCGGGGCACCGTCGTCTACGTGCCGCGCGACGAGGCCGTCAGCCTCCTCGCGCCCGCGGGACGCTCCGCCCTCGGGCTCGGGTGACGCCCCGGGGCGGGTCGCCCTACAGGACGCCCATCTCGGCGAGCTTCTCGGGGAGGTAGGTGTCCGTCACGTAGTTGAGCCCGTACTTCGCCAGGGATTGCTGCTCCGCCTTCTTCCCGTTCTTCAGCATGAGCTCGATCTCCGATCGCCACTCGGCGGTCTTGAAGCGCGGGTCGGTGAGCTCCGCCTGCAACGCCCGGACATCCTGCTCGCTCAGCTTGTCCGACGGGAGCTTGTAATTCTCGATGTCGGACGCAGTCACGCCCAGGAACTCCGCCGACGGGGTCGCGAGATAGTGCGAGATGTGCGCGGTCTTGATCGCGCCGTAGGCGACGCTCGCGAAGATGCGGAACGACCACGGGTCGCCGTCGGTGAACACGACCACGGGGAGCTTGAGCTCCTCGTTGAGGCGCTTCAGGAAGCGTCGGGTCGACCGGGCCGGCTGTCCCTTCAAGTGGAGGAGGACCGCATTGTGCTCCTCATCGAAGTTGTTCTCGGCGAGGCGGTCGACCATCCCCCCGCACTCGATGGCGACCACGAACTTCGCGTTCGTGCGGACGAACTCGATCTTCTCCTTCTCGACGTTGAACGGGAGCGAGTAGCCCCCGTCGCCGACGTCGTTCTTGCAGTTGAACGTCTTCACCACGCCCTTGCGGTTCGTCTCGCGGAGCGTGAGGTCGCCGATCACCGAAGCGCCGTTCTCCTCGGGATGGAGGCGGAAGTCCTCGCGGAGCCGCTCGCACATGACCTCGAGGTCTTCGATCAGGAGGTTCGATTCATCCTCCGAATGGAACTTCGATTCCTCCCACCCCTCGCTGATGTAGTAGAGCTCCCTCAGGGTCGACGTCTTGTTGTCCCGCGCCATCTCGTTGATGAAATCGACGAGGTAGAACGTCCTCAGGAGCATGAGGGCGCCGTCGAGCTTGCGGGCGCTGCGCATCCCCTGCGCGCGTCCGAGCTTCCACACCCCCTCGCGCATGTGGAACTGGATGTTCTGCTTCGTGCGCAGCGGGAGGTGGAGCCTCGGGATCTCCCCCCGAGCGAGCTGGCCGTAGATCTCCTCGGCCATGTCGAGCGTGGGCCGAAGGGCGTCCGCTCGGACCTTCGGTAGGTCGTCACTCGTCGTCGTCGAGCTTTTCACTGCCTTCCGCGGCATCGTAGTCCACCTCCCCTTCGTCGGCGATCCCCGGCGCGAGCCCCGCCTCGACCGCCTCGATGACGGCGCGGGGGAGCCGCACATCCCAGTCGCCGGGAAGTGGCTCGGCACCGAGGATGTGCCCTTCGTCGATCCCGGCGACGTACCACGGCAGGTCGGTCGCATCGACTTCCTTCGCCCCCGGGAAGGCGAGCGTCACGGCCGTCCGGGCGCTGGGCGCGAGCTTGGGCAACGTCCACCAGGCGCGGCCCAGCTCGGCGTCGGTCCCGTCCGGGGACGGGTCGAACGTTGCGGCCCCGAAGAGCTCGTTGGGCATCTCCACGAACATCTCGAGGACCCGCGTCCTCGGGGTGAAGTTCGTCACCTCGGTGCGCACGGTCGGGACCTTCGTCCCGTCCACGAGCGCGGTCTCCACGTTCACGACATCCATGATCTTGGTGATCACGGGCGTCAGGTCGGGGACCGGCTTACCGACGAGTTCGCTCGTCTTGCGGGCCAGCTTCGGGAGGATCTTCTGGATGATCGCGAACTTCTCGGTGGCGAAGTCACGTCGGGTCCGCCGGGAGAGGTGGGTGCGCAGGTGGCGCGCGGACGCCTGCAGGGCGAGGGTGATCTCCTTGTCGATCTCCGGGTCCTCGGCGACGGCCTCCTTGGCCTCGCTCGTGAACGGGATCTTCGTCGACGCGACGTGGACGAGGATGAGGCAGGGTCCGGAGGGGAGGCCGCTGCCGCCCTTCTGGTCGAGCCCATAGCGCCGCCAGTCCAGGTTCTGGACCGCGTTCGTGATCGCGCACGCCCCCTGCTGGAAGAGGAGAGGGACCCGGTTCGCGAATCGGAGGAGCTGGACCGGCTGCTCGGCCGCCAGCCCCCCTCCATAGACGAGGCCCACCTCGATCAGGAACGGGAATCCCCCGCGCACCTTCGGGGGCCGGCTCACCGGAGGGGCGTAGAAGTCCGGTCGGACGTCCCCGAGCACGTTCCGTAGCCCCCGCTTGATCAGGATCGGCCCGATCGGCGAGAGGGAGGTGGACGACGGGGGGATGAGCGCGATCGAATGGAGCGCCACGAGGAGCTTTTCGAGGTCCTCGCTGTGAAGGTCGCCCGGCTTCTCTTTCCCGGTGAGGCCCGACCGCGTGAGGATCTCGCCGGCCGCTCGGGGGGAGACACCCCAGAGGTCCTTCGCGAGCATGTCGCGCAGGGTCGTCGCGCCGGACGCCTTGAGTCGGTAGGCGAGCTCGCCGAGCTCGAGTCCGTACGGGTGGGGGGGGGTCTCCTTCGGAATCGCGGGGATCTCTGAGGTCGCGCGCTCGTAGGTGACGCGGGTCCCATCCGGTTCGACGAGGACGAGGCGCGCGTGGGGGTTCACGATGGCCGTCCCCTTGAGGTACTCGAACGGCGACTGGCGGCCCCGTTGGTACTTCGCACGGAGGATGAGCTCGACCCGCGTCCCGTGCGGGCGATCCCAGAGGAGGAGGTCCTCCGCGACCACCCGCGGCAGGTTCTTCTGGGTGTCGAGAACGAGGTCGAGCACGTGGGCCGCCTCCTCCTCCTCCACCTTGGAGACAATGTGGGCGGGTCGGGCCGTGGTGAGTCCCGCATACAGGACCGCCGCCGAGATCCCGATCCCCTGCTGGCCCCGGGACTGTCGGTTCGCGTGGAAGCGCGAGCCGTAGAGCAGCCGCCCGAAGACGTTCGGGATCTCCCGTCGTAGGATGCCGGGGCCGTTGTCCTCGACCGCGACCTTGAGACGGTCGACGCCTTCCTTGGTGATCTCGACGCGGACGTCGGGAAGGACCTGGGCCTCCTCGCACGCATCGAGCGCGTTGTCGACTCCCTCCTTCACGGTCGTGAGGAGCGCGCGCAGCGGATTGTCGAACCCGAGGATCTGGCGGTTCCGCTCGAAGAACTCCGCGACGGAGATCTCCCGTTGCTTGGCCGCGAGATGCTGGGCGAGCGTCTTGGTCGGGGGCACCAGGGGGTCCCGTAGCGACGCGGGCTATAAGCCGTCGGTTGGAACGGAGGCGGAGGGGCGCGCTACCGGAACACGTCGACGCTGCCGGTTCAGCGCCGACCGGGCCGGCGCGGTCGCCGTTGCGTCCCGCGGGGGCCGGGTCGACGATGTCGTGTCGTCGAGGGCGCGGTCGCGCGCGGGGGCTCGTGGCGGGACGGTCGCGCGCTGACGTCCCGAAGGACCGGGCGGGAGGGCCGCCAACGAGCGGCGTCGGCGATGTCGACCTCGACGACGCCGACGCTCTCCTCTGGTCCGATCGCGTCCGGAAGCGCGGACGGCGAGGGGGGGATCCTCTCCCCTCGCGCGTCCCACGCCGCCGAGCTACCTCCGAAGACGATCCCGTCCTCGACCCCGACCCGATTCACGTACACGAGAGGGCAGGCGTTCTCGACCGCGCGGGCCGGCAGCACCTTCTCGAAGAGCGGTCCGGACGTGACGGGCGCGGCCGATAGGACGACCAGGAGGTCGGCGCCCCCGAGCGCGAGGGCGCGGGAAACCTCGGGGAAGAACGCATCGTAGCAGACCTCGAACCCGATCGAAGCGTGGCCCACCTCGAGAGGACGGCTCGCGTCGCCCGGCGTGAACGTCGCCCCCTCGTCGAACGGACCGTAGGTCGGCAGGTAGCGCTTCTCCTGGACACGGACCTCGCCATCCGGGGTCGCGAGGAGGACCGCGTTGAGGGTCTCGCCGCGGCGGGAGGCGAGCGCAACCGGGGCCCCCACCGCCACGGCGGTCCCCGTCTGGCGAGCGAGCGCACCCAGTTGCGTCCACATCGGATCGCCCGAGGCGAGCGCGAGCCGGTGGATCCGGTCGCCCACGAGGTAGCCGCTCAGGTAGAGCTCGGGGAACACCGCGAGATCGACGCGGGACCCGGCGACGATCCGGGCGAGGCGCTCGAGGTTCGCCCCCAGATCCCCTCGCCGCGGGGCCAGCTGGGCCAGGAGCACCCGCATCAGTAGAAGTACCGTCGGACGGTGAGGAGATAGACGAAGATCACGAGGAGGAAGATGAAGAGGACCGTGATCGATGCCGTGAAGAAGAGGTAGGTGAGCCCGGCGAAGACGACCACGATCGTCGTCCACAACGACCATGTCTCCTGGTGCCAGAGCGCATTCCCCACAGCGATGAGGACCGCGCCGAACAGGATCAGGATCGCGGCCCCGAGGGCGTCGACGGTCTGGATGATAAGCAGGCTCGGAGGCACCGCGTTCGCCACGTACGCGTTGAGGAGGTAGAGGGCGCCGGCGACCAGCACGACCGCCCCCCCGATCACGACCAGGATCGCAAGGAGCGCGATCCCGAAGGGGAGGCGTGGCCGGTACGGCGTGGGCTCCCAGTGCGGGGGAAGGTGCTGGACCTCGATGGCGGCGCGCACGCCGCGGTGGTCCATCGCCGGCGCATGCGATGGGGAGCCGCTGTGGCCGACCGAGTGACCCATGGTGCACCACCTTCGGACCGATAGGACCCCACTCACCCGACTTGTAGGTTTCGTTAGACCGGCGACGCGCCTAGAAGCGGCGCGCCGCGGCCCCTCGAGCCGAGGAAGCGAGCAGGGCGTGGTACGGTGAGGGGGGGATCGGCTCGAGGGCGCGGACCGCGCGCTCGGCCCATCGGGAGGCCTCCTCGGCGACGTGCTGGGGCGCGCCGGTCTGGTCCGTGAGGGCGCGCAGTCGCAGGAGGTCGCCGGGCGCCTTGCGGCGGAGGGCGAAGATCCGTTCGAACTCGACCTTCTGGGCCCCGTCGAGCCGAGCGTACGCCTCGAGGCTCACGAGCGTGGGATTCCCCTCCCGAAGGTCGGAGTAGAGCGGCTTGCCGAGCAGGTCCGCGTCGCCGTAGACGTCGAGCAGGTCGTCCCGGATCTGGAAGGCGATCCCGAGCGCCTTCCCGTAGGTCGAGCAAGCATCGACCACGGCCGGCGCGGCGCCCGTGATCTCCGCGACGCTCGCGAGTGCCGCGGCGACGATCGCCGCGGTCTTGCGCTCGATCACGCGGAAGTAGTGCTCGCGACCCGTCGTGAGGTCGAAGCGGCTCGTGTCCTGGAGGACCTCCCCCTCGACGAGGTCGGCGCACGCCTCGCCGCAGCGCAGGATAATCGACTTCGTGTAGTCGGCCGCCAGCTCGAAGGCGCGTACGAAGAGGTAGTCGCCCGTCACGATCGCGGTCGGGAGACCGAACGCGCGCGGCATCGACTGGCGCCCGCGGCGCATCTCGGCGTGGTCGATCACGTCGTCGTGGACGAGGGACGCCGTGTGGATGAGCTGGAACGCGGCCGCGAGCGAGAGGATCGGCGCGGTCGACTCCGCCCCCAGCGCGCGTGCCGTCGCGGCCATCAGGAGCGGTCGGACCCTCTTGCCACCGGACGAGCACGCGTAGCGGGCGGCCTCGGTGAGCTGGGGGTACGTCGCACCGAGCACCTGGGCGAGCCGACCATCGATGTCGGCGAGGTCCTGCACGAGACGGGGCATGGCCTCGGCGATCTCGCCCGACGTCTCGGCGCCGAGGGTCCGGTAGACGAGCGCCTCGAGCGACGCCTCGGGTACCGGCTCGGAGAGCGGTGCCGGGCACGTCATGTGAGGACCCTCCAGCGCCCCGGCCAGCGGAGGCGCATCATGGCGTCGAGACCCGACACACCGATATATCGCATCCCTAAGGCCAGCAGAAGGTCGTTCTCGACGATCCGGTCACCCCACCGCTTGATCCGATGGCCCCGCGCGAGCGGTTCGAACAGGTGCGACTTCCAGAGTCGGTCGTACTCGGTGAGCGGCGTGCCGTCGCGCACGTGGCGTGCGGCGGCGACCCCCGCATCGCGGCCGGAGATCATCGCGGTCGGGATGCCCCCGCCGTTGGTCGCCATCACGAGATTGGCCGCGTCGCCCGCGAAGAGGACGCGGCCCCGCACCGCGCTCGCGGGTGGCGGACCGAGCGGTACCCACCAGCGGGTGCGGTCGACGGCCGGGGCGTACCCTTCCTGTCCGAGGAAGCGATCGAGAAGCTGGCTGAGGCTCGATCCCGACGGGAGATGGGCGACCCCGAGGCCGACGTTGGCGTCGTGGGCCTTCGGGATCATCCAGGCATACCCTCCGGGGGCGAGCCGACCGAAGAACAGGTCGATCTCGGGCGGGAACTCACCGGGCGAGGTCGCCGTGATCATCCGGAACATCTCGCGTGGGACCGAGAACCCGACCGACCGAGCGACCGTCGACAGCGGCCCGTCGGCGCCGATGATGACGCGCGCCCGCTCCGCGGTTCCGTCTGCGAGGTGGACCGTGTCGTCGCGCACGCGGGTGACACCGACGGGATGGCGCAGCTCGGCCCCGGCGCTCTGCGCCTCCAGGGCGAGCCGCTGATCGAACGCACGCCGCGAGACCGAGTAGCCTTCGAGGGGAAAGGAGTAGCGCCGCCCCGACGGCGCGACGCAGGTCATCCGGTCCGTCGACCGAAGGACCGTCTCCATCGGGATGCGGAAGGTCTCGTCGATGACCTCGGGGCAGGCGAACAGGTCCTTGAGCTCCCTCGGGGACGGAAGGAATTCGCCGCACTGGACCGGGAAGCCGAGCTCGGCGCGCCGGTCGAGGAGCAGGGTCCGCGCGCCTCCGAGCGCGGCGAAGCGGGCCGCGAGGCTCCCCGCCGGACCCGCCCCCACGACCACGACGTCGTAGGCGGCCACGGTCGATCACGCCCCGGTGAGGACGAAATGCGACGCGGCCGACTGGATCGGGCCGAGGACGAGCTGGGGGTCGACCCCGAAGACGAGGATCGCCGCGGTCGCGAGGAGGATCGCCACCGTGCGGCCGAGGCCGATGCCGGAGAACGACGAAGGGCTCTCCCCCGAAGGGAGGCGAGCCGTGGCGACGATCGGGCCGGGCTTCTCCATGAACATCACGCGGAGGACCCGGGCGTAGTAGAAGACGGAGAGGGCGCTGTTCAGAAGCCCCAGCACCGCAAGCCAGAGGAAGAGGTGCTGGGGAGACTGTACCGCCGCCGAGAAGAGGACGAATTTCGACACGAACCCCACGGTGAGGGGGACTCCGGCGAGCGAGAGGAGCATGAGCGCGAACGATACCCCCAGCCCGGGACGCGCCACCCCGAGCCCCCTCCAGTCGTCGATGAGGGGGCCGACCCCGAGGCTCGCCACCGCGGCCACGACGAGGAACGCACCGGCCTTCATGAACACGTGCGCGAACACCTGCAGCGTGGCCCCCGCGAGGGCGGGCGCCGTGCCGATCGCGATCCCGATGAGCATGTAGCCGGCCTGGGAGATGCTCGAGTAGGCCAGCATCCGTTTCATCTCCTTCTGGAGGAGGGCGAGCACGTTGCCGACGGTCATCGTGAGGATCGCGAGGACCGCGAGGGTCATCTGAAGGGTGGGGCCGAAGTGGAAGGGGGTGCACCCACCGCACACCGTCGCGCGGCTCGTGAACAGGACGACCGGACCGATGAACACGAGGAAGAAGGCGAAGATCCCGATCTTCTTGGTCCCGCCGGCGAGGAACGCCGTGACGTCATGGGGCGCGCCGTCGTAGACGTCCACCGCCCACATGTGGAACGGCACGGCGGTCACCTTGAATCCGAGGCCCACGAGGAGGAACCCGTAGCCGAGCAGGGCGAGCGGGGAGTACGCGACCGCCCCCTCCGTCTGTCCGAGGGTCACGAAGCTGGTCCCGCCGAACGCCCCGAACAGGAGGGACGCCCCGAAGAACGACAGCGCCGTCGAGAGCGCGCCGATGATGTAGAACTTCATCGCCGCCTCGAGCCCCCGCGGGTCGCGCCGCGTGTAGCCCACCATGAGGTACGTTGAGATCCCGGTGACTTCGATCGCGAGGAGGAGGAAGATGAGATCCGCCGCGATCGCGACGAGGAGCATCCCCACCGTCGCCATCAGGAGGAGGCCGAAGAAGACCGCCGCGCCCCTCTCCTGGGAAGGGCGCGAGAGCGACGCGAGCGCAACCAGGAACGCGCTCGTGAGGAAGATGCCCTGGAAGACGAGGCCGAGGCTCGAGAACGCGTAGAGGCTCGTTGTCGTGGGGGCCGCATCGATCGCGCTCGTCGGCAGGGTGGCAAGGGCGCCCAACGGGGCGAACCGAAGGTCGGCGAGAACGACGATGATCGCAAGGAGAGTGCTCCCGGCGGCGATCCCCCCCAACACCTCGAGCCGGCGTACGCCGAAGGAGTCGAGGAGGAAGACGAGGAGCGCGCCGGCGAGGACGAGGACCTCCGGGAGGAAGGCGATCACGGGAAGCGCGTCGGTCACGTCGCCGCCCTCCTACGGGAGCCCCCGGATGGGCGAGTTCGCGATCACCGAGACGAGGAGGCCCGGGAGGACGCCGTAGAGGACGACGAGCGCGGCGAGCACGGCCATGGCCATCGCCTCGAACCAGGGCAGGTCGTGGGCCGTGGGCGGCACGTTCTCCGTTGGCCCGAAGAGCATGCGCTGCATCATCCAGATGTAGAAGGCGGCCGTCACGACGAGGATGAGGAGCGGGATCGCCACCCAGTAGCCGAGGCGGTCCCACGTCGCGAGCAGGCCGGTGAACTCCGCCGGGAAGCTGATGAGGGCGGGGAGGCCGAGCGACGCGAGCGAGCCCACCATCACCATCGTCGAAAGGATCGGGGTCCGTGGCGTGATCCCGCGGATCTTGGTGATGTCGCGGCTGCCGAACGTGTGGTGGACGCTCCCCGAGACCATGAAGAGGAGGGCGCTCACGACACCGTGGGCGAACATGAGCAGGACCGCGGCCATGAGCCCGAGCTGGGAGTAGACGGCGATCGCGAGGAGGACGATCCCCATGTGGTTGATCGAGGAGTAGGCGACGAGCCGCTTCAGGTCCCGTTGGCTCAGGGAGAGGACCGACCCCCAGATGATCGAGGCGAACGCGATCGCGTAGACGATCGGCTGGGCGAGGTGCAGCCCGCCGGGGAGGATCTCCACGGCCCATCGGATGAGTCCGTACCCGCCGAGCTTGAGGAGGAGCCCGGCGAGGAGGACGGACCCGCCGGTCGGCGCCTCGACGTGGGCGTCGGGGAGCCAGGTGTGGAACGGGACGATCGGGAACTTGACGCCGAACCCGAAGAGGAGCGCGAGGAAGAGAAGGACCTGCGCCACGGACGTGAGGTGACCCGAGACCGGCCCGGCCGCCGCATAGATCGCCCCGAAGTCGAAGGAGGCCGCCCCGGAATAGAAGACGAGGGCCAGGAGGGCGACCAGCATGACGATCGACGCGACGTGGGTGTAGACGAAGAACTTCAAGGCGGCGTAACGGCGGCGCGGTCCGCCCCAGAAGCCGATCATGAAGAACATCGGCACGAGGACCGCTTCCCAGAAGAGGAAGAACAGAAGGACGTCGAGCGCGACGAACACGCCGAACGACCCGAGGCACGTGAGGAGGACGAGGCCAAACCACGCCGCGGGGCGCCGCTCCTCGTTCCAGGTGTAGATGACGGTGACGAGCTGGAGGAAGGCGGTGAGCAGGATGAGGATGAGCGAGATGCCGTCGATCCCGACGGTGTAGTTGATGTGCATCCAGTAGAGGCTGATCCACGAGTAGGACTCCGGGTCGTTGTAGAGCGGGACGTTCCCGGGTCCGAGGCCGACCCACTGGGTGAAGGTGAGCGCGAGGTAGGCGACCTCGATGAGGAAGACGACGGACGTACCGAGCGCCACCCAGCGGGCGTGCCGTCCGGAGGCGAACGTGAGGAGCGTACCGGCGAGCAGGGTGAGGAGGAGCGTCGAGAGGATTCCGATCACCGCTCAGCCTCCCCAGTGGCTCGTGACGTACGGCGCGACGAAGAGCAGCGTCAAGAGAAAGCCCACCAGTCCGGCCACGACGTAGGCGGCGTAATCGGAAACGACCCCGCTCTGGATGCGCCTCAGGCCCTGGGACGCGCCGGCGAACGTGCGCTCGAACCCCCGGACGGTCCCGTCGATGACGTACGTGTCGACGAACTCGGCGCCCCGTGCGATCGTGTAGACGCCCTTGAGACCGATCCAGTCGTAGGCGTCCTTCATGTAGTAGCGGCGGAGCAGCAACCGGCGCACGGGCTGCATCGCGGAGCCCTCGGGCAGCGCGAACACGCGTCCGTGGCCCCAGAGGACGAAGGCGACCCCGACCCCGGCGCCGGCGAGACCGAGCGAGGTGGCCGAGAGAGCGAGGTCGGTGAGACCGTAGGTCGGCGGGATGTTCATCCCCGGAAGGAGCGAGGCGAACGACGGGACGAACGCGAAAAGGCCGGCGACCACCGCGAGGGCCGAGAGGACCACGAGGGGCACCTGCATCACCCACGGGCCCTCATGGGCGTGCGCCACCGACGGGTCGCGGGGAGCGTCCCCCGAGAACGCGAGGAAGTAGGCACGGAAGATGTAGTAGGCGGTGAGGAAGACGGTTGCGTAGGCGCAGAGGAGGAACGGGAGGTAGAGCGGGTGGGCGCCGACCTGGGACGTCACCGACGCGAGGACGTCGTCCTTGCTCCAGAACCCCGCGAAGGGGATGATCCCGGAGAGCGAGAGGCCGCCGATGAGGAACGCCCAGCTCGTCACGCGCATCGACTTGTTCAATCCGCCCATCTTGAACAGGTCCTGCGTCGAAACGGCGTGGATGACCGAGCCCGCGGCGAGGAAGAGGAGGGCCTTGAAGAACGCGTGGGTGAAGAGGTGGTAGAGCCCGACCATCGCGAAGCCGGCGCCGACGGCGAGGACCATGTAGCCGAGCTGGGAGATGGTGGAGTAGGCGATGACGCGCTTGATGTCGGTGTGGACCACCGCCATCGATGCGGCCCAGAGCGTCGTGAAGCCTCCGATGGCCACGATCGCGAGCTGGTCGGTGGGCGTGAAGCCGAGGAAGACCGAGACGACCGCGAGCAGGTAGACCCCCGCCGCGACCATCGTCGCCGCGTGGATGAGCGCCGAGACGGTCGTCGGACCCTCCATCGCGTCCGGCAGCCATACGTCGAGCGGGAACTGGGCCGACTTTCCGGCGGCACCGCCGAGCATCATGAGGCCGGCGATCGTCAGCGTCGGGGTGTTCGCCGAAGCGACGAGACCGCCCAGGAACGGCTGGTTCCCATGCGCGAACTTGAACCCGCTCGCGGCCCAGCCCGCGCCTCCGCCGCTGGTCGCGTACGTCGCGAAGTAGATGAAGATCCCGAGCAGGAAGAGGACGTCCCCGACGCGGGTGACGAGGAAGGCCTCCTTCGCCGCGCTCGCCGCGCTCGGCTTCTCGTAGTAGAACCCGATGAGGAAGTAGGAACAGACCCCGACGAGCTCCCAGAAGATGAAGAACTCGAGGAGGTTGTCGGACAGGACGAGGCCGTTCATCGCGGTGAGGAAGAGCGAGAGCTCGGCGTAGTAGCGGGGCAGGCCCCGATCGTGGTGCATGTACCCGATCGAGTAGAGCATCACGAGGCACCCGACGACGTTGACGACCAGGAGCATCACCGCGGAGATCGGGTCGACGAGCGTTCCGGCGACGAGGGAGATCCCGTTCGGGAAGTACGTCCCGGACGCGGGAAGCGACAGCCAGGTCGTGCTCGTGTCCGTGTAGGTTCCCGGGTGGAGCATCTCGCCGGCGGCGATGAGGACCCCGACGATCATCGCACCGAAGGAGAGGGCGACGGCGACCCAGCCGCCCCATTCGAGACGTCGGAGGCGGGTGCCGAACAGCCCGACGATCACGAACCCCAGGAGCGGCAGGGCCGGGACGATCCAGGCGAATGGAAACAGGACATCGAGCGACGCCAACCGGCCTCCCTAGAGCTTGAGCTCCATCGCCTCGGCGACGTTGATCGACCCGCGCTGACGGTTGAGCGCGAGGACGATCGCGAGTCCCACGGCGACCTCCGTCGCGGCGAGTCCGGTGACGACGACCGCCGCCGATTGAGCGCTCAACCCGCCGCCGGTCCCCGCGTAGGCCGCGAAGTAGACGAAATTGAGGATCGCCGAGTTCATGGCGATCTCGATCGCGATCAGGAGCAAGATAAAATTGCGCCGCGTCAGGATGCCGAAGAGACCGATCCCGAGGAGCGCGGCAGAGAGGCCTACGAACCCGGCGAGCGAGAGCTCGGTCACGCTACTCCCGCCCCTCCCGCACGAGGTAGATCGCACCACCGAGCGCGCTCAGCATGATGAGCCCGAGGACGAGGAGCCAGGCGCCGTTGGTCGCGAACAGGTTCTGGGAGAGGTCCGTGACCGAATAGGTGTGGATCGCCACGGGGGCCTCGGGAAGGTCGCTCGCGACGGTGGCGAGGATGACGATCGTGAGGAGCGCGAGCGCGAGGGGGACCGGCCCGATCCCGGTCGCCGCCTCCCGCGAGAAGATCTTCTTGCGCGTGACCATGACCCCGAAGAGGAGCAGGATCGTCACGGCGCCGGCATAGACGCCGAGTTGGAGCACGCCCAGGAACGGGGCGTCTAGGAGGAAGTAGACCCCCGCCAGCGAGACGAAGAAGAGGGCGACCCACATGATCGTGTGGACGAGCTCGCGGACCAGGAGGGAGGCGAGGGCGGTCACGACGGCGATCGCCCCGAGGGCGAGAAATGCCAGTTGCTCGACGATCAAGGATGCGTCCCCCAGAAGAGGCACTCCTTGGGGCAGACGCTGATGCACGTCCCGCAGCGCACGCAATCCGAGTCGTTCACGACCGGCTCCTTCCAGATGCGCTTCGCCTGCTTTTCCCCCGGCTTGGCCGCCGGCTTGGGGATGTCCAGCATCGTGATGCACTGCGTCGGGCAGTCGCGCGCGCACGCGTTGCATCCGATGCACAGGGGCGCGTCGAGCAAGATCGCGTCCTCGTTCGCCGGCCGGGCGATCCGGATCGGGCTCATCGGGAGCTTGCGCTCGTAGACCTCGAAGAGCTTCTGGGGCGAGAAGATCATCTCGGAACGCTTCGAGGTCGCGAGCTCGTAGCGCGTCGTCATCGAGAGGCATCCCTCGGGACAGGCGTCCGAGCAGAACCCGCAGTAGCTGCACTTCCCGTAGTCGATCTGAGGGCACTTCTTCGGGTGCTTCGGGTCGCTCCCGGGGATCGTCACCATCTCGATGCAGACATCCGGGCAGCTGAACGCGCACAGGTTGCAGGAAATGCACGTGGCGATGTTGAGCGCGTGGACGCCGCGATAGTTGTCCCAGATCTGACCGATGCCGATCGGCTTCCCGGAGGCGACCGCGACCTGGTCGCGGAACTTCGGGTCCTCGAGGCGTTCGTAGGGGTAGACGACGGTCGACGGGTGGAGGAGGCTCTTCGCGAATTGTCGCGCGGCCGTCGCGAGGGGGCGGTAGACCCAGAGGACCGGGGTCGTGTTCTTCTTCGGACGGGATGCCGCGGGGGACGGAGCGACCATGACCGACTCCTTACCCTCCTCCGACCGGGGGTAGGCAACCGAACACCGGGAGGCACTTCACCGCCACGAGGACCGCGGCCAGGACCACGCTGAGGAGCGAGAGCGGGATCATCCGCATCCAACCGACCCGCAGGAGTTGGTCGGTACGGACGCGCGGCAGGGAGGCACGGACCCAGACGAACAGTCCGAAGACCGCGTAGGTCTTCACCATGAACCAGAAGATCCCCGCGAGCGGGAAGCTCGTGAGGATGCTCGGGACGTACGTCGGGAGCGTCCAGCCTCCGAGGAACAGAAGGACGACCAGGATGCTTCCCACGAGCGCACGGACGTAATCGGCGAGCATGAAGAACGCGAAGAGCATCCCGCCGAACTCGGTGTTCCAACCCTCCACGAGCTCGGCCTCGGCCTCGGGAAGGTCGAACGGGATGCGTTCCATCTCCGCCAGCATCCCGACAACGAAGACGATGAGGGCGAGGAGGAGGGGGCCCCAGAACCAGTAGTTTTGCTGCTCCTGGACGATCGCGGTGAGGTCGAAGCTCCCCGAGACGAGGACGACGGCGACGACGGCGAGGAGGATCGGGACCTCGTAGGCGATCATCTGGGCCGCCGACCGCATCCCGCCGAGCAGGGAGTACTTGTTGTTGGACGACCACGCGCTCACGAAGATGAAGAGCGGAGCGAAGGAGAAGATGACGAGCGCGAGCAGGAGCGACAAGGGGAGCGAACCGCTCGACCAGCCCGAAGAGACCGGCAGGACGCCGAAGATGAGGACCGAGGTGACCATGTACGCGGTCGGCCCGGCGTAGAACCCGAGGCGATCCGCCGCTCCGGGAACGAAGGTGTTCTTGCGGAACAGCTTGAGGCCGTCCGCGAAGTTCTGAAGGAGGCCCGCGAACCCCACGTGCATGGCCCCACGTCGGTCCATGAACCGTCCGAGCAACTTGCGCTCGAACCAGATGAGCATGATCGTGTTGACCATGCTCGCACCCAACAGGATGGCGCTGAAGATGAGCGCCGCGAGGAGCCAGATGAGGTCGGCGTTGATGAGCCATCCGTGCACCGGGGCCGGGAACACGGAGGCGATCCCGCGTAGGATGCCCGAGGAGATCCAGTGGGCCACGTCGAACAGCGTCGTGATCGCCATGATCCTGCCCTACCGGTCGGTCTCCCCGACGCAGATGTCGACGCTGCCCATGATCGGCGGAATGTCGGCGACGCGGTAGCCGACCAGGTACTTCTTGCACGCGGAAACGTTCGCGAACACCGGTGAGCGGAACTTGACGCGATACGGGTGCTCCCCGCCCTCGTTCACGACGTAGGCGAGCGCCTCCCCGTGCGGCTCCTCGATCGCCGAGAATCCTTTGCCCTTCGGATAGTTCCGCTTGAGCAGGTAGCCCTCGCGTCCGACGGGCGCGTACGGCGCACCCATCCACTGCGGGAGGTGGTCCGCGACGACCGGGCCCGGATGTTTGTCGAGCCAGTCCAACGTCTGGCGGATGATCCGGACCGATTGGCGGAGTTCCTCCATCCGGACGAGATAGCGGGACGTCACGTCCGCCCCGTCGGCCACGGCGACGTCGAACTCGACCTGATCGTAGGCGGCGTACGGTCGATCCTTGCGGAGGTCCCGCTTCACGCCCGCCCCGCGGAGCATCGGCCCGGTGACCCCGAGCGCGACGCAGTCCGGGGCCGAGAGGACCCCGAGGCCGTCGCACCTCCGCCGGAAGATGTCGGAGCCGAGGCAGAGCTGATCGTACTCAACGTAGCGGTCCATGAGCCAGTCCATCACCTTGCGGCAATGGTCGGTGAACCCCGGGGGGAGGTCGTTGCGGACGCCGCCGACGCGATTGTACTCGTAGGTGAGGCGACCTCCCGTGAACGTTTGGAAGAGGTCGAGGACGAGGTCGCGGTCGCGCATGCCGTAGAGCATCGGGGACATGAGCCCGACGTCCATCACGAACGCCGCGTACCACATGATGTGGGAGGCGATGCGCTGCAGCTCGTCGGCGAGCGTGCGGATCCACAGCGCGCGCTCGGGAACCCGGACGTGAAGCGCATCCTCCGCGGCCTGGATGAAGAGGTGCTCCCAGGCCATCCCCGCGACGTAGCAGCATCGGTCCATCAACGTGATGATCTCGTTGTAATGCCGGTCCTCGCTGATCTTCTCGATCCCACGGTGGAGGAAGCCCACCTCGGGATCGGCGTCCACGATCTCCTCCCCGTCGATGCGGACCTTGAGGTTCCACAGGCCGTGCGTCATGGGGTGCTGCGGCCCCATGTTGATCCACATCTCAGACATTGCGTGTCTTCACCTCCAGCTCCTCGGGCTCGTGGAGCTTGAACGAGCGAAGGAGCGGGTGGAACTCGTAGCCGTCGGGCATGAGCAAGTGGCGGAGGTCCGGGTGGTGATCGAAACGGATGTCGACCATCTCCCACGTCTCGCGCTCGTGCCAGTTCGCGGAGGGCCAGACCGTGGACGCGGTCTCGATGTGCGCGTCCGAAGCCGGGACGCTCGCGGACAGGAGAAGGTACTGTCGCGCCGAGTCGGACCACACGGTGTAGAGGATCTCGCGCCGGTCCACCCAGTCGATCCCCGCGACCATCGAAAGATGGCGGAATCCCAGCGCGTCGCGGACCTCGGGGAAGAGCGCGGAGGCGAGCGACGGGTCGAACGTCACGAGCCCGGCGGTGCCGGCGAACGGCTCGACGGAGAGGATCTTCTCCCCGAAGCGCTCGCGTAGGCGCGTCCCAATCTCCTCGGTCTGCACGGAAACCCCCTCGATGCGGCCCGGCCCAGGGGGGCTATTCGCCGCGCTCCCGGATCAGTTCTTCGAGCTTCAGGATCCCGTCGAGCAACGCTTCCGGGCGGGGCGGGCAACCGGCGATGTAGACGTCCACCGGCACGAGCTTGTCCACTCCCGGCACGACCGAGTAGGCCGTGCGGAAGGGGCCGCCGCCCGTCGCGCAGTTGCCCATGGCGATCACCCATTTGGGTTCGGGCATCTGCTCGTAGAGCGTGATGAGCTTGTGCGCGACCTTCCACGTCACCGTGCCGTTGACGATCAAGAGATCGCACTGGCGCGGCGACGAGCGGGGGACCACGCCGAAGCGCTCGGCGTCCCACCGCGCCCCGAACGCAGCCGCGAATTCGATGGCGCAGCACGCAAGGCCCCAGTGGAGCGGGAAGAGCGAGTTGCGACCCGCCCAATTGAACATCGGACGGATGAGCTTACTCTGTCCCTGCTCGGCGAGGAGCGCGCCCAAGGACTCTTTGGCCGCCGGGATGAACTCGCGGGCGCGCAGGGTCTCGATCTCGATGAACGGAACCGCCGGCGCACCGGCCCCCGGTGAGTTCGTAGCGGGCGGAATCGCCCCCGCGATGGGGACCTTACCGGCCGGCACGGGAGTGCTCAAACCACCCACCTCTTCTCGCCGTAAAGTGCGTAGTAGATCCCGATCATCGCGAGGGCGGTGAATCCGAGGGCGATGAACGTGGGCCAAGAGCTCGATCCGACCGCGTAGAGCGAGCGGAAGGTGAGCGCCCAGAGCGCGAGGATAAACCCGATCACGTCGACGGCGACGAACACGATGGCGAACGTGTAGTGCTGGGTGGGGAAATCGATCTGCGCCTCGCCCTCGGCCTCTTCTCCGCACTCGTAGGTGCTCCGTTGGAGATAGGACTTGCGCGCCCGTGCCCCCAACATCCGGTTCGCGGCGATGGACCCGACTCCGAACGCCGTCGCGACGGCGCCGAACATGAGGAAGGTGTCCACGCCCGAGCTCATGGCTTTAGCCTCCGAAATGGTCCGGTCGTTCGAACTTTCCAACTTATTTAACCGCTCCCCCGGGAGCGCTCCGCACGGACCCACCGCACAAGATTTACCTGGGCCGTCGGGCCTGCGCGTCGAGCGAGGGATTCCGTGGAGTTCCGTCCACCCATCCGACTCACCGGACGCTTCGTCGAGCTCCTTCCTCTGTCCGTCGAGCACGTGCCCGGGCTGGCCCGCGCGGCCAACGATCCCGGGATCTGGACCTACTGGCGCTCTGCGCCGCTGCTCGGCGAGGAACGCATTCGCGCCTACGTCACCGACCTCCTCGCCCGGCAGGTCGAAGGTACCGTACTCGCGTTCACCCTCCTCGCACGGGGTGAGGGCGCCCCCGCCGGGGTGACCCGATTTTTCGATATCCAGCGGCCGAACGGATCGGTGGAGATCGGCACCTGGTTGGAGCGGCGTTGGTGGAAGACGCCGTTCAACACCGAGTCCAAGCGACTGATGCTCGCCCACGCCTTCGAGACCGAAGGCTGCCACCGGGTCCAACTCCAGACCGACGTACGGAATCTGCCGAGCCTGCGAGCGGTCGAGCGACTGGGTGCCGTACGGGAAGGCACGTTGCGCGAGTGCGCGGTCAACTTTGACGGCCACCGCCGATCGTCGGCCATCTTCAGCATCCTCGCGCCGGAGTGGCCCGCGGTCCGAACGCGGCTCGATGCCCATCTCGCTCGGCCGTGGCCGCCGACCGCATCCGGCGGACGACCCTAGATGCCTTCGAACTTCCGCGATCGCCCGTGGATCGGTGGTCCGTGCGTCCTTCCCCGACCAGGTTCCTATCCGACGGGGGAGGCTGCCGGCACGGCGTACTCCAGTTCGATGGGGGTCCCGTTCAGGACGCCCAGGTGGAAAGCGAAGAAGAACTCGTCTCCGATCGACGTGAAAGGTCCGGGGGTGCGGACCGTCGGTTCCGAACCGCTCATCGGGAGTCGCAAGTTCAATCCGTCCCGCCTGAAATCGACCGCCTCTCCTTCCTCGGACGCCCCGGTCGACACCCCCGTCGAGCCGAGGGAAGAGGCGTAACGGGAGACGGCCGCCGACGGCCTACCGCACGGGCCTGCGCTCTGGCACCCGTACGTGACGAGTGTCCCGGACGACGGGTGACCAACCGGGACTACCAGCGCGATCACTCCGCCGTCCGATCGCCAGACCGCCACGCGGGTCACTTCCCGCATCACCCACCACCCTCCTGATGGTTCGCGGTGGGGGTTCGCCACCGGCCGGGTCCCCGTAAGCGCGGAGCGTTCGTGTCTCGCATACGCACGAAATTGGTGTGGGTCGAACCCGGCATCTCGTTCACCCGGTCGGGAGCGCGTCGTCGAAAGCGTTGAGGTACTCTCAGGCCGGCGAAAATCGTGGCCGACGCTTCTCGCGGAACGCCTGGATGCCCTCGGGAAGTTCGTGGCCCAGGGCGGCCTCCACCGCTCCTCGCCGCTCGAGCGCCATCTGGCTCTCGAGGCTCTGGGAGAACGCAGAGACCATGAGCCGCTTCATCCAGCCATAGGCGAACGTGGGTCCCTCGGCGAGCTCCTTTGCTCGTTCCCAGCCCCGGGCCTCGAGGTCCGAAGGATCGACGATCTCATGGATGAGCCCGAGCTCCTTCGCGCGCTCGGCCGGGATCCGGGCGTTGGTAAAGAGGACCTCCTGCGCCAATCCGATCCCGAGGAAATGGGGGAGGAAGTACGTGAGACCCCCGTCCGGGACCGCGCCAAGCCCCGGGAAGGCCGGGACGAGAGGGGCCCCAGGTACCGCAATCCTCCAGTCCGCGGCCAATGCGAGCGAGAGCCCTCCCCCCGCCGCCACCCCGGGGAGGGCCGCGAGGACGGGCTTCGGCATCGAGACGATCTCGCGGACGGCGAGTTCCTGCTCTCCCGTGAGGTCGTGGAAGAGCTGAGCCAGGTCGCCGGACGCGCGATGCTCGTCCATGGCGGCGACATCCCCCCCGGCGCAGAACGCCTTCCCGTTTCCGGTGAGGATGACCGCGCGCACCGTTCGATCGAGCGCGGCCGTCTGGAGCGCCGCGCGCACTTCACGGAAGGTCGGTACGTCCAGCGCGTTGAGGCGCTCCGGTCGGCAGAAGCGCAATTCCAGCACAGCATCGCGTCGTTCGCTCTTCAACGCACCCGACACCCGAGTCACCCAGGATGCCAACCGATCGGCCTATTTCCCGCTTGGTGGCGATCGTTTTGGACGCCTACCGGGTTTAACCTGCTGCGAGGATTGCTCGGCACCGTGCCGGACGCGCAAGGGGAGCTCGACCGTCGAGGGCGAGGCAACGCGATTTTGCCCGCCCGTCGGATCACCGTCATCGTCACGGCCTATCGGCGACGCGAGTTCCTCCACGATGCGGTCGCGTCCCTCAGGGCCCAAACCCTTCCCCGCGACGCCATCGAACTCTGCGTGGTGTCCGACTTCCCGACCGAGCACGAAGGGCTCGACGTCGACTTTCCGGAGATCGTCCTGCTCCACCCTGACGACCCCGCCGAAGGGCGATGGATCGACGCCGCACTCTCGGCCACCCGCGGGGAGGTGGTCTGCTTCCTCGACGACGACGATCGCTTCGAACCTCACAAACTCGAGGAGATCGCTCGGCGCTTCACGGAGGACCCGGCGCTCGGGTACCTGCACCACGGGTTTTGCATCGAGGGATCCGAGTCATGGGCCCGCTCGGAAGTGCTCGAGTCCTTCGCGAACGCTCCCATGCACTACCTTCCCGACCGCGGAAAATCCGACGTCGCGATCGCCGCGATGTGGGGGGACGGCGCGGCGTTCAACTCCAGCTCCGTCGCCATCCGCCGACGGATCCTCGAAGGGTGTGCCGGCGACCTGCGGGAGGTTCGAGGAGGCTACTCGCCGTTTCTCTTCTTTGCCGCGTTGTCGTCCCATGACGCGCTGTGCAGCGATCCGACGATCCTGTCGCGCTACCGGCGGCACCCGGGCAACGAGTCGCCGACGGCTTCGTGGACGCGTCGGGAATGGTGGCGGCGCTCCCTCGAAATCGCCGAGATACGGGCGCACGATGTCGACGTCGTGCTCCGGATGGTCGCCGCGCGGCGGCCGCAGATCTCCACCACGGTCCTGCGCTCCGCCCGCGCCGCGAACCAGTTGCTGGCGAGATTGGCCGATACGCCGGCTTCCCGAACCTCCACGAGCCGCGCCCTTCGGGCGTACCTCCGGGAGGTCGGGTTCTCGGGATGGTGGTCGAACCGGGGGCTGGTCGGAGCGACGATGCTCGCGGCCACGATCGCACCAGGTCTGCCGGGACGACTGCGTGACATCACACAAACGCGACGTCCGGACCGTGCGCCCGCCTCGACACCCCGCTAGCGAAAGTCGAGGATCCCGGATCGCACCGGGAAGATGGCCCGACAGCCGGGGCAGGTCACGTGCTCGCGAGGAGGGGTCCCCCCGAGGTCGAGCGGAGCGCGGCATTTCGGACAAACGACGACGTCCTTGCGATCCGGTAGATCGGTGGGGGCTTCGCCCGGGGTCGTCGCCTGAAGGAAACGGTGGGGGAGGATGCTCCAAGCGGACGTGAGCGAGGATAACGCGCGCAGGCTACCCATGGGTAGGCGACGTCCGAACCGATTGTCCTCGAGGCCAGTGACCCTCTCCCCCACGACGGTGAAGCCCGCGCGGCGCACCTCGCGCAGCACCCGATCCCGCCGCGGTTGGTGGATCTCACGCCGGCGGAAGGTGACGGGTTCGAAGCCCGGGTTCCGCTCCGACGCCAGCAGGTGCCGAAGATCCTCGGTAAGAGTCCCCAACGACGGCACCGGGTGGTAGCTCATCATCAGGATGCCGCCAGGGGCCAGGACGCGGGCGAGCTCTCGGAGCGCCCGCGCGGGGTCCACGAGGAAATTGTAGACCCGGATCATCACCACCGCACGGAAGGCTCCCGTGGCGAAGGGCAGCTCATGGACGTCCGCGGCGAAGTACGGGGGTGATGTCGGGTCGGCGAGCCGGCCCGGCTGCAGAAAGGCGAGCGTGACGTCGATCCCGACGTACTCCGAAAACCGCGAACGCAGGACCGGGGTGATGCGACCTCCCCCGAGCCCGACCTCGAGCACCCGGTCGGGAGGCACCTTCGATATCGCGTCGCCCACGATCTCACGTTCGAGGCGCGTGGTCACCTCCCGGCCCCGCCACAGGCGGTCGAAATCGAGCGCCGAAAAATCCATGGGAGTGGAGGGGTGGCCGTCGACGGGCGGCCGGGAGGAGGAGGATCGGATCATTCCCGGCTCCCGCGCGATGGAACCACGCGCCGGGCCGGTGGAGGGTGCCTCCCGGTCCTACGGAACGTGCCGTCGGGGGCGCTGTTCATTCCGACCTCCTTCGTGGCGGCGGCCTCGGAGCCTCCCACGACGTGAGGCACCGACCGCTGCGATAGCGGTACCGGAGAAGATCGATGAGCGCGTTCGCACGACCTCCTCCCCATGGGAAGGATTCGGTCAGGTGGGCGACGTAGGTGGTGTCGTCGAGCCCAAGGTAGGCAATCGGTCCTCCGGCGCTCTTCAGCGCTCGGGCCACCCCCACCGCCTCCTCGCGTTCCGCGACGGTAAGTCGACCGAAGTAACGGGCACGCGCGGCCAAGTACGCCCCGTAGTACCATCGGTTGCGATACTGGCCCCAACGGGGGTGGGTCGGCTCGACGGGTCGCAGGAGGAGGCTCAAGGTGAGGAGCCGGACCGCGGTAGGTGACACGGCGCTCGTGTCGCTACGGAACATCATTCCCGAGAGTCGGCCGGGCAACTCCGCGCGGAACTGCGAACCGAGGGCGGGGCGTTCCCACGCCTCGAGCTGGAGGTACTCGCGCTGACGGGAGGACGCTTCCAGGTACCGACGGTAGTCGGCGTGGTGAACGATCCGGGCCGCCGCGTCGAGGTGCTCGATCGTTCCTTCGACATGAGGAGCCTCGTGGATCCAGCCTTCGTAGTGGACGTGGGAGCGCCGGTAGATGCGCAGCACCGCGGTGATCGCACCGATCGATGACTCGTCGCGGGCCACGAAGTAGCCGTCGGAGGAGAGGGGAGCGGCGAGGCGGACTCGCAGGGCGGGAGTGATTTCCTCGTCCGAGTCGAGGCTGACGACGAATTCGGATCGAACGTGGGCGAGACCAAAGGGGCGAAGGGGCTCGGTGCAGCCGAGGGGAATGGCACGGACCCACCTGATCTCGGTCTGCGCGAACATTCCCTTTAGCCTACGAAACTCCTCGGGGTCCGACGAATCCACCACGACGGTCTCGTCGGCCCACGCGCCCGCGCTTCGCAGGGCGCGGGCGGTCCCGGCGACGTCGTTTCGGTTGTACACGAGAAGAGCGACGCCCGGGCTCGGGCTCGCCGGCATCGATCGCGGCCTCGCTTCGCCCGCCATCACGCCCACGCAGGGACCCCTCCAGGGTCTCCGTCCGGCGGCGGCGCGCGCGCAACGTCCTTCCCCACGTCGCCGTGCCTCCCCACCGGTGGATGCCCCGTCCGACGAGCCCGCAAGGTCATGAGGAAATGGTCCCCGAAACGTGCCAGCGGAGTGTGGAGCCCGACCCACGCGTCCCATCGCGCGAGCGTGTCGAAATGGCGCGCGTACTTTTCGGCGTACTGGGTGAGGTCGGAGGGGGGAAGAAGCGCGGGCACGCCTTCCACCCTCTCGACCTCGAAGAGTCCCTCGAATTGTCGTTCGACCTCGCGCGGGGAGTACGCGTACACGTCAATACAGAAGCGCGAGGTGCCGACCGGCACCGGATGGCGTCGGCGACCGAAGGCGCGACCCCATTGGAATGCGAGGGTGTAGCCCACCATCTCGAAGAGGCACCATCGGTTGTAGATCCCGGCGAGGAAACGCCCCGCGGGTCGGAGAAGTCGGTGCAGCGCGGGGGGCAGGGGAGCGAGGTCCGGTTCGCAGTTGAGCGCACCGTACGTCGAGTACGCGCCATCGATTGTTCCCTCGCCCAGATCGTCGACGAGCCGTCCGAGGTCCCGCGCCCGAAGCTTGTGGAGGGTCAGGCGTTCGCGCACACCCTCGCGAGTCGCCTTCTCTCGCACGACGTCCAGCATCCGCTGGGAGATGTCGATCACGACGACCTCGTGTCCTTCCGCCAGGATCGGGAGCGTCTCCATCCCCGAGCCGCAGCCGATCTCGAGAAGGCGTCGCTCCGACCGGAAAAGAGGCCGCAGCACGGACAACGACCTATCGCGGAGCAATCGGTTCATCCGGTTGCCCGTGATGTGATGGTCGTACCCTTCCGCGACGTTATCGAACTCGGATTCGAGCCAGCGGTAGTAGGTCCCCCCGGTCGCGTCGGCCCTGGGCGGGATCCGATCGAGATCGACCCGTACCATGCGCGCCGGGTGGTCGTACCATCGAGCGAACTTCTGTTCCCCGTAGGCGCCAAGGAAGAGCTCGAGGACCTCCTTGCGCTCGGTCGGGTCGGTCACGAGGCAGCTCACGCCGGTGACGCGTCCCGTCGGCAGGACGACGGTGGCGCGCCCCGTCCGCAGGAGCTCGATCGGCCAGCGGGCCGTGCGCTCCCGGGCGATGAGGTAGATGGCGTCGCGCCGTCGCGCGAATCCGAGTGGAACCGAGCCGTACGAGGTCACGGCGTACAACGTCGGCGCGTCGACGCCCATTTCGCCCGCGGCGCGAGGTTCGACGGATCCCGACGTGGGGGCGTCCCGACCGCCCGTCACGGCGCGCGTCTCCTTCCCGATGGGCTCCGGCGAACCGGTCGAACTTCCGAGGAAGATCCTCCGTCGGAGCGACGGGTGGGCATGAAAGCCACGGCCGGTCCGTCGGATCGGCCCCGGACCCGACGCTCCACCTCTATTAATCCCTCCATGGACGGACCCGGTTCCGGTCGGGGCGGAATCCTCCCGTGGGCTAAATATCGGCGCACCTGCTGGACCCCCCGTGGAACCTCGGCCATCCGACGCGAACCCCGGCGGTAACGAAGTGCTGGACGAGCGACTCCACGCCGTCCTCTCCGCCGCGGGGGAGGTGGGAACGGGGGTTCCGGTCGATCGGCTGACCGAGCTCCTTCTCGCCGATAGCCCCAGCTCCGCGACCGAGCTCACGTCCTATCTCGCCCGCCGCCCGCCCCTGGGCCACGTCGACCGTGGGGTCGCCTTCGACCCCACCCTCGACGTGGTGCGCGACGCCACGTCCACGCGTCAGGCGCGCGCGCGGACGTACCTTGACGCCGCCGGCCGGTTCGCGTCCGTCGAGCTCGCCCTCGTAGCGCCCCTGATCTGCTGCATCTCGGTGACCGGGTCGACGGCCTACGGCGAACCGGAGGAGGGGGATGACTGCGATCTGTTCGCGGTCGTCCGGCCCGGCGCGCTCTGGGTCGTCCTCCTGTTCCTCTACCTTCGCCACCGGATCGGGTTGCGCGGGGGTCGATCGGACGGGGACCCTCCGGTGTGGTGCGCCAATCACGTCTTCGAGGCCGAAGCGGCCCGCGAGGTATTCGGTCGCCCGCAGGGATTCTTGTTCGCACGGGAGGCGCTCACCGCGCGCCCGGTCGCCGGGGAGTCGTACTACCGCGGGCTCCTCGCGAGCGCGGCGTGGATGGGCGACGAGGCACCCCGTCTGTATGCCCGATGGGCGTCGGAAGGGTGGGGGGAGTCGACGAAGGTCCGGCCCGCTCCGTGCCCGGTACGTCTCGTGAACTCGCTCCTCTACCCCCTGGTGAGTGCGTACCTCCAGCTGGCGGCCGTCCTCCGCAACCACCGATTTCAGCGCTCGGGCCGGATCGACGAGACGTTCCGGGTCGTCACGCGCCCGGATCGGCTTACCCTCCTCACCCGGCGCTTCGCGCGACTGAACGCGAGCTACGCCCGAGGGTCGGTCACGCGCCGGGTTCCTCCGGAAGGGTGACCCATCGTACGTGGTCGGTCGAACCGGCCTGGCGATCCCATATCGCCAACGATGCGGCCGCGACCTCGGCGACGAAGAGCCCTGCCCACGCCCGCGCAGGGGCGACGCCGGCGGATCGGCAGGCGCCCCGCGTCATCGAGCCGACGACGGAGGGCACCCTCGCCCACGAGGCGAGGATCGACGACGGGTAGGCGCCGAACATATCGTGCAGCTGAGCGGCGCCGAAACGCACGCGCCGGCGCTGCGCGATGTACGGGGCGAGGCGTGGCGATGCCTCGATCTCGACCTCCGCACCCGGGACGTAGCGGACGGTGCCGTGGTGGGAACGCATCCACGCGGCGATGAACGAACCGTCATTGATGACCCCTTCCGGCATCGGGGGAAGGTCGCGGCCCGACAGGAGAAGAAGGTTTTCCGAGAGCGTCGTGCCGTGCCCGGCGGCGAAAGCGAACGTCTGGAAGCGATGATGCATCTCCCAGCTCAGGCGCACGGCGGCCGCGAAACCATCGCGCGGGAACGAGGCGGGGAGGACCGGACGGCCCGAGATCGCGTACGGCGCGCTCGATCGGTCGGCCTCGCCGAGGAGGACGCTAAGCGCCCCACGGCGGGCGCGTGCGTCCGCGTCGAGCAGGAGGAGGTCGTCACCGCCCGCGTGCGCGAAGATCGTCGCGACGGCCGCGGACTTGCCGCGACGCCTCGGCTCTTCAAGGACAACGACGTTGGGCGCGGCGTGGCGCGCTCGAGCGACGGTCCGGTCGGTGCACCCGCTCGCGACGACCCAGAACGTGCCCCACGCGACGCCCTCGGGGAGCGATTGCGTGCTCAAGGACTGGATCGCGGGACCGATGTGGTCCTCTTCGTTGAACGCCGCGATCCCCGCGTCGATCCTACGCTCGCGCGACGGACCCGCGCTATCGGGCACCATCCGTCGCGGGCGGTCTAACCGTCCGTCGGCGGGGGAGGCGGGCGGCGCTTCGGATCGGGGGCGGTGGACGGTGTGGTCCCGGTCGACGGCGGTTGGGACGTCGGATGGGCGGGGGGAGGGGCCATCGCCGGGGGAGGGGCGGGCGTCGTCGAGGCTCGCGTGGGAGGAAGAAGATCGTCCGTTTCGGGGAGGTCCGGTGACGCGGCACGGCTCGACCCACCGGAGGCGAGATCGGCGGAATCGTCCGACTCGGCTTTGATCTCATCCTCGATCGTCTTGATCTCGGTCATCAGCTCCTCCTGCTTCGGGATCGGTCCGAGGATGTCGTCGACGCTCCCCACGTACTTCTCGAGGTCGGAGAGGGAGTTGAGGTTGCGATCGGGCACCTGGCGAGACGTCCCGAGGTAGTCGGCCGCACCCTGCATGAGTCGCGAGAACTCCATCGGGAAGAGGATCTTCGTGGCCTGACCGTCGCCCACGCGGGCGACGGTGTCGAGCGAAAGGACCGTGAGGGCTTTGGCGTCGAGCGTGCCGGCGCCGATCGAGAGCACGCGTAGGCGTTGGCTCTCCCCCTGGGCCTCCAGGATCGTCGCGACCCGGCTCCCCTCGGCTTCGAGGATCTTCGACTGCCGGATCCCTTCCGCCTGGAGGATGCGCGAGCGCTTGTTGCCCTCGGCCACGAGGATCGCGCTCCGCTTCTCGCCGTCCGCGCGCAGCACGGCCGCGCGTCGCTGACGTTCGGCGGAGGTCTGCTCCTCCATCGCGGCCTTGACGGGACCGACGGGATCGACCTCCTTGATCTCCACCGCCTCCACGCGTACGCCCCACCGGTCGGTCGCTTGGTCGAGGATGTCCCGAAGACGGGTGTTGATCCGTTCGCGGTTGTAGAGGACCTCGTCGAGCTCCATGTCCCCGATGATCGACCGCAGGGTTGTCTGGGCGAGGGCGACCGTCGCCACATGATAGTCCTGGACCTGGAACATCGCCTTCGCCGTGTCGACCACCTTGATGTAGATGATCGCGTCGACGTTCGTCGGCGAGTTGTCCTTGGTGATGACCTCCTGGCGGGGGACTTCGAGCACCTGCGTGCGCATGTCGACCTTGATCACGCGCGCGACCGGATTGATGAAGTGGAACCCAGGGTTCCTAACGCCCCGGAACGAACCAAAGACGGTGACCACACCTTGTTGGTACGGGTTGATCGCATAGCTGGCCCGAATGATGATCACGATCACGATGAAGACGAGCACCAGTACGAGGGCGATCAGCGCGCTGTAGTCTGCCATCTTTAGTCCGTTGTTCCTAGGTGGTCGAGCTCGGGGGGACCGGTCGAACGATCACACAAACCCCCTCGCCGCCGACGACCTCCACCATCGTGCCGGCAGCGATCGTCGTCTCGGATCGCGCGGACCAGATCTCGGAATCGACCTGAACCTTGCCCGAGAGGGAGTTCGGGCGCACCGTCGTGGTCACCAAACCGATGCGTCCGACCAAGGAGACGGGAGCGCTCACCATCGGCCGGTGCACGGGGGCGAGCCGACGGTACGCCGGCACGGAGACGGCGGCCGCGAGCATCGCCGCGAGGGCGACCAGGATCGCCCCCCACGGGCTCTGGAGGAGGACCGCGGGGATGAAGGTGTACGTGAGTCCGCCCACCAGCAGAACGCTTCCCGGAATGAGCAAAAAGGCTCCCGGATGGACCAGTTCGATCACGAACAGGGCGACTCCCATCACCACGAGCACGACTCCGAGTGGATCGACCGCCACGGATTCCCGGCGGGCGGATGCGCCGGTCCATGATAAACCTTCCACGGTGGCGCGAGTACCCTCAGGAGAGTCCCGCCCCCGGGGTTCGACCCAGGGTCTCACGGCGGGTTCGCACGGCGCCCGTCGGGGAGACGGGGCTACCGAATGTAGCTCGACGTGGTGGCGAGATCGAAGTCCGGGACGATGCGGAGACGGCGGCCGTCCCCTTGTGGGGCGAAGGCCAGGAACGGGTACATCCTCCACAGGTCGCCTTCGGCCATGCGCGTCGCGGGATGTGCGGTTCCGAAGGCCGCCCGCGTGACCTGCGCCGTGACCTCGCGGACCGACCGTTCATCGAGGTATCCGAGGGCGTGGAGGTATTCGTGGGCGAGAATGACGTAAACGAACGAGTTGTACTCAATGTCCGAACCCGAGTGCGCGCGCATCGTCCGGGCGAGTCCCTCGTTCATGACGATCAAGTTCCCTGTGACCTGCCAGTAGGCGCCCAGGCTCGGGGGAAGGTTCGAGAGCGCGAGCCCGAGCCCCGGTCGTTCGATCCCGAGGACGTGGAGCACTGCACCTCGCACGACGCGGAAGACCGCATCGTACGACGCCGGGGCGTCGAGGAGGTGCGCGAGGCGGAACGGGGCGTCCGGTCCCGTCGGTCCCGCCCCGCGCGAGGGCGCGGGGGCGGCCACGGTGGGGGTGATCCCTAGGAGGCGCATGACCAACGGAACATCTCGATGACACAAATAGCCCCGGTTACCTCGAGGCAACCGACGGACCTCACCGGCGAGGCCCTGCGGTCGGGAGAAGCGGTCGGCACGGCGACCCCGGGCGGATCGCTCGCCGAACCCCGGGAAAAGCCTTATGGAGGCGCTCGAGCGCTCGCCGGGGCGTGGTGCGTCCCGAGGAGGTGATGTTCCCGAGCCGCAAGGAGCGGTTCGAGGACCGGCGCAAGGAGCGTCAGCAGCGCAAGCTGGTCGACGAATTCTTCGACCACGCGACGCTCCTCGCGATCTCGCACCTCGTCACGCAGGGTCAGTTCGATACGCTCGACTACCCGATCTCCACGGGCAAGGAGGGCGGGGTGTTCCGGGCGAGCGGGCGCGCCGGGTTCCGGGCCGTCAAGGTCTACCGCATCGGGAACGCCGTCTTCCGCCGACTTCCGGCGTACGCCGTTGAAGAACTGCGGCGGGAGGGGAGCGTCCACAACTATCCGAGGATGATCTACGCGTGGACCCGGAGGGAGCACTCGGTCCTCCGCCGTCTGAGGGCGGCCGGGGTCCGTTGCCCGGAGCCCTCCGGCTATTTCCGCAACGTGCTCGTCATGGACTTCATCGGGACCCCGGAAGGCCTTCCGTCGCCGCCCCTCCAGGAGGTCGTGGTCGGCGACCCGGACGCCCTGTACCGCGACCTCGTCGACCAAGTCCGAAGGATGGTCGTCGACGCGAAGCTCGTCCACGGCGACCTTTCGCCCTACAACGTCCTCTGGCACGAAGAGACTCCTGTCCTGATCGACGTCGCTTCGGCGGTGGCGTCCGACCATCCGATCGCCCGCTCCCTCCTCGAGCGCGATGTGGGCCACTTCGCCCGCTACCTAAAGAGGCTGGGCGTGGATACGAGTCCGTCGACCTTTCTCGCGGCCGTGGGTGCGGAGAGCGTCGGCCCGAAGGAGGCGTGATGCCGGTCCTGTTCGTGCGGATCCCGGAGGACCGCGTGGGCGTCCTCATCGGCCCGAAGGGGTCGACGAAGCGCTCCATCGAGACCGAGACGCGCAGCGCGATCACGATCGACCCGGACGAGGGAGAGATCCGGATCGCGGCCCCCGACACCGACCCGATCGCGGCGATGAAGGCCCGGGACATCACCCTCGCCATCGGACGCGGCTTCGCC
Source organism: Thermoplasmata archaeon (assembly GCA_050749685.1). GTDB lineage: Archaea > Thermoplasmatota > Thermoplasmata > Lutacidiplasmatales > UBA184 > Lutacidiplasma. The sequence continues at coordinate 37,214 of JBOGRS010000008.1, forward strand.
CCCGAGCGCGCCCAGCGCCTCCTCAAGGACGACACCTACCTCGGCGTGATCAACATTAAGGAGGTCACCGGAAAGCGGGAGAAGGCCGCGCTCTGGCGGATCCGCTCCCGCCTCATCGGGGAGGGGGGACGCGCCCGCGAGAGGATCGAGGAACTCTCGGGGTGCTCGATGAGCGTCTACGGGGGAACGGTCGCGCTCATCGGACAGGAATCGCAGCTCGAGCGCGCGACGCGCGCCGTCGAGATGCTCCTGCATGGGAGCGAGCACTCGGTCGTCTTCCACATGCTTGCGCGGCTGCGCGACGACGTGGCCTTCAAGTCGGCGAGCCTCCCCGTCGAGATCGACGACGTGGAGTGATCCCCCATGGGGAAGACCGTCGCGCTCGGCGGAGCCTCGCTCGACTTCGCCCGCCGCACCTTCCTGCGCTACTACCAGTCGGTCGCGGTCGAACCCCCGCCGCGCTTCGCTCGTCGGGAGTTCGCGGCGTTCCCGTTCGCCGCCGACACGACGATGCGCCGCCACATGGCGTTCCGCACGACGGAGGAATTCGGGGCGTTCCTCGCGCGCGAGGGTCCCCGGCACGTCTACTACTCCTCCGCGTACTACCGCGTCCCCGATCACCCGAAGATGCCGGGCAAGGAGTGGCTCGGGGCCGACCTCATCTTCGACCTGGACGCGGACCACCTGAGGGAGTCGGCCGGACGCGACTACGCCGGCCAGCTCGAGCTCGTGAAGGCCCGACTCGTCGACCTCCTCGACGACTTCCTCGTCGGGGATTTCGGTCTCGACCCGACGGCGACCTCGATCGTCTTCTCGGGTGGGCGGGGCTACCACGTCCACATCCGGGACGAGAAGTACCTCCGCCTGACGAGCCCCGAGCGCCGCGAGATCGTCGACTACATCCTCGGCACCGGGGTGGACGTCGGCCGCGCGATTCTGGAGCGGCGCGAGTCGGACCGCTCCGGGCTCGCCCTCTCGGACGACCCGGTCGAAGGCGGCGGACCTTCGACGGGCGCGAGCCGGCGTACGCGCGGCTACAAGCGTCTCGCTCCCCCGGACGCCCCCGGCTGGACCGGGCGGACGACGCGCGCCTTCCTTCAGCTGCTCGAGCGGTGGGACCGGGACGGAGCGGCGGCGGCCGCCGCCGAGCTCGAACGCTTCGGTGTCGCCCGGGGACGGGCGAGGTCGATCGCCCGCCAGCTCGTGGACGAGCGGCGGGGCCAGCAGATCCGCGACGGACTGTCGCTCGAGGTCTTCCATCGGGAGGTCCCGAAGGAACTCCTCGAGGTCGTCCTCCGTGAGGCGGCGATCGAGGTCCAGGGCGAGACCGACGCGCCAGTGACGACGGACATCCATCGACTCATCCGCCTTCCCGGGTCGCTCCACGGGGGGACGGGGTTCTGCGTCCGTCCGCTCACCCGCGATGCGCTCGATGGCTTCGAACCGCTGCGGGACGCCGTGGCCCCCGCTCCCGCCGGCGAGGAGGTCGACCTCGAACTGAGCGCGGACGTTCGCTACCCGTTCCCGGGACGCCCGATCGAGGGCGCCGTGGGGGACCGCGTCCGCTGGCCTACGCCGGTGGCGCTGTTCCTGCTGCTGCGGGGCGAGGCGGTGCTTCCGCCCGCACCGGCATGACCAGCCGACCGATGCGTTCGATCGACCCCTCGATCTGATCGCCCGCCTTGAGCTTGCGCGACGCGTTGCCGAACTCGAAGCCGGGGGTGCCGCCGAGGCTCCCGAGCGAGATGACGTCGCCGGGTTCGAGCGTGATCCCCTTCGACAGGTGGGCGATGACCTCCGGCAGGCGGAAGATGTAGTCGTTCGTGTCGCCGCTCTGGCGGACCGTCCCCCCGACCTTGAGCTCCATCTTGAGCGGATAGGGGTCGCCGACCTCCTCCTTCGGAACGATCCACGGGCCGACGGCCATGGTGGCGTCGAACCCCTTACCCATCACCCAGTCGACGTGGCCCTCGGTGGGGTACTGGAGGTCCCGGTAGCCCATGTCGAGGGCGATCGTGTATCCGGCGACGATCTCGTTGGCCTGCGCGGCGCTCACGTGCTTCGCGCGCTGGCCGATGACGGCGGCGAGCTCCAGCTCGACGTCGGGGAAGGTGCCGGCGTCGTGCAGGATCATCGGTTCGCTCGGTCCGACGAGGCTGTTGAAGAAGCGCGTGAACGCGTACGGCCGCGGGGGTGGGGGCTTCCCCTGCTCGGCGAGGTGGCCGCGCGAGTTCGTCGCGAGGCAGTAGATCTTCGACCCGCTCACGACGGGCGCGAGGAGCTTGACCCCCTCCTCCGACTTGAACAGGAAGCGCGCCCCGGTCGCCGCACGGGGCGTCCAGCCCGCCTTGCGTCGCCGGTCGATGTAGTCGAGGATCTTCTTCGTGATCTGGACGGACTCGGCGCCCCCCGCGAAGAACGCCCGCATGTCCCGGAACCGGCTCGGGTCGGCGCCCTTCGTCGGATTGACCCCGAAGTAGTCGCGGCACGCCGTATCGAGGTCGATGTACTCGTTGGCGTCGGTCAGCATCCCGAAGTGGAACTGGTCGGCGAGCAGGAAGTGGACGAGCTTCACGTGATCTCCTTCGCGCCGGCGTCCACGCGGGGCGGCACATAAGAAGGAGGGCGCGCCGCCGCCGGGTCCGGGCCGTCGGGGGGGACGAAGGTGAGGAGGATCCCCTCGCCGAGCGGTTCGACGGCGACGCGGCGGAGCGGCACGACCCCGTCGGGGCCGACGCACTCGTCCCCGGTCATGAGCGGGGGCGCCGTCGTTCCGCCGATCAGGCGCGGGGCGATGTAGACCGTCAGCCGGTCGACGAGGCGGGCGCGGAGGACCGATGCGAGCACGCGGGCACCCCCCTCAATGAGGACCCGCCGGATCCCGAGGTCGTGGAGCTCGCGGAAGAGGTGCGGGAGGTCGATGTGGCGGGCGCCGATCCTCAGCACCCGCACCGCGTTCGGCCACGACCGCGTCGACTCGTCCGTCGTCACCGCGATCGTGGGCACCGACCCGTCGAGGAACCGGGCGTTCACCGGCGTGCGCCCCGTCGGGTCGAGGACGATGCGCCACGGAGCCCGCCCCGCCGGCCGCTCGAGCATCTCCCAGTGGACGCGCAACGACGGGTCGTCCGCCACGACGGTGCCCACGCCCACGAGGATCGCGTCGGAGTCCGCCCGAAGGCGCTGGACGCGGGCGAGGTCCTCCGGGCTCGAGAGGTCCGCCCGCCGGCCCTGCGCGTAGGCGAGCCGTCCGTCCAGCGAGACCGCGCAGTTGACCCAGACCTCGGGCCGTCGCGTGATCCCCTCGATCATCCTCGCCTCCTCAAGGACCGGCGGAAAGGCGACGGATCTCCTCGACGATCGGCGCCACCGCGACGTTCGCGCGGGTGAGGTCCTCGAGGTTGATCGTCGCGTTGGCGAGCGCCCCCGTGCGCCCGGCGAGAAGGAGCGCCGCGCCCGTCTCGAGGTCGCTCACGAGGGTCGGCTTGACGCGGGGTCGCAGCGCGGCGAGGGCGCGGCGCGCGCGCTCGCACAGCCGTGCCGTCTCGAGGGGTACCTCGGTCGCCTGGGTGAGCGCGGCGACCCATCCGGAACGGGCCGTCGGGTCGGCCGGTCGGAGCTTGAGCTCACGTCGCGCGGCCCGGACGGCCTCGTAGGCATGGGTGTCGCGGTCCACCAGGCCGAGGAGCTCGCGCCGGTCCGCGGAGAGGTCGCGGATCGCCGCGGCGAGCTCGCGGTCGGGAGCCTCGGCCGGCGAGGAGAAGGCGAGGGCCATCTCGCCGAGTGCGACGCCCATCGCACCGGCCGCCGCCGCCGCGCTCCCGCCCCCGGGGGTCGGGGTGCGCGCGGCGAGGCGATCGACGAACGACCCGAGGGATGCCGAGACCAGCGCGTCCCCCTCCGCGGCCTCGGGAGGGGTCGCGGCGAGATCACGGACCTTGCGTTCGAGGATGTTCGCCCGCTCGAAACGGTTCAACTGCAGGTAGAACTCGGCGGCGTCCAACAGCGCGTCCTCGGGGATCAGGCCGACGACTTCCGACTCCTCCACGCCCACGCCGAAGCGGGCCGCCTCGCGGCGGACCATCTCGAGGGCGCGGTGGACCGGGGTCTTGCGATAGTCGGTGAGGTTCATCGAGACCTGGGCGCGTCCCCGCTCCCTGATCTCGAAGCCGAGGGCCTTGACCTCGCGAAGTCCGCCGTCCCGGGCCCGCAGGGCGCGCGCCACCTCCTTCGCGACGCGGACGTCCGGCGTGGTGAGGTAGGCGTTGAAGGCGATGAGCACGGGACGGGCACCAATGGCGACGATCCCCGCCGTCGGATGGACCGCGGGCTCCCCCACATCCGGCGCGCGGGCCAGATCTGTCGCGATCGTCGCCCGGATGCCCTCGAACTCGCCGTGGCGGACCGCCGCAAGGTCCCGGCGCTCCGGCCGACGCGCGGCATCGGCATACAGGTAGACGGGGACCTTGAGCTCGCTCCAGAC
>JBOGRS010000009.1:0-41146 GCA_050749685.1 Thermoplasmata archaeon
CAGGCCCCCTCGGGCCCGTAACGCTTTGCCCATCGGACCCATCCTCAAGAAGCGCTCCTCCCACGGCGGACCCATGGCGGGTCACTCCGCTCGGAGTCCGGCCGGCGATCGGGCGACGGGTCTCGGCTCCGCCAAGTGATTCCGCGGAGTATCTCCACGACGTGATCCGGACGGCCATCGGGCGGTGCGACACCCATCTCCATCACGGCTTACTCGTCGAGTGACCCGATTACATCTCGGTGGAACCTCCGACCCCAGGGATGAAGGTCGCCACCCAACCCACGACTCGAGATGCAAGGCCGTCCGAGCCTTGCTCCAGCGAGGCGGCGGTCGAGTTCTCTGCAACTAGGACTTCAGGATGCATCGATGCACGAGGTTAGACTCGAAGCCGAGATGTCTCTCGAGAAGAGGACCGCCCTGCCTCAGGGGCGGGAGGGAGAGAGGCGGCCCTCCGGGGGACTGTCGGGGCAACTAACGGCACGCCGCCATCGTAAGGATGCCGCAGGCTTCAACGTTCGAACCCGAGAACCGTTCACGAGAGGAGTTCCTCGAACAGTCGGGCGAGGAGTTCGACCCTGGAGCCGTCAAAATGGAGACGGTGAACGCACGCTTCAGACCGATCAAACGACGACGTCGGACGAAGGCCAGATCATCGTGACATGGAACGGCCATCGACGGGACTCGCGCTGCCCACCGAGCAGGCGGTGAATCTCGCCGCGGGAGCAGGGCGGCGTGCACCCTCGCTTGAACCCCTTCTCGGCGGACTAGGGTCGAGTCAGGAACGCGACCTTCGAGCCGAACGGGAGCCTCATCTTGGCCCGTCGCGGTAGGGGTCCGTACTCTCCCTGAGGCAGATCGACCACCCGGAATCCGTGCTGGCGCGCGAAGGCCTCGAGAGCCTCCGCCCCTTCCTCCGTGAGCGGAATCTCGCCCACCTCTTTCGCGTAGAGCGAGAGAACCGGCGAATCGGTCGTCGAGGGCCGTCGTACGGACGGTCGCGTGTCCAAGACGAACAATCGAAGGCCGGGAGTGTCCCACGCGACGTAGGATTCCGGGCCACGGCTACGCGTCACCCGAAGACCGGAGCCATCCAGCCACAAGCGCGTGGGATGCGTGGGTAAATCGGGGGCGAACAAGATCAGCATCCACAGCACGACGATCATCGTCACGAGCCCCCCCATGATCGCGAGGGGAATCGCCGAGCCGAGGTCGCCGGCCCTTGCCGTAGCGGCCGCTTCGAGGAGGAGGAACCCGGCCAAGACCGCGGCGACGAGGACTGTGACGAGCATCCTCGGGCGGTACCTCTCCGCTTGCCGCCGTCTCGCGTCGAGGAACGGTGTCATGTCCACCGTGACGCTCGCCGGAGGCCCCACGCCGGTGGGCGGGATGCCCGACAACCCTCCGTGATCCGCGGGGCTCGTCGGACGGGTGCGAACTCGATGATCCTCCTCGATGACCGCTCGTCGGACTCGCCCTCGAATGTTGAAGGACATGGCCATGCCCATCAGTGCGATCCCGGTCCCCAGAAGCCCGAGAGGGAGGGCCAAGGACGCCCAGGCCCACGTAGCTCCGCCCAGGAGAAATCCGCCGGAACCCAGCGTGAGGCCCCCTACAGCGAAGAGAATGAGGAAGGCGTTCTCCAGTCGGAGGAGCTGCACTCGATCATCGGGCTGTACCCACGGGTTCTGGACGAATTCGCGAAGGGTGATCGGGTGGGGCCGGGAACCGAACTCCGACCGATTGGTGACCGCACTGGACCGCGTGGTCATTGGTGGATGACCGTAACCCATCCCGGGGTGACGGTAGGGGTTTCCTCCAGCTCGGAACCCATGGTGACACCCGAAGGGGCGTTCCCACTATCAGGACTGGCCTCGCCTTCGGGAGGGATATCCACATCCCGTGAACCGCCCCTCCCGAGAGCGTTGAGCGACGACCGGAGGTAGGGCCCTCGAGGTGGGCAGGGTCGCCTAGCTTCGGCGGGTCCTTCCCCGCGCCCGCGCGGGGAGGACCCTCCGCTCCACGACCCACCGTCGCATCGCGATCTTGCGCGTCTTGCGGAACTTCGCCTTCTCGAACATGCCCAAGGTGCCGCTGCACAGGAAGGAGGAGGAGGTCTGCTCACCGGTGTAATCCTCGGGGTAGGCCTCGACAACACCGCCACCGAGTTGACCGATGTAGCGCAGTGCCTCGCGCAGCGCGAGTGTCGCGATTCCTTTCCCCCGGCGTTCACGGTCGATGAAGAAGCATGTGATGCGCCAGTCGGGATAGGCGGTCGCTCCCGCCTCGTAGACCTTCCGGCTACGGATGTTCGGAAGCTCGTCGGTCGGTCCGAACTGACACCACCCCACGGCCTCGGGACCGTCGAAGACGAGGGCGGCGTGCGCCCGACCCTCGCGAACCCGCGCCTCCTTCATGGCGCGGTACTGGTCGGCCCCCTGCTTTCCTCCGCTCGGATCGAGGTGAAAGGAGATGCACCAACACCCACCGAAGATCCCGTGATGCTTCTCGACCAGACGCGCGAACGCCGGCCACGTGGCGGAGGAGAGAGGTTGCGAGGTGAGGGTCATTAAGGATCTCGCGTGCCGACGCCATCACGTCCGAGTCCCGTGGATTCGGGAAAACACTCCGGCGAGGGCGGCGTCGAAAGCGTGGGGCGCGGAAAGGTTCAGGAGGTGGTCAGCGCCCGGGACGAGCCTGACCTCGGCGCCCGCGATGCCCCGGCCGAGAAAGTCCGCGCAATGCGGCATCGCGGGATTGTCCTGGTCGCCCACCAGGAGGAGCGTGGGAACTCGGATCTCCTTCAGTCGATCGGCCGCCGGTCCACCGTCGCGTCGTTCGTACCGACCGGAACGCTCCTCAAAGACCTCCTCCGCGTTGTCTCGGATCATGGAGCGGAAGAGCTCGAGGTCGGGTCCGGTGAGCGCGGAGGCCCACAATTGCCGTAGGTACTCCGTCGCGGTGTCGAGGTGACCGGCGGTCCACGCGTCGGAGGCGGCCTTGGACAGCCGCTCATCGCGTTCGAAGGTGGCCTTCCCTCCCGGAACATGGTCGTAATCCATCCCCGAATAACCGGGGGCGATGAGCAACAGGCCCCCCACTCGATCGGGGTGGGCAAGGACGAAGTCGAGGGCGATCTTCCCGCCCATGCTGGGTCCCACGATCAGCGGACGATCGAGGCGAAGCTGGTCCACGAGCGCCAACAGATCACGGACCGGGTAGAACTCGGAGGTCGCGGGCGTCGACCCACCGTAGCCTCGGAGGTCGAAGCGCGCTACGCGATGGTCCCGGGCGAGGAGCGGGAACTCGCGGTTCCACATCCGCCGGTCGGCGATGCCCTCATGGAGCAGGACAATCGAGCGGCCCTCCCCCGACGCTTCGTACGCGATCTCCCCTCCCGGAACATCCAACGTCGACCGGCTCATCGGGTGACTCCCGCGCGCAGGAGCCGCTCTCGGCATTTGAAAGGAGCGGGGAGGCGGTGAAACGCTCTCGATTGCGTCCCGTGACCCGTTGGACCAACGATCGATGGACCCCTCCTTCGTGGGAAGGCCGGCCCCGGCTCCGGGGGCCCCACCGATGCTCCACGTCCCGGCCCCTGACCTCGCACGCGACATCGAGGGTCGAATCCCTCGACCTCCTCCGGGTGGGAAGATCGCCTACGGACACCCCGCGCTCGCGATCCCGACGAACATCGCCTCGATCCGGTCGGCGCCCGCGCCCTGCGTCGACGCGCCACCGGGACGGATCGGGCTACCCGCTGTGCTCGCCCCAGCGATCGACGAAGACGTGGTCCTTCGGGCAGTTCAACGTGAGCGCGAGTTCCTGCATCTGGTTGACCATCGGCGTCGCGCCGCAGAGATAGACATCCGACTGCGCGAGGTCGGGGAAGAGAACTCGCACCGGGTCCTCGACGTGGCCGACTTCGCCCGTCCACGACCCATCGGAGGGGGGGCGTGACAGGACCGGCACGAAGCGGAAGCTCGGCCAGTCCTTCGCGAGGTTCGTGAGGCGATCCCGGTCCACGATCTCCTCCACGAACCGATTGCCCACGAACAGCGTCGTTGGGGTCGCCGGATGGTTCTCGTGGAGCGACTCGAGCATGGGCAGGAACGGCGCGAGGCCCACCCCCGTCGCGACGAGGACGACCGACCGGCCCGATGGATCGTGGAGGATGAACCGCCCCAGCGGGGCGAGGACGCTCAACGGGAGGCTCGATGGGGAGGAAAGGCCGCACAGGTACGGCGAGGCAAAGCCATCCGGGACCACCTTGATGAGGAGCGAGAAACGGTCGTGTCGCTTCGGGGACGAATAGATCGAGTACGAGCGCGGGAGCGTCTTCCCGTTCCGCTCGAGGTAGAAGGTGACGTACTGCCCGGGAAGGAACGCGAGTGCGTCGCCGTTCGGCAGCGCGAAAGTGAGGACGTGGATCGACGGGATCCGCGCCACGTTCGAACTCAACGTGACGGTGCGTCGCCGTGGAGGTGGGATGTCGGTGGGCATGATCGTGACGTGGGAGCCGGTGGAGGCGTCGTTCCGGGCAAGGGGGCCCGGGGGAAAAGGTCGCGGACCCGCGAGAAGCGCCACACGGGTCCCTCCCGAGGGCCATCGCACCGTGGCGGCCCCGCCGACTTCGCCGGCCCATGGGGAGGCCGATCTGAATCCGTCGCTCTTCGTCGCGAACCGCGGGATGCCCTTCCGTTCGAGCCCGGCCGCGGATCGTGCCGGAACCTTCTCCGGTCCGCCGGCGCAAGCGGCTCGGAGGACGGTCCGAGCGCCGGAGCGGCGGCCGCCTCAGGACCGATGCGGAGCGCGTCGGCGCGTGTCGGGCCCACGTGTCCCCGAATCCGCCACCGCGCGGCTCGCCGCGAGGATCTTCCCCACCGTGTTCCAGTTGCGGGCGGTGCCTCGCACCCCGAGCCCAGCATCGATCAACGCGGTCGTCAGTTTCGACCGTCCGATCCCATCCGGATACACGATGTACAGGTGACGGCCACCGGATCGGATGCGTTCGCGCCCCGTGATCCGTCGTTCGAGCTCGGCGACGCGGCCGGGCTTGAGGGCCGATCGAACGACCACGACCACGAGGTGCGCCGGGTCCTCCTTCGCCTCGCGCCCAAAGGGGTTGTTCTCGACCACTTCGGCCCACGCCTCCGCTCGGCGGACGTGGACGTCCGTCGTGATGCCGAACGTTTCGGCCGTCGCGGTCTCGATGCGTCGCTCGAGGAGCTCCTCGTCCCGGGCCTTCTCCCAGCCGAAGACGAGGTTCCCGCTCTGCAGGAGGGTCGTCACCGAGGTAAACCCCAACCGGGTCGCCATCGCCCGGAGGTCGGCCATGCGGAGGGTCGTAGGACCCCCCAGATTGACGGCACGAAGCAGCGCGACGTACACCGGCATCGCCACCAACTCGCGCCTTAGGCATCGCCGGCGCCTCAAGTGGTTTCCGAAAGCGAGGGCTCGGAGGGGCGGTCGCGTCGATCCCCCGCCGGTCCCACCCCAAAGAGGAAGAGGAATCAGGGAATGGTGGTGGTCCGGGAGTCGGGACCTCCGTGCCCAAGACCTCGCCGACCTCGCGGTCGCGGCGCCGTGGGCGAGGGAGTTCGCCGGTGGACCGCGCCCACTGGAAGACGACCTACGACGCGACGCCGTACGAGGAGCTTCCGTGGTTCGACCCCGAGCCCTCCCCCGTCGTCCGCGAGGCCGTGCGGTCGGCGTTCTTCGTTCCCTCCGGTAGGGTCCTCGATATCGGATGCGGTGCCGGTTCGAACGTCCTCTTCCTCGCCCGTTCCGGCTTTGTCGTCCATGGCCTCGACCTCTCCCCGGGAGCGGTCCGCGCGGCCCGTCGACGGGCCGCGGAGGCGGGTGTGGTCGTCCACGTGCACGCGGGCGACGTCCTCGCGCTCCCGTTCTTCGGCGACAGCTTCTCGGCGGCCCTCGACCACGGGTGCTTTCACACGCTCCCGATCGACCGGCGAGCGGAGTACGCGGCCGAGGTCGCCCGCGTGATGGTCCCGGGCGCCCGCTTCCTCTTGAGCTGGATCGGCCGCGAGAGCACCGCCGAGATGGGGCCTCCCCATCGGCCGTCGCTCGCGGAGGTGGTGGAGACCTTCGAGCCGCTCTTCCTCGTGCATCGCACCGAGTGCCGCGAGCGGCCGGAAGAGAGCCTTCCCACCACCTACGTCGCGTGGATGGTCCGCCGGTCGTCGCCGCAGCCTCCGCCGCGATGACGGGAATCCCCCGCCCCCCGCGCGGCCGTCAGGGCGTCGACCGGGCACGACGTCGCACTTTGCCCATCACCTCGAGCATCTCGAGCCCCCGGCGCACGCCGTTGCTTCCCTCCGGGAACTTCTCGCGCTCGAAGAACGCGGTCACCTCCGGCTCGCGGCCGAGGCCGACCGTGGGAATCGTGCTCGCGAGCAGGTTCGACAACCACCAGCTCCCCTCGGCCCGCTTCTCGTAGTCGCGCAGGTTCGCCGTGAGCCAATCCCACGCCGCGCGGCGGCCGAGCGGGTTCGCGGCGATGCTCCGCACGATGTAGCAGATGTGCGTCGTCCGCACTCCGGGGGCCCGCAAGCGGTCGAGCGCCTCCGCGAGGAGCGCCTCGGTCGGGAGCGCGCCCAGGGCGAACGCCGCTCGCTCGGCGGCGTCGTCGCTCTCGAGCGAGCGGATCTGGGCGAAGAGCGTGTCGAGGACGCCGGGTCCGCCCTGGCGGGCGAAGGCCGTCGCGACCGCGGCGCGCAGCGAGACCGGTACCTTGGCCATCTCGTGGTAGCCGCCGGCGAACGACCGCGCGAACTCGGGATCCATGTGGGCGAGACCCGTGGCCGCCGCCTGACGGACGATGGGGTCGCTGTCCGGCTCGCCCTCGCGGTCCTCGAGGGTCAGGCGGACGAGCTGGGCGCGGTGGAAGTCGGTGTAGGCCTTGCGGAAGGCCGGCACGTCCCCGAGGAAGGGACGGAGCAAGTGCAACCCGCCCAGGGTCTCGATGACGCTCGGATAGTCGCTCGACCCCCGAGCCGCCCGGACGGCGTTGAGGAAGTCCTCGAGGGTGATGTCCTCGGCGAGGAGGAACGCGAGCGAGTCGCTGAGGAACGCCCAACGATCGAGGGGGGCGAGGGCCGGAAGGCGCGCGAGCAGGCGCGTGCGGGTCTCCGCGTCGTACCACACGCGGATGAACGCGCGGCGGCCGGGATTGACCACGACGCCCTCGGGCGAGCGGCATGGCACGTCGAGGGTCGGGCTCTCCAGGTACACCCGCTGCGCGGCGCCGTCGACCGCGAGGGTGAGCGGGATCGGCCAGGCGGCCGGCGGATCGGACACGGGGAGGAAGGAGAACCTCCGCTGGGAAAGGTGGATTGCGCCTCCGCGGATCCGGACCTCGACGACGGGCAACCCGGGTCGCTCGATCCATGCGCTCATGACCGAGCGGACGGGCTGCCCCGACGCCTCTTCGAGCGCCGCCCAAAGGTCCTCGCCCCGCGCGTTCCCGAACTGGAAGCGGGAGAGGTAGGCGGAGACCCCCCGCTGGAACGTCTCCTCCCCCAGGTACCCTTCGATCATCCGGACGATGTTGGCGCCCTTGAAGTAGGTGATGTCGTCGACGTTCTGACTGATCTCGGAGGGATCGCGGACCTCGAACTTGACCGGGTGCGTCGACCGGAGCGAATCGGCGAAGTACCCGGGCGATGCGCGGATGAGGAACTCGGCCCACGCGTCGGCGCGCAGGTGCAGGCGGTCCTGCATCTTCGCCGCGACGAACGTCGCGAAGCTCTCGTTGAGCCAGATGTCCGTCCACCACTCCATCGTGACGAGGTTGCCGAACCACTGGTGGGCGATCTCGTGCGAGAGCGTTTCGATCGCCCAGCGGAGGACGCTCGGGCTCGTGGCCTCCCCCCAGAGAAGGCCGATCTCCGGGAACGTGATCGCTCCCCAGTTCTCCATCCCGCCGGCCCAGAAATCCGGCACGGCGATGAGGTCGAGCTTGGGGAGGGGGTAGGGGAGGCGGTAGTACTCCTCGTACGCCCGCACGATCGGACCGGCCATCCGAAGGGCGCGTTCCGCCTCCGGCGCCTTGCCGGGCGCCGTCGCCACCGACACTCGGCGGCCCTGGTCGGCCGTGGACGCCACGTCGAACGGCCCGATCCCGAGGTAGACGAGGTACGTCGACATCTTCGGGGTGGGGGCGAACCTCCAGACCTTGCGGCCGTCGCGCTCGTCCACGCCGTCGACCTCCGCGTTCGCGATGACGGTCAGGTTCGCGTCGGCCGTCACGGTGAGCCGGAGGACCGCCTTCTGGGCGGGGTGGTCCGCGCACGGGAAGAGCCAGCGGCAGCCCAACGGCTGCATCATGGTCGTGAACAGCTTGCCGTCCCCGAACCGGGAGACGTAGAACCCGTTCATCACGTCGCGTCGGACCTTGCCCGAGTAGTCGAGCGTGAGCGCGACGTCGCCGGTGCGCCCCGGTCGCACGACGAGCTTCTGTCGCGCCTCGTCGGTGGAGAACGCGCACGGGCGTCCCTCGAGCGCGACCGACCGCACGGTCAGTCCCGCCGCGTCCAGCTCGACCACCTCGGCCGCCTCGGCGAGATGGACCGTCACGACGCCGTCGAACGTCTCGCTCGCCCAATCGACATGAAGTCCGACGTCGTACTCGTGCGCGCGCGTGAGGGGGGCACCCTCGACCGTCTCATGAACCTGACGCCGCGCGCGCCGACGCGCGCCGACCCGGTGCTCGCCGTGACGTCCTACGGGCGCGCCCGCGCGCGGGACGAGGGCGCTCGGACGGCTTCCGCCGCGGGGTCGCCGTGAGGCGCAGCGTCCGCTGCACGAACGGCGCGGGCACCCCGAGGAGCCCGAAGACGTTCCCGTCCGGGTCGGCGAACTTCGCCGAACGACCCCACCCCTCCTCGTGCAACGGCTGAGGAAACGTCACGCCCGCGCGACGCATCCGCGCGACGAGCGCGTCGATCTCGTCCGTCACGAAGGCGATCCCCGAGTTCCCCGGCTCGAGCGCGCTGAACCCCTCGCACAGGTGGAGGACGAAACGCTCCCCCGGGGGCGCGACGAGGACCGCATGCCCGCTCCCCCCGATCGTATGGGTCGCGAATCCGAGTCGGGTGCGCCACCACCGGGCGGACGCGCGGGCGTCGGACACGACGACGGCCACGTCGGCGATCGCGATCATCGCCGGTTCCGAGGCGGCTCCTCCCTCATAAACGGCGAGGGCCGCCGGAAGGACGGCGTACGCGCGATGGGGTCGCGGTCGGACGACGACGCCTACCCGATGCGGAACCCGCCGAACGAGATCTGGGGCTTGCCCCCACCGAAGGAGAGGGCCGGCTTCGCCGCCGCGGCGGCCGCCGGCGCGGCCTCGTCCCCGCCGAGATGACGGGTCGGGTCGACCGTCTGTAGCTCGAGGCGTCCGGGACCCTCCACGTGGAGGGCCTCGAAGCTGAGCGCGTGGCCCATCAGGCCCTGGCCCAACGGCTGGTTGAACGCCTTGACGTTGACCGTACCGTCCTTGCGGAGGAGCCCGCCGTGGTCGATGTCCATCGCCTCGCCCGGCTTAAGGTCGAAACCGAGGATGTCGCCGTGGCCGTGGTAGACGACCGTTCCCGGTCCCGTGAGACGGTCCATCCAGAACCCGATGAGCCGACCGATCCGTCCGGTCCCCGCGACGTAGAACGTGGTGTACTGCACCCCGCCCGACGCGAGCAGGAGGGAGTGCTCGGCGATGTCGACGGTCTGGCCCGCGGCGAGCTCGAGCGTGCGCACCTCCCCCGGCCGAAAGCGGCTGAACGCGGCGTACCCGGGTCCCTGGTAGACGTGCAGGAAGAACGGCAGACCCCCCACCATGGTACGACGCAGCGTCTGACCGATCCCGCCCTGGGTGAACGGACGGATCCCGAGCCGTATCGTGGGATCGCTATAGACCATGAGCCCTCCCTCGCAAAAGATCTCCTCGCCGTTCGCCAGCTGGACGAGGGCGGTCGGGATGAAGTCGCCCTGGACGCTCACCTGCATGTCGCGCCTCACCCCCCGCTGTGGACCATGACGAGCCCGGGGCCCTGGACCGTCAGGACCGGTGTTTGCGACGTGGTTCCGACGCCCATCCCGGCGACCTGCCAGGCGACCTGGACCCCGTTCGTCGGCGAGGAAAGGAGAAGGCCGTCCGTCGACGTGCGGATCCCCTCACCGTTCTTTAGCGTCATCGTGAGGATGTTCCCGTACGACTGGAAGACGATCGTCCCGGGCCCGGTGAGCTCGTCGACGAAGAGATGCTGCGTTTCCTGCTCCGAGCCCCGTTGGACCACCCAGCGGGCGAGAAGGATCGGGTTGTAGCGGACCGTCTCGTCAAAGCAGATGAGGTGGCCGGCCCGCAGGCGCACCGTCTGGCCTGGGGCGAGCGGGAGGATGCGGACCTCGCCGCCCTTGTCCCGCGAGAACGTGACGTTCCCGGGGCCCTCGAACTCGGCGAAGAAGTACGCCTCCTCGGCGTCGCCCATCGCCTGCATGCCCAGGAGGTGGGTGCGGCTCACGCCCAGCTGCTTCATCGTCTTGCGCGCGATCTTCACCTCGCCGTCCATGTGGAGCATGATCTCGTGGGCGGCGAGGATCTTCTCTCGGGGGGCGAGCTGGACCAGGACCGCGGGGGTGATCGCGCCGACCGTCTCCGCCTTCAAGGTGGGTCCTCAGCTCGACGCGGCGACGTCGAGCGCGTAGGTGCCGCCGCAGTACTCGCACTTCGCGAACCCGCCGGAGATGTTCTGCGGGGAGATCTTCGCTCCGCAACTGCGGCAGTTGATGTCCTTGAGGGCGGCGCGGCTGATCGTGACCTCGGTCCGCTTCTTGACGAACTCCTCGGGTACCGGCATGTTGGTTCTCTCCTGCTTACGTGTGGGGCTTCTTGGGATCGATGCTTTGGAGCGCGACCTTGCCCGGGCCGACGAGCTCGAGGACCTCGTACGCCTCGATCTTCCCGAGCAGGCCGGAGCCGAACGGGAGGTTGAGCGACTTCGCCTCGACGGTCGCGCTCTTGTAGAGGAGCGCGCCGTAGTCGCATGTCACCTTCTCGTGGGGCGCGAGCGTCATCGAGATGATGTTGCCGTAGCCGTGCAGGGCGATCTTGCCCGGCCCGACGAGGCGGTCCATCCAGAACCCCATCATCCGTCCGATCCGGTGGGTCCCCTGCACGTAGATCATGTCGTAGGGGATGCGGTTCTCGGCGCATACGAGGGAGCCCTCCGCGACATCGATCGTCTCGTTGGCGGCGAGGTCGAGGTCCCGGACCTCGCCCACCCCGTCCCGCGAGAAGGCGACGCTCCCCGGACCGGAAAACTCGGTGAGGAAGTACGGCACGCCCCCCACCGTGGTGCGCTTGATCGTCTGGAACATTCCGCCGGACTGGATCGTCTTGCGCCCGACGGTGACCGTCGGGTCCTTGTAGAGCATGATGCCGTGCTCGCAGTAGATCGATTCGCCCGCCCCCAGCGTGGCGAGGACCGCCGGCACGATCCCCTTGAGCGTCTCGAGTTCCACGATCGTCCCTTCCCTGTGATGTGAGGACCCCCTATTACATCGTTTCCCATCGCCCGAGCCCTTTCCTGGGCCCCGAGGACGCGTCCCGTGATCGAGCAAGAAGAGGGCAACCGGCCCTCGATGGAGGGGAGGGAGTCGGGGGAGCAGACCGGCGTCGCTCGGCCGGAGGTCGGTGGGGTGGCGGTGCGTCTCCGCGCCCTCCCGCGCTCGGCCCGCCAGGGCGAGCGGGCTCGAGTTCGTCCGAGCATCGGCCCCTCGGGCGGGGGAACGGGGCCGGTGCTCGGCCGTGCCGGGACGAGGTAGGCCGATTTGGTCCTCGAGTGACCGCGGGTCGCGGGTGTTCTCGACGTGCTTCCGGAGCGTGGCGTCGGTGGTGATCGACGTGATGGGACGGTGGCCGATGCGCGTGGCCGGGACGCTTCCTTGCGATGAAATGGTGGGGGTCCGTGCCTCATCGGTCCATGGCGAACCCGATCCATGCCCCTGGGGGATGGGAAGTCGATCCACGCACGGTCATGCCGGCGTGTTCGGATCCGTCCACTTCGCCGGGGAGGGATACGGCGCCTCAGGCTTCGGATGTTCCTCGCTCGCCGGCCGAGGCGAGGGTCGGTGCGCCCCCTCGACGCTCAGAAGGGAGCGGTCGAAGGCCCGACACGCACCGTGAAGTCCTGGCCGGCCCAACGATCGGGAGCGGTCCAGTGCAACGTGAAGACGAGCGTCCCCGTCCCACGCTCCGCGACCGCGACGTCGGCGTACTCGAGATGGAGCCCCGTCGCCGTCGACGACGTGTCCTGGATGGTCGCCCACCCGTCCGAGGACCAATGGAGCGTGAACGCCTCGCTCGCGATCACTCTCAGGGTCGCCCCCGGGGGCACCTCGCGGACCTGGCGGTTGAGCTTCCACACATGAACGGTGCGAGGCCGTGGGTGCGCGTAGCGTGCCGCGACGATCGGGATGCGGTCGAACACCCTCCCGTCCGACGCGGAGCGGGCCAGCTTCAGGTACTCGGCGTGCGACCACGCGAGCGGCAGGGCCGACTCGGTCGGTCGCCCGATCTCGAGGTGGAGCTCCGGGCGATCTTCCCGGTCCCAGACCTGCTCGGGCAGCAACCCGGCGCGGGTGGCGAACCCCCGCATCGCCTCAAGGTACGGCGCCGGGTCGCGGCCGGCGGCGAGCTCGAAGTGGCCACGCTCGCCGGTGAGGAGGGGCCACGCACGGCCGACACCGGCCCCGGCGTACGGACCTCCATCGGGGGTCTCGCCGTACCCATCGTGGTTGTAGCGGTGCCACGCGGGGCCGAACGGCGTATCGACCTTGAGGATGCGGTCGAGGACCTTCACCGAGTCGACCACGACCGGATCGTCGGGGCGACGGACGCCGTAGCGGACGAGTTCGAGGAAGCCCCCGTCGACGATCTCTCGGGCCGGGAACTCCGACGGTTCGCCCTCGGGGATGTTCTTCAGCCGGACGACGGCCGCGTCGAGGTCCTCGGAGGGTGACGGGTCGTCGACCGCGACCGGGAGGATCCGAACGTAGTGTCGCGGGAGACCGGGGACGAGGGTCCCGTGATGGGTCACGGTCCACCGGTCGATGTGCGCCTCGAGGAAGTCGGCGTACTCCTCGAGGAACGCCGCCGTCCTGCGGTCCCCGCGGGCGCGCAGGAATTCCGCGGCGCAGACGAGCGCGGCGATATGGACCGCGAGGGTGGAGGGGGAGTACCCCGACACCTCTTCCCACCGCTCCTGCTCGGTCGCGGGACCGCGCTCGATGAGGTATCGGGCGGCCGCGCAGACCATGGGGTACGGATCGAACGCCTGCAGCGCGCCCGTGTCCTTGAGCCTCCAGGCGAGGAGGATCGGAAACGCGACCTCGTCGAGCTGGACCCCGCGCCAGTAGGGCGTCCCATCGACCCAGAAGTTCTGCGGGAAGCCGCCGTCCGCCTGCTGGCTCGTCGCGAGATAGATGAGCGTGCGCAGTGGGCTCTCGCGTTCTCCGACGGCGAGGAGCGCCGTCGCGGTGTTGACCATGTCCCGCGTCCATACGAGGTGGTAGCCTCCGCGGTTCTCGTCGCCCTTCGACGCCCCCCAAGGGATCGAGAGCGAGGCGATGTACGATCCCGGGAAGACCTTGTCCTCGTGGGCGGCGAGCACGCTGTGGCTGACGTGGTATAGGGCGTCGGCTCCGGGAGGCACGCGGCGGAGGGGGCTCTCGTGGGCGCGCAGACGCTCCCACTGCTCGAGGAAACGACCGAGGTGCCGGTCGAACTCCGTCCCGAGCGACTGGAAGAGGGTGCTCACCGCGCCGGCGACGCTCCGGCCGAACGCGAGGGCGAGCGTGAACTCCTCGCCCGGCACGTACGGGATCTCGCCCACGAGCGCGACGTTGCCGTCGGGCGCGTCGTCGAAGTCGAAGGTCATCGCGAGGTGACGGGCGAGGTCGGTCCAGCCGTCGCTTGCCCCGACGTACCCCACCGACGTCCGTCCGAACGGTAGGCTCGGCGAGAGGGCCAGGGCGAAGCCGTCCTTCTCGGCGATCAGGACGCGTCGTCCGACGGTGTCGATCACCCGCGCGTGGTTCCCCCATCCCCCCAAGTTGAGGTGGGGGGCCGCGAGGGCGAAGAGCTGGAGCGGCTTCGCCCCCTTCGGCTGGGTGAGGCGGGTGCGCATGAGCAGGCAGGGAAGGTGGGGATCGCCGATGACGGTCTTCTCGAGCACGAAACGACCCCCGGGCTCGGTGTTCGTGACCCGGTAGCCCAAGGCGTGGTCGGAGAGGCGCTCGATCACCGACTCCGTGTTCCGCTTTTCCTCGTAGAAGGCCGAGCCCTCCTCGAGGAGCAGATATTGTAGGTCCCTCAGCTGCGGGTGGTCGATCGTCGGATAGTACGTCTCGGTGACGATGCCGCGCCATAACGTGAACCACAGCCGGCTGTCGGACGAGTAGGCGGTCCCCACGCCCTGCTTGTTACTGTGGGTCCAGAACGGAGCGATCCCCGGGGCTCCGGGTGCCGTGCGGACTCCGCTCCCCGCCACGCCGAAGCACCGTTCCGCTCGCCCCCGACGTCGGTGAGAGGGATATCGGTTCGCCCACGACCCCTCAGCACGACCCTAGCGGGGTTCTCCGCTCCCGCGCGCGACGGGCGGGAGGCCGGGGAGCGCCGATGCTACCGGAGTCCGATCACGATCCGGTCCTCGAGGTCCTCCCAGACAACCGCCGGGGTGCGGAATCCGGCGGACCGGAGCGCCCGGAGATGCACGTCCACGCCCGGGGGACGATCGTCGTGATGGGCGTGGGGGAACCTACGATCCCTTTCGGCGAACTCGGCGACGAGGGACCTCTCGGCGCGCAGCCCGTTCCACCACGCGTCCCACGAGTTCCGTCGATCCCCGGGAGGTCCCCGAGCGACACGGGCGGCATGGACCTTCTTCGCGAGTTCGGCGAGCGCGGCGTATCTCGGGCCGAACGGCATCACGTCGCCGTTGAGAACGAGCCCGCCGGGTCGGACGATGCGGTGAAGGTCGCGATACAATCGCCGAAGGCCGGCCGGGGAGAGCCAGTGCAAGGCGGTCGTGCTCACGGCGGCGTCGAACCTCCTCCCCGGGAGCGATCGCGTCCAGTCGGCGGACGTGAGGTCGGCCTCCACCCAGGCCAGGCGTCCCCCCTGGTCGCCCAAAGCGCCGCGGCCCACGCGGAGCACGACGGGGTCGAAGTCGATGGCGGCCGAGTGCGCGCGAGGGAACCTTTCCAGGAGGCGCTTCGAGGTCGACCCCGGACCGCACCCCAGGTCGAGGGCGCGAAAACGGACCGGCAGCTGAGCGGCGAGAAGGTCGAACATCGCCTGGAAGCGGCGCTCGCGTTGCGGGTTGTATCCTTCTTGCATCCGGTCCCAACGGGTGAGCCAATCGACCCAGGAGGGCTCGGGAGATCGTGGCGGCATCACCGCGCCAAGCGGACGCGCGATTTAGGGTCGGCGGACCGCCGGCGCGGGCGGGCTCGTGCGCGGCTCAACCCGGGTCCACCAGCAAGAATATCCCCGCGTCGGCCCATGGGGACGATCGTCCGGCTCCGGTCGATCGGAGCGGACCGATTCGATGGGCGCACTGACGGTGGGCGGGACCTACCTGCTCGAACGAGCGGAATTCGGCGCGTTCCTGGGTGCGCTAGGATCGAGCGGCTACCGGGTGATCGGCCCGACGGTGCGGGACGGCGCGATCGTGTACGGCGACCTTCGCGAGGAGTCCGACCTGCCGATCGGCTGGACGGACCGCCAGGAGGGGGGGACGTACCGTCTCGAGCGGCGCGACGATGGCGCGCTGTTCGGGTACAACGTGGGTCCCCACAGCTGGAAGAAGTACCTCTTTCCGAGCCACGAGAAGCTGTGGACGGCCCGCCGGACCGCGACCTCCTTCGAAGTGACTCCCGAGGCCGTCGAGGGCCCGCCGCTCGCCTTCCTCGGCATGCGCGCGTGCGAGCTCGCCGCCGTCGCCATTCAGGATCGCGTCTTTGAGGGGGGCATGGCCGACCCCGGTTACCGGGCGCGCCGGGCCCGGATCCTGAGGATCGCGGTCGAGTGCGGCCAGGCGGGGGCGACCTGCTTCTGCGTCTCGATGGGAACCGGTCCGCAGGTCGACGCGGGATTCGACCTCGCGCTCACGGAGCTCCTGACGAAGGACGCGCACCGATTCCTCCTTCGGGTCGGCTCGGCGGAGGGGGCGCGCGTCCTAGCGGGCGTTCCGCTCACCCCGGCGACGCCCTCGGACCGTACGGCGGCGAAGGCCACGGTGGACCGCGCCGCGGCGAACATGGGCCGCGTCCTCGACACCCAGGGGATCCGCGACCTCCTCGTCCGGAACGCGGAGCATCCGCGTTGGGAGGTGGTCGCGGAACGCTGCCTATCGTGCACGAACTGCACGATGGCCTGCCCGACGTGCTTCTGCAGCACGACCGAGGAGGTCCCGTCGCTCGACCAGCAGAAGGTCGAGCGCTGGCGACGCTGGGACTCATGCTTCACGAGCGAGTTCAGCCAGCTGCACGGCGTGAGCGTACGGAAGACGACGATGTCCCGCTACCGCCAGTGGATGACCCACAAGCTCGCCACGTGGCACGACCAGTTCGACTCGTCCGGGTGCGTGGGATGCGGCCGGTGCATCACGTGGTGCCCGGTCGGGATCGACATCACCGAGGAGGTCGCCGCGATCCGGACCCACCCGGTCGGACCGAAACCTGGGACGGTCCCGCCATGAGCGCACGCGTGACGGCGGACCCATCCCCCGTCCTCGAGGACCATCCGTTCCTTCGAGGCTTCGACCCGGACTTCCTCACCGCGATCGGCCATCGATCGGAGTGCCGGAGGTACGGGACCGGCGAGCTTCTCGTGCGGGAGGGCGACGCGGCCCGGGAGTTCTTCCTGGTCTACTCCGGCAAGGTCTCCCTCGAAGTGGTCGCACCGGCCACGCCCCCCCTCAGTACCCAGACCGTCGGACCGGGCGAAGTGGTCGGGTGGGCCTGGCTCATCCCGCCGCACCGCTGGCCCATCGATGCGCGTGCCCTCAAGCCGACACGCACGCTCGTCCTCGACGCCGACGCCCTGCGACGCCGCTTCGAGAGCCACCCCGAAGAGGGGTACCGCTTCCTCTCCCGGCTCCTGCCGGTGATCGCCCAGCGGCTCGACAACCTCCGCCTCCAACTCCTCAGCCTGCACGGAGTCTGACGCCATGCTCCCCGGCGTCACCGTGGCGAGCGCCCATCCCTACGCGCCCTCCCCGTATGTCGTCCGGCGCCGCGCCGTGGAGACGTCCGATACCGTCACCCTGGTCCTCGGCGCCTCACCCGGCGCGACGGCTCCCGCGTTCCGCCCGGGCCAGTTCAACATGCTCTACGCCTTCGGCGTCGGGGAAGCCGCGATCTCGATCAGCGGCGATCCCGAGGCGACGGGCGAGCTCACCCACACGGTGCGGTCGGCCGGCAACGTGACCGCGGCGCTCGCCGCGCTCGCGCCGGGGTCCCCGCTCGGCGTCCGCGGTCCCTATGGGTCGGCATGGCCGCTCGAGGCCGCCCGCGGAAAGGACGTCGTCGTGATCGCCGGCGGTCTCGGCTTGCCCCCGCTGCGGGGGGTCCTCCTCGACCTCGTTCGGCACCGCGAGCGCTTCGGCCGGATCGAGGTCATCTACGGCGCCCGGACCCCGAAGGACCTCGTCTACTACGCCGAGATCCAATCGTGGAGGCAACGGCCCGACCTCCGCGTCCAGGTCACGGTCGACGCGGCGGGGCGCGATTGGTACGGCGACGTCGGCCTCGTCACCCAACGGATTCCCGATTGCCGGTTCGACGCGAAGAACACGATCGCCCTCCTCTGCGGCCCCGAGGTGATGATGCGCTTCTCCGCGCAGGCGCTCGAGGGCCGGGGGATCGCGGAGGACGCGATCTACCTCTCCCTCGAGCGGAACATGAAGTGCGCGTTCGCCCAGTGCGGTCACTGCCAGATGGGCCCCTACTTCCTCTGCCGCGAGGGACCGATCTTCCCGTACCGCGACGTCCGCGGGCTCCTCGCGACCCGGGAGGTATAGCATGCCGCCGGGAGGGCGTCCGCGCCTCGCCGTGGTCAAGTTCGCCTCCTGCGATGGATGCCAGCTCGCGTTGCTCGACTGCGAGGACGAGCTCCTCGCGCTCGCCGACGCCATCGAGATCGCGAACTTCCGCGAGGCCTCGAGCCGGGTCCTGGACGGTCCCTACGACCTCACCCTGGTCGAAGGCTCGGTCACGACCCCCGAGGATCTCCACCGGATCCAGGAGGTCCGTGCGCAGTCGAAGTTCCTCGTGACGATCGGCGCATGCGCGACGGCGGGCGGCATCCAGGCCCTTCGGAACTTCGGCGACATCGACGAGTTCCGCCGCGCGGTCTATGCGCGTCCGGAGTACATCTCCACCCTCGCGAGGTCCACGCCGATCCGCGACCACGTACGCGTCGACTTCGAGCTTCGGGGATGCCCCGTCAACAAGCAGCAGCTCCTCGAGGTCATCGCCGCGGTCCTGCACCGGCGTACGCCGAACGTCCCGTCCGAGAGCGTCTGCATCGAGTGCAAGCGCCGCGGGACGGTCTGCGTCGTCGTGGCTCGAGGGACCCCATGCCTCGGACCGGTCACCCAGACGGGCTGCGGGGCGATCTGCCCCCGGTTCGACCGCGGGTGCTACGGGTGCTTCGGGCCGCAGGACAACCCGAACGCCCCCTCGCTCATCCGACGCCTCGAGAGTCTCGGCATGGCGCCGTCGGCGGTGCGCCGGGCCTTCCGCACGTTCAACACCGAGGCCCCGGCCTTTCGTGCGGCCGGCGACGCGATCCCGGAACCGGAGGCGCGCGCGTGAGCGAGCGCACGATCTCCGTCGACTACCTCGCGCGCGTCGAGGGCGAGGGAGCCCTGCGGGTCCGCGTGGCGGACGGGCGCGTCGAGGACGTGGAGCTGCGGATCTTCGAGCCGCCGCGGTTCTTCGAGGCGTTCCTGCGCGGGCGTCACTTCGCCGAGGCGCCGGACATCACCGCACGCATCTGCGGGATCTGCCCGGTCGCCTACCAGATGAGCAGCTGCCACGCCATGGAGGCGATGCTCGGGCTGGCGGTCCCCGAACCGGTCCGGGCGCTGCGGCGCCTACTCTACTGCGGGGAATGGATCGAGAGCCACGCCCTGCACGTCTACCTGCTCCACGCTCCGGACTTCCTGGGCTACCCCGATGCGATCCATCTCGCGAAGGACCACCCGAAGATGGTCCAGGACGGCCTTGCGCTCAAGAAGGCGGGCAACGCGCTCATGACCCTCGTCGGGGGACGCGAGATCCACCCGGTGAACGTGCGGGTCGGAGGGTTCTACCGGTGCCCGACGCGCGAGGAGCTCGAGGATCTGCGTCCGGCGCTCACCGACGCGCTCACGATCGCCGAAGCGACCGTCCGCTTCGCCGCCGCCCTCGAGTTCCCGTCGGTCGACGAGGAGTACGAGTTCGTCGCCCTGCGCCACCCCACGGAGTATCCGATGAACGAGGGACGCGTCGTGTCGAACCGGGGTCTCGACCTTCCGATGGACCGGTTCGAGGAGGCGATCGAGGAAGTCCATGTCCCGCACTCGAACGCCCTGCACGCGCAGCGCCGTGGCGGGGGCGCCTATCTCGTGGGTCCGCTCGCGCGCTACGCCCTCAACCACGATCACTTGGGGCCGCGCGCGACCGCGATCGTCCGCGAGGTCGGTCTCGAGCCGGTCGTGCGCAACCCGTTCCGCAGCATCCTCGTCCGTGCGGTCGAGATGGTCTACGCCTGCGAGGAGGCGCTGCGCTTGGTCGCAGCGTACCGCCGGCCCGAACGGCCGTTCGTCGAACGCGAGACGCCGTTCCCGGGCGGGACCGCCTCGTGGATCACCGAAGCCCCGCGTGGGATGCTCTACCACCGGTATCGGGTCGCGCCCAGCGGGCTCATCGAGGAGGCGAGGATCGTCGCGCCGACCTCCCAGAACCAGCGGCGGATCGAGGAGGACCTTCGCCACCTCGTCGAGCGATCGCTCGACCGGGACGACGGCGCCCTCACCGACCTGTGCGAGCGGGCCATCCGCAACCACGATCCCTGCATCTCGTGCGCGACGCACTTCCTCACGCTCGACGTCCAGCGCTCGTGACGGCGTCGGTTCTCCCGACCCCGATGCGGACGCGCCGCCTGGTCGCGGGCCTCGGCCATGTGGACCGCGGGGACGATGGGTTCGGTCCGGCCGTCGTGCGGACCCTCCGAGAGTCCGGACGCTCCCCCGCGCGCCTGGTCGATTGCCCCGAGGGCCCGTCGGCGCTCCTCGACCTCTGGGAGGGCGTGACGATCTCGTGGATCGTGGACGCCGTCGTCTCGGGGGCGGCCCCCGGTACCCTCCACGTGCGCGACGCCCGCACGGAGCCGATCCCGCGCGAGCTCGGGGCGCCGTCGAGCCACGGCCTCGCACTCCGGGATGTGGTCGACCTCGCCGGGTCGTTGGGTCGACTCCCGCAACGGCTCACGATCCTCGGCGTCGAGGCGAGCTCATTCTCCCTGGGGGATCCGATGAGCCCGGCGGTGCGGGCGCAGGTGCGACCGGTGGCCGAGCGCATCCTCGAGGAGGCGACGAAGGATGCATGAGGAGGCGCTGGCCCGCGACCTACGACGGAAGCTCGAGGAGCTCGCCCGATCGGCCGCCCCCCGACGCGTCCGCGGCGTGCGATTATGGGTCGGCGCCCTCTCGCATCTCACCGACGCCACGTTGCGCGAGCTGTGGCCGCGCATCACCGACGGAACCGGAGCCGAAGGCGCCCGCCTGACGGTCGACCCATCCCGGGACCTCACCGACCCGCGGGCCCAGGGGGTCGTCCTCGTGAGCGTCGACCTGGACGAGCTCGAAGAGCACCTCCCGACGGACCGTTCCGAGGCTTGATAGGCGTCCGAGCGCTCCCGCCGGTGCGCCGTGGGCGCAGGATGCACCGATCATGTGCCTCGCGATCCCCGGACGCATCGTGACAATCGACGAACGCGATCCGGCGACACGATGCGCTCAGGTCGACTTCGACGGGATCGTGAAGACGGTCCAGCTCCTCTACCTCCCCGAGGCCCGGACCGGCGACTTCGTCCTGGTCCACGCCGGCTTCGCGACCCAGCGGCTCCCCGAGGCCGAAGCCCGCGAGGCCCTTCGCTACGCGCGCACGCTGAGCGAGATGGCCCGGTCCGAGTCCGCCCCGGCCCCATCCCCGGAGATCCCTCCCCTGCGCGAGGGGGTCCGCCCGGGACGTTCTGCGCTCGCGCCACGGGAAGGCTGAAAACCCGCTACCCCCTGCCTCGAACGCTCGAACATGTCGACCGGCGTCTCCTCCTCCCGTCGATGGGTCGGTCCCGGGGTGCTCCTCGTCCTGGCGACGGCGGTGGTGAGCGGCGTCTCGACGTTCATCAACTCGTACGCCGTCCAGGGGACGAGCTCCGACGCGTTCGTCACGTGGCGCAACGGCCTCGTGGCCCTCCTCCTGGTCCCGTTCGCGATCGTCGCGGGCCGCTCGTTGCGCGACCGGCTACGCCCGGTCGACTGGGGTCGCCTCGCGCTCATCGGGCTCGTCGGGGGTGCCGTCCCGTTCGTCCTCTTCTTCCGGGGCCTCGAGATCGCCACCGCCGCGGGGTCCGCCACCACGGCGTCGTTCGTCTATCGGACCCTCTTCGTGATGGCGACCGCGCTCGGCGTCGTCGTCCTGCGCGAACGCCTGCACGGTCGGATGGCGGTCGCCGCCGGACTGCTCCTGCTGGGCAACTTCCTCCTTCTCTCCCTCACGTCCCCGATCCTGAGCGATGGGACCGCCTACGTCCTCGCCGCGACGGCGCTGTGGGCCGTCGAGTACACCCTCTCGAAGCGCACCCTCCGGGACCTCCCCGCCGGGACCGTCGCCACGGGGCGCATGGGATTCGGTGCGGTCTTCCTGATCGCCTACCTCGCCGCGACCGCGCAGCTCGGCACCGTCGCCGGGTTCTCCTCCGGCGAGTGGACCTGGATCGTCATCAGCGCCCTCCTCCTGACCGCGTTCGTGGCGACGTGGTACGCCGGATTGCGCCGCGTCGATCTCGGCGTCGCGACGTCGGTGCTCGTCCTCGGATACCCCATCACCTGGGTGCTCGCGGTCCTCGTCCGTGGGAGCGCGTTCACCGTCGAGCAGGCGGCCGGCGTGGCCGTCATCGCGTTCGGGACCGTCCTCGTGATCGGGGCGAGCGCCTGGAGGGATGCCGGGACCTATCTCGCGGGCCTGGTCCTCGGCCACCCGGGTCCGGATGCCTAGGATGGACGGAGTCCAGCTCGGGGCCCGCTTCAGCATCGCGACGAACCGCCTCCAGTACTGCGGGCCGGCGGACGCCGAACCTTTCTTGTATCGCGCGATCACCGAGGGGTCCGACCTCCCCGCCGCCCGCGCGGCCCTCGGGAGGTTCGAAGCGCTCGTCCCCTACCTGGAGGCGATCGCGGCCAAGCACGGACGCGACCCGTTCGACCATGACGTCGTCGAGGCGTACTGGATCGGCAACCACCTCCTCGACCGATTCGACCGTTCCGACTTCGCTCCGCTGCTGGTGGCGCTGACCCACCGCGGCCTCCCGCGGTCCGTCGCCGCCCGTCTCGAGGCCCATCTGCCCGCGCACCCGCTGCCCCACCATGCCTTCCACGTGAGCTTCGTCGGAGTGGGGGCGGTCACCGGCCACGTCCCGACCACGCTCGCGAACATGGAGGCGTGTCGCCCGGCCGAGGCGGAGGTGGTCGGCTACGATGCCGGGACGATCACGCTCGCGCGCCCGAGTCTCGCGTGGACCGACGGGGCCCTGCGTCTCGGCGCTCCGACTCCGGTACGCGTTCCGCATGATCCCCGCGTCATTCCGGGCCTCGCCCTCGGCGACCGGCTGGCCCTCCACTGGGGGTGCGCCGCCCTGCGGCTCACCCGTCCGCAGACCGAGAACGTGCGGCGCTACACCGACCTCTCGCTCGCCGCGGCGAACGAGGCCCTCCCCCACCTCGGTGTCTTCGCGTAGGGAGAACGCGACCGGAAGTTACCGTGCATCGGACCGGCCGGGGCGGCCTATAGTCCCGGTGCCGCTCCGATGAAGTGCCCGATGAGGTAGCCGGCGAACCCTCCCGCCAGGCCGATGACGACCATCTGGAGGCCGTTGCTCCACCAGCGTCCCACGGTCACGGTGGCCTCGTACCATCCGATCGCGAACAGCGAGACCCCGCTCGCGACCACCGAGAGCGTGGCCCCGAGGAGGATGTCGCTGCCGACGAAGAAGAAGGGGACCAACGGGATCAGGTGTCCCAGGACCGTCGCCCCCCCGACGACGTAGGCGCTCGCGCGAGGCGCCGTCGCCTCGACGGGGGCGAGCTTGAGTTCGAAGGCCATCATGAATTCGAGCATCGCCTTCGGGTTGCGGCAGATCCCATCGAGCATCTGCTCGAGTTCTGCGCCCTCGTATCCCCAGTCGATCAGGACCGTGCGTACCTCCGCACGTTCGATGTGGGGGACGTCCCGCATCTCGACCTGCTCGCGCCGCACCTCGCTCAGGTACAGGCGGCGCCGGGAGAGGGTCGACGTGTAGGCGACAGCGCCCATCGCGATCGACTCCGCGCCGAGCGCGGCGAGCGTCGCGACCAGGATGATCCGCACGTCGTGGGTGGCCGCCGAAAGTCCGAGGATGATCCCCAGGACGTTGACGATCCCGTCCTGGCTTCCGAGGATGAAATCGGAGAGCAGCGTAGGCTTCGGGTGCATCTCGAGCCCCGCGGCCCCATGCGCGGCGGCGTCGTGGGGGCCGGTGGGGGAGGACATGCACACCTGGACCGGGGGATGGAGCGGGGAGCGGCGTGGGAGATTAAGCGTTCCGACTCGGGTTCTTCATGCGGTCGACGTCACGCCGCGACGGCCGGGCCGTCGACGGGATCGCGCACGGTAATGGCGCGCGACGCGGGCACGATTCCCGCATCCCGCGGACGAGCACCAGCGCTGTCCGCGCGTTCGGGCGAGGAGGTAGTGCTGGCACCCTCGTCCCTCGCACCGCCGCAGCCGCGCGAGTTCGGGTCCGCCGAGAAGGGCGATCGTCGCGCGCGCGATGCGGGCCAGGGCGAGGTCGGGCCCGCGTCGCGGGCGGGCACGATGGGCCGGGCGCCACACACCTCCCGACCAGGAGACCTCGACAAAGGTGGAGAGGCGTCGGCTCGCCCCATTGAGCCGGGCGAGGGATCGGCGGGAGGGGCGAACCCCCCGACGGGCGGTCTCCACGAGATCCGTCACGGTGGTCCGGAACCGACGCACGCGGGCGACCTCCGTCCCCGAGAGAATTTCGAGGGAGTGGCCCGTGTGCTTCCTTAGCCACGTCGCGGCCCGACGGGAGGTCGCGAGGAGGTCGCTGCCGTGGCAGGCGGGACACGCCACGGTATTGACGAACTCCACGGCGACCGTCGCCGCGATCGCGTAAGGGTCCTCCCGAGGCATCGCCACCGGGAAGGCCGCATGCGATTAATGGCTTTGGTAAAGTAAAGGCATTAGTCTACCTTATGTAGCCGGGCGGACGTGGGAGGTCGGGGACGAACCATGGCGAAAGCACGCGACCCGATCTGCGGCATGATGGTCGACACCGAGCGGGCGCCGGCCCAGGGGGTCTACGCCGAAGGAACGGTCTACTTCTGCTGCACGGCGTGCCGCGCGAAGTACGAAACGACCCACCGACGCCTGTAGGGCGACCGACCGACGGTCGTGCCCTCCGACGAACGAAGCGCTCCGACGAGCCACCGCATGTCCACCGACCCGATCTGCGGGATGTCCGTCGATGAATCGACGGCCGATCTGAAGCTCGTCCGTGACAATCGGACGTTCTACTTCTGCTCGACGTCATGCCTCGAGGCCTTCGCGGCCCCCGAGCAGCAGCTTCGCGGACTTCGACGGCGTCTCCTCGTGGCGTGGCCGCTCGCCCTCCTGGCCGCGGCGCTCACCTACGCCATGCCGTTCTCCCGCTGGCCCTGGGTCGCGCTCGCCCTTGCGGCCATCGTCCAATTCTACCCGGGGCTCGTGTTCTACCGGGGTCTCGTCGACGCCGCGCGCAGCCGCGTCGCGAACATGGATGTCCTCATCGCGGTCGGCACCAGCGTTGCCTTTGGCTACAGCACCGCGTCGCTGCTCTTCCCCGGTTACGCGGGGGCCGCGTACTACTTCGACGCGTCGGCGCTCATCATCACCCTGATCCTCACGGGCAACTACCTCGAGCACCTCACACGCCGTCGCGCGTCGAGCGCGGTGCGGCGGCTCGCGGAGCTCCTCCCGCCGATGGTGCACACCGTGGATGGCGGGAGCGAGGCGGACGTCCCCCTCGCGTCGGTCTCCCGGGGGATCAGCCTGCGGGTGCGGCCGGGCGAGCGGTTCGCGGTCGACGGGATCGTCCGCAGCGGTACCTCCGCCGTCGACGAGGCCGTGGTCTCCGGGGAGAGCCTCCCGCAGGAGAAGGGACCCGGGTCGACGGTCATCGCCGGCTCCGTCAACGGGGAGGGGGTTCTCACCGTGGAGGCGACCCGCGTCGGGGACGATACGTTCCTCGCCGAGGTCGCACGCCTCCTCAGCCAGGCGGAGATGAGCCAGGTGCCCATCCAGCGCCTCGCGGACCGGATCGCCGAGCGGTTCGTCCCGTTCGTCCTCGCGCTCGCCATCCTCGCCGCCGTGGTCTGGTCGATCCTGGGTGCGGGATTCACCGTCGCGCTCCTCGTCTTCGTGAGCGTCGTGATCACCGCCTGCCCCTGCGCGTTCGGGATCGCCACGCCGGCCGCGATCGTCGTGGGGGCCGGGCGAGCGGCGGAGGAGGGGATCCTCTTCCGCGGGGGCGACACGCTCGAGCGAACCGCGCGCGTCGACACGGTGCTCACGGACAAGACCGGCACGCTCACCCGGGGCGAGCCCGACCTCACCGAGGTCATCCCGGCCACCGGGGTGAGCGAGGCGGGCGTGCTGGCACTCGCGGCCGGCCTCGAGGTCGGCTCCGAACATCCTTTCGCGCGGGCGGTCCGACGCGCGGCGACCGAGCGACATCTGACCGCGGAGCCGGTGGAGGGGGTCACCGCCGTCCCCGGCCACGGGATCCAGGGAATCCTGGGGGGACGGAAGGTCGAGCTCGTCCGTTCGGCGGGAGGGATCTCCCACCTTGGCGAGCTCGACGAGGCCGCCCGGGGCCTCGACGCGATGGGCCGCAGCTGGTCGGTGATCCGACGGGGCGAGGACGCGATCGGCCTGCTCGGATTCTTCGACGACCTCAAGCCGGGGACGGCCGAGGTCGTTCGAGGGCTCCGGGACCTCGGAGCGCGCGTCGTGATGGTCACGGGCGACAACGCGAAGGCCGCCGGCGTCGTGGCCCGCCCGGCGGGCATCGACGAGGTTCGCGCTGGAGTCTCGCCCGAAGGGAAGCTCGCCATCGTGCGGGAGTTCCAACGCGCCGGACGCGTCGTCGCGTTCGTTGGCGATGGGATCAACGACGCTCCCGCCCTCGCGGCGGCGGACGTGGGGATCGCCATCGGAAGCGGGACGGACGTCGCGAAGGACGCCGGGCGGATCCTCCTCGTGCGCCCGGAGTTCCGGGGCGTCTATGGCGCGATCCTGACCGCGCGGCGGACCGTCGGCAAGGTCCGCCAGAACCTCTTCTGGGCGATCGGGTACAACTCCGTCCTCCTCCCTCTCGCCGTCGGTGTCCTCGTCCCGTGGTTCGGCCTCGGGATCTTCTCGGTGCTACCGATCACGGGAGCGGTCGCGATGGGGCTCTCCTCGACGACGGTCGTCCTGAACTCCCTCTCCCTGCGACGGATGCGCCTCGCCGGTCCGGCCGGATCGCTCCCGTCCGCCGGTTAGGCTCCCCGGGTCGGTGGGCGGCCGCCCACCTTCCCCTGGCAGTACGCATAGAGGGCATCGTAGAGCGGGAACTGGAGTTGCTGGTTCTCGTGGTCGTCCCGGGCGATGGCCCGAAACCCGATCGCCGCGGCCTTCAGCCCCGGGCCTTCGTTCGCGTCCGATGTACCTCCGTCGGCCTGGCGCACGATGTGCGCCAGCTCGAGGAGCGCGGGGTCGGCGAGACGATACTTCCGCAGAAGTGCGTCGAACGTGACGTAGGTCACGTCCCCCTCGGTGAGATGGTGAAGCTCGGCCCCGGGAACGTCGAAGGGAATCGCCCCCGTCGAGCGAACGACCTCGTCGACCTCGCGCGCGGCGACGTAGACGAACTCGGCGCTCGGATCGATGAACCGGCGGATGAGCCAGGGACAGGCGATCCGGTCGACCATCGCGTGTTCCCGCGTGACCCACTGCATGGCCCCTAGATCCACCGGAAGGTCAAGACCGTACCGAGCGTCGAAGATCTCCCGAGCCTTCCCCGGTGCCCTACGTGCGAAGTCGCCCATGGGACGGAGCGGAGACCGATCGTTCCGAGCGCTCCACCGTTTCGACCCGCACGTAAGCGGCGGTGCCTCCGCCGACGATAGGAACGCCGGCCGGCAGGCACGTTCGCACGACGGCTTGGACCAAGGAGGAGCGCCGTCGTCGTGTCACGCCGGTGATCGTGCGACGGATCGACGAGACCGTCGGGCCCGAGCGTCGGAGGCGGCCGGTCGTCGCTCACGAGGGCGAGCCCGTCCGACGGCCGATGGCGTTCGGGTGGGCCGCCGCGAGGTTCTGCGGGCCGCTCGAGTCGATCGGTAGGATCGGCGAGGGCGTCGGGAGGACGGCCCTCGCGTCCCCGTCCCGATCCCCGGAAGGGGGGAGGTGGCGGAACGGATCCGCCCGACGCTTATCCACGTCGCCAACCGGCGTCCGGTTCGCACGTCCCGAACCGAGTGCATCAGGCGGGCGCGCAGCCGACCCCGCTCGTGCTCCAGGCGGCGTCGGACACGGCTGGTCCGCCGCGCGGGCCCGTGGCCCGTCGCCGCGGACAAGAGGTCGTCGAGGTCGTGGAAGCGTCCAAGTCGCGCGCGCAATCGCACGATGTCCGCCGGGATCGCCGGGGGAACGGCCGGGCGCTCGGACCACGCGAGGTCGTGGAGCGTCCCCGCTTGACGGAGCGCCTGACGAAGACGGTGAAGGCGCTTCGCACTCGGCCGTCGACGGGCACGTGCGAGCGCGTCACGGATGCGTCGTGCCACACGCTCGACGTCACGACGCCACACCGCGTCGCCGGATCTCCGGCCCGCCGACGCGCGGAGCGCGTCGCCGAGGTTCCGTAACTCCTCGAGCTCGCCGGACCGCTCGGCATCGCGCACTCGGCGTCGGAGCGCGGCGCGTTTCCGACGGCTGCGTCGGCCGAACTCGTCCATCCAGAAGCGACCCCACGTGGACGTGGGGGATTCTCCGACCTCGGCGGTGGCACGGGCGATCAAGGCCCGGTAGACATCCGGGTCCCGGGCGCGACCGGCCGTGCGAGCGATCCGATGGAGCGTGCGGCCGACCTCCCGGGCCTTCGGCCGATCGGCGGGCCGCATCCAACGTCCGAGCGCCGCCAGCTCGAGGGCGCGCCGCCGCACGTCGCGGTGCAGCCGGTGCAATCCCTCGACGGAGAGGTCCCGGAGGCCACCCCGGACGAGCCGTTCCGTCGCTTCCCCCCATCGAGCCGCGACGTGCCCCCGCCGCCCGGACCCCCGCGGGTGCGTCACGCGGCGGCGGACCATGTCGACTCTACGGGGTCCGAGGCGGCGTGGAGCGCGCGGGAGGGCGGGGCGCGGGCGCTTCGCGTCGGTCGGGCGCCCGCGGCGAAGGAGCCGGGAAGGACGGACCTTCGCGGGGTCGGCCCGCGCCCGAGGAGGGCCGGGGCGTGGGGTCGGTGCGACCCACCCTCGACGCCCGAGTCCCGGCGGTCATTCGACCTTCAGATACCGGCGAGCGACGAGGGTGCCCAGCGTGAGGAGGACGGCCGCGAACACCGCGAGGTAACCGAGGTACGCCCAGTCGGCGACGCCGTTCACGACGATCCCGCGCCCGAGGAGGGCCGTGTACGTGACCGGGTTGAGGTTCGAGATGTCCTGCATCCATCCCGGAAAGTTCGACGCCGGGAAGAGCGCGGTGCTCGCGAACATGAGCGGCATCGTGATGAAGTTCGAGATCACGCCCGGGGTCTGCCAGTCGGTGCTCGACGCGGTCACGGCGAGGAAGAGCGCGGAAAACCCGAGGCCGAGGAACATGAGCCCGAGGATCCAGCCGGCCCACATGAGCGGGTCGCCGGCGAGGTGGACGCCGAACGCCAGGGCGGCGCCGATCATCACCGGGATCTGGACGAGACCGCGGGTCGCCGACCCGAGCGCCTTACTGAGGAAGACGGTGGCCTTGCTCGTCGGCGTGATCAGGATCCGCTTCATGAAACCGAAGCGCTTGTCCTGGATCGTGCTCATCGAACCGAACATCCCGACCGAGAGCATCGATGTCGAGAGGACCCCCGGGAGGAGGAAGGCGAGGTAGCTGCTCGTCCCGAAGAGCTGGCGCACGAGGGTCGGCGGAGCTCCCGAGAAGCTGCTGCCGAAGAAGGCCAGCCACATGAACGGCTGGGCGATGGTGATGACGAGCACCCACGGGTTGCGGAAGGTGCGCAACAGCTCCCTCCAGTAGAGCCCACGGAACTGGCTCCACTGACCGTGGGCCGCGCTCCCGTTCGCCGCGACGACCGGGAAGGCGAGGCCCTGGTGCGTCTCGGTGCTCATTGACGGGCCCTCCGGACGTTGGCGTAGAACTTGCGGAAGTCGTGGACCTCGTGGGTCCCGTCCTCGATCCGCGACCCCGTGAGATCGAGGAAGACCGTCTCGAGGCTGGGGCGTTCGACGTTGACCCGACGGATCCCCTCGGGCGCGAGCGCGGCGAAGATACGCGGCAGGACGTCCTCGGCGTGGGCGACGCGCAGGATCCACGCCTTCCCCTGGCTGCGGGTTTCCGTCACGCCCTCGATCGCGGCGAGCCGCGGCGCCTCGACCGGCCGCACCGTCTCCACCTCGATGAAGTCCGATCGCACCCGCGCCTTGAGGTCGGAGGGCGAACCCGAGGCGACGAACCGCCCGTGGTCGATGATCGCGATCTGGTCGCAGAGCGCATCGGCCTCTTCGATGTAGTGGGTCGTGAGAAGGATCGTGATCCCGAACTCCCGGTTGACGCCGCTGATGAGCTCCCAGAGCATTCGCCGCGTGTTGGGGTCGAGCCCGATCGTCGGCTCGTCCATGAAGATCACTGACGGCTGGTGGAGGAGCGCGAGGGCGATCTCGAGCTTCTTGCGCATCCCCGTCGAGAACGTCGAGACCTTGTCGTCGCGGCGGTCCAGGAGATCGAAGTAGCGCAGGAGCTCCTCGGCGCGTCCCTTCCAGTCGGTGAGCCGCTGGAGCCGTCCCTGCAGCCAGAGGTTCTCCCACGCCGAGAAGTCGTCGTCCAGGATCACCTCGGCGGCGACCCAGCCGACTCGCTGCTTCACGTCCATCGGAGCGCGACGCACGTCGAAACCGGCGACGTGGGCGTCGCCCGAGGTGATGTCGGCAAGTCCCGTGAGCAGCTTGATGATCGTCGTCTTCCCCGCCCCGTTCGGTCCGAGGAGGCCGAAGACCCCGCCGTGCGGGACGTGCAAGTTCACGCGATCGACGGCCGTCAGATGCCCGTAGACCTTCGTGAGGTCGCGGGTCGCGATCGCCTCAGCGGCCACGCGACCTCCGCGGTGCCGGCGCAGGGTGCGCCACCCGCTCCGACGATCGTCCCCGGGCGCGGGTCCGGCCGGACGCGGGACGCGGGGGGGTCCGTCCCCCACGGTCGAGACGCACCTCCATGCGGGCCGCCAGGTTCTCGAGGAGCTGGGTGGCGCGTGCCCGTTCGTCCGCCCCCATCCCGGCCGATAGGTCGAGGAGGCGGGTCCTCCGGCGGGCGTCGATGCGGTCCACGAGTCGTTGCGCCCCGGGGCGGACGGAAACGAGGATGCGGCGGCGATCGGACGGGTCCGTCCGGCGGACGACATGGCCCAGTCGTTCGAGGCCGTCGAAGAGACCGCTCACCGTCGACGGGGATGTCCCGATCCTCTCGGCCCAGGCGGTCGTGGGGACCGGGCCGCACCGGGCGATCCAGTTGAGGGCGAAGAACTGGGGGATGGAGATCCCCTCGGACCCCGCGTCGTGGCGGAGCGAGCGCATCTGGGCGCGCACGACCCGAAGGAGGGATTCGCCGAGCGGGTCGAGGGCGCGCCCCGACGAGGAGCGGTGTCCGGCGGCGGTCGGCATGTTACTTCGGAAAACGAAGTAATCGGCAGCTTATAGGGTTATGGTGGGCCGGACCCCACCCCGCCCCCTCCTCCGCCTTCGACCCCCGAGGTTACTCCGACGCCCCTGCACGCTTATAAGTTACGCAACGTTACTTGGTAGTCCAAGGTGACCTCCATGTCCGAGACCGTCCGCACGGTAGCGCACGAGTTCGCCGGCGTCGACACGCTCGAGGGCGCGGGCGTGAAGCTGCGCCGCATGTTCGGCAATGCCGACGTCCCGCGCCTCGATCCGTTCCTCCTCCTCGACAACTTCCGGTCGACGAACCCGTCCGACTACGTGGCGGGCTTCCCCTGGCACCCCCACCGCGGGATCGAGACCGTGACCTACATGCTCGACGGCCGGGTCGAGCACGCCGACAGTCTCGGGAACGAGGGGGCGATCGAGACCGGCGACGTCCAGTGGATGAGCTCGGGCAGCGGCATCCTTCACCAGGAGATGCCGAAGCGCAAGGAGGGTCTCCTCGAGGGTTTCCAGCTCTGGGTCAACATGCCGGCGGTCCAGAAGATGTCGACCCCTACCTATCGCGGGCTTCGGGCCGGCGAGATTCCGACCGTGCGACGGGCCGACGGAACGGTCGTCAAGGTCGTGGCCGGAACGTTCGACGGTGTCGAGGGACCGGTCCGGGGACTCTCGGTCGAGCCGACGTACCTCGACGTCACGCTCCCGGCCGCCGGGTCGTTCGATCACCCGGTGCCCCTCGGTCACACGACCTTCGCCTACCCGCTCGAGGGGTCCGGACGGATCGACGACGCTTCGCGCGACGCGCCCCTTCATCTGCGGCGGGCGGCCCTCTTGGGCGACGGGGACCGCGTTAAGGTCCGTGCGGGGGAGGACGGGCTGCGCTTCCTCCTCGTCGCGGGACGGCCGATCCGCGAACCGGTCGCGTGGTACGGGCCGATCGTCATGAACCGGCCCGACGAGCTCCGCGAGGCCGTGGCCGAGCTGCGGCGCGGCGATTTCATCAAGGAGCGCAAACCGATCATCGAGGAATGATCCCGGCGTCGCGGGGTCGTGGATCGAACGCCTACGTGCCGTTCGGCGGTGCGCCCGGAACGGAGGTACGGCTCCCCTCGGTCATCTCGAGCGCGTGGCGCGCCCTCGCCCCCGACGCCACCCGCTGGAAGGCGACCCCTCCGATGGCCGTCGTGAGGAGGGCCATCACGATGATCGCACCGAGCGACGCTTGCGAGAGGAGTCCGAGCTGGATCCCCTCGGCCCCGACGAGCAGTCCGATCTCGCCGCGGGGGATCATCCCGACGGCGATCATCGTCGCGTCGGAGGTTTCGGCAAACCTCCGTTGGGCCGGCAGGATCACGCCCACGACCTTGCCCCCGGCCGCGATCCCCGCGAGGACGAGGCCGGAGGCGAGGACCGACGGGTCGAGGAGGAGGCGGACGTTGAACTGGAAGCCGACGACGACGAAGAAGAGGGCGCCGAAGATCATGAGGAGCGAGTCGGCCGTCTGACGGGCGCGCGGGCCGGCGATGCTCTCCGAGATCGCGAGGCCGGCGATGAACGCGCCCACGATCGCCGAGAAGCCCACGAACGTGACGACGGCGGCGAGGCCGAAGAGGATCAGGAACGGGAGGTTGCGACCTTCCTCATGGCCGGCCAACCGGAAGATGCGCGGGACGGCGATGATCGACGCGATGAGGAGCGTGATCCACACGAGGACGGTGAGCGTCGCGGTCCCGGCGACGGCGACGACGCTCAGCTGGCCACCGAGGATCGCGAGGATCGTCGAGAGGACGATGAGGCCGACGACATCGTCGAGCGCGCACGTGGTGAGCAGGAAAGCGCCGCCGCGCGTGCCGGAGAGTCCGGCCTCGCGGATGAGCGAGACGACCACGGCGGTGCTCGTCGCGCCCGACGCGACCGCGAGAAGGAGCGCCGAGGTCGTCCCGAGCGAACGATCGAACGCGACGAACGTCAGGGCGAACGGGAGAAGGTTCCCCGCGACGGCCGCGAGGACCGCGTAGCTCCCCGCGGACCTCAGCGTGGAGATCCCCCCCTCGAGACCCGCCGAGAAGATGAGCAGGATCACCGAGAATTCCGAGAAGGCGATCAGAAGGTCGGTGACCTGGAAGAGCGGGTAGTGGAGGAGACCGTTCAGCACGCCACCGAGCGCCATCGGGGCGAGCAGCATCCCGAGCAACAGGTCGCCGATCACGGGAGGCACCTGGAAGCGGCGGACCCTCAGGCGGAGCGCCTCGGCGGCCGCCAGGAAGATGAAGATCTCGAGGAGCGCGGCCGTGGTACCGCTCAGCGCCTGCACCATGCCCCGTCCCCTCGATTCGACCGCCGACCCTCTCCGATCGAGGGGGCAACGCCCTCGGGACAGCCGTAGGCGCTCTCGGGTTTGTACCTTGCCCTCCCGCGAAGGCCGGTGCGAGTCGGGATCGTCGGGGCCTTCGGCACGGTCCGATCCGTGTCCTCCGGGAGACGAACGAGCGAGGTGGTCGACCCTCCCGCGCACGACCGACGGGCGCGCGGCCCCGGCGCCGTCGGTCGGGCGGGGAACGTTCCCGATCGACTCCCATGGAGGGCGACCGCGTCGCGCAACCCCCCATCCTCCACCAGCGTTCGTACGCCCCGTCGCCGGAGGGGACGCGCCCGGCCCCGTCCGATCGCCCGACCTCCGTACCGATGGTCCTCTCCCACCGTCGGCGGGACGAGGGAGGACGCAGGGAGGGGGCGACGGGTGGCCGAGTCCACCACCGGCGCGGATCTGGTCCCATCGGAACCGAGGACCGTCGATGCAGGGGCGCGTGCCCGAGGCTCCGCGCCGTGCGGGATCCGGGGCGAGCGACCACGCCGCGGCGCGACCCCCGCGCCGGTCGGGGACGGCGTGGCCGCCGCGAAGGGGGAACTCGTACGAACGCTATTTGGAACGAGACGCACTCGAGTTGAGGAATGGAGTGGTGGCCCTCGCTCGGAGTGACCCCCGCGCTCGCGGCGTACGCGGGGATCGCGATCGTCATGGTCGCGATCCAGATCTACCTTCTCTTCGAGCTCCTGCCACGGCGCGGGGGTCCACCGACCTTGAGCCGTGTGGTCGGGCTGACGTCCGCGATGATCGGGACCTCCGCCTTTCTCCTCTCCTTGATCGGCCTCGTGTTCGCGCCGGCGAGCACGACCGCCACGATCGTGGTCCTGCTGAGCCTCAACTTCATGATGTTCGCACCTCCGGGCCTGTGGATCATCGCCGTGCTCGTCTACCACGATCGACGGATCGATGCCGCGAGCTGGTGGTGGCCCGTGCTCATCACGTCGGCGGCGGCCACGGCCGAGGCCCTGATGGGGCTCCTCTTCTCCGTCTCCGACCCCGTCCCGCGGCTTGACGCGCCGGCGCTCTCGCTCGCGCTCACCTCGCCCTGGTTCGACTGGTCGATGGTCGCCGCCATGACCGCCCTTCTCATTTGGGTGCCCATCTCCCGGCCCGAGCGGGAGGCGCTCGCGACGCTCAGCGCCGCGGGCCTCGTGGCGCCCTGGGTGGCGGCGCTCCCACTTCTCGGGGCGGTCCTCATGTCGGCGGTCATGGGATGCGCCTTCGTGGTACTGTTCCGAGGGCTGGCGCGCGCGGGGTCGCTCGATCGCGGCGCGTTGCGCCTCGTCGTCGGGGTGGTCGCGGGATTCTCCGTGATGACCGCTTCCGAGTGGATCAACCTCCTAATCGGCGGCACGCCCGGGCTCCTCACTTTCGGAGCCGTCACGCTGCTCGTTATGGGCGCGGACCTCGCCTACCTCTGCCGCCGCGCCTTTCATCTTTCCACGGGCTCGGAACGCGAGGGTCCGTCACTACCTACCCGCGCCCTCTCCCCCGACGGCGCCGCGAGCCGAACCGACACTCCCGGCTGACGGCTCGTTGGCCCCCCGGCGTCGACGCGCGAATCGGACGACCTTCCCGGCATCGCCTCCCGGACGCTCCGGCCGTGGGCACGCCCGAGGGTGCGGGCCGACGGAAGGAATCGGTGGGCGTAGTGGGGGGCACGTCGCGCCCTTCCGCTGGGTCGTGAGCATCGTCGGCCGCGAGAACCTCGGACGGGGACCGCGCCCGCCGCGAACCTCGACGACCCGGACCCCTCGGTTCGGCGTTCGTTCCGCCGGGGATCCCCCGTTCGCGAGCGATCAGGGGCGAGGGGTCGCGGCCGGCGAGGGCGCCATCGGAAGACGGATCGCCCCGTCCGTGAGCGGTCGGGCGGCGGCGCGGGGCGGCGGCCCGACCGGACGGGCGGACGGTCGCGGCCGAACCCCGCGTTCCCGGGTCTCGGGTCGTCCGAGCCTCCGACGTAGCCAATGGCGGACGTCGGCGACGTAGAGGTTGTCCCACGGGCACGCCTCGACGCAGTCGCCGACCCCGCAGCACTTCGAGCTGCGGAACTCGCCCTTCGTGCGGAAGTGGCCGGGCATGTCGACGAGGCCGATCGGGCACGCCTTCGCGCAGTCCAATGTGGTGCAGTCCCGGCAGATCTGCCGGTCGCGGACCTTCAGCTTGAAGAAGCCGATCTTCTGGAACGCTTGGACAATGGTGCCGGTGTAGCACCAGCCCATCGTGACGCAGTTGTAGTTCCCGGTGAAGGGGATGAGGACGAACATCAGGTACCAGAGGACGGAGAACGAGAAGGCGAAGAAGAAGACGGAGGGATCCGCTCCGAGGATCGTGACGGCCCAACGGCCCGTCGCGTCGAGGTACGACGCGGTGGAGACGACGACGAGGGAGCCCATCGTGACCCCCGTCGTGACCCCGTAGAGGGAGCGGAGGCGGCTCGAGAGATACTTGCGACCGACCGTGCTGGAGCGATTGAAGCTCTTCATCGCGTCGAGCGTCGTGCCCTGGTACATCAGCGGCGCCGCGCAGAACACGGAGCACACGACGCGGCGACCGAAGAGGACCGCGAGCGACCCGGTGACGGCGTAGGTGAGGAGGATCGCCCCGAAGACGACCGGGGCCACCGGGTACGACCCCAATCCCATCGACCATCCGAGAACCGCGACCTGGCTGGGGTCGGGCGCCTGAGGGTAGGCGAGCGAGAAGTAGACGCTCGGGTAGAAGACGACGAACGCCGCGTACGAGCCCATCATCAAGAGGAGGCGGACCCGGTTCTCGGCCTGGCGCGTCTCGCGCAGCTTGAAGGCGACGAGCGCCCCCATCTCGAGACCCATCATCGCGAGGAACCAGGTCGAGTTCGTCACGTTGGCGATGAACCAGAAGCCGTTCGAGACCGCGTCGACGAGGGCGGTCGCCGGCGGGCCCGCGAGCGGGAGGGCGAAAAAGCCTCCCCGGAACACGTCGGGCTGGAGCTGGACGTCCAGCACCGCCCCCATGAACACCTCGGCCACGAAGATGAAGAAGAGGAGTCCGAACGCCCAGACCGGCCGCTCGAGCCACGGTTTCGTGAGGCCCTCGGCGAACCGATGCGGGCGTACGACCGCGTCGAGGAAGACGACCATCTCGAGCACGACGGCCAGCGCGAAGACGCCCCCGACGGCGGCGTACTGCCAGGCGAACAGTCCCGCCATCATGAGCGCGTAGACCGCGAGCAGCAGTACGAGGTAGCGGGAAAACGCGGGGGAGAGGCGCGGCTGACGGTAGAGGTGTTCGAGGACGTAGACGAACAGGCCGATCATCACGCCGCTCGAGACCAGGATGGCGACCTCGGCCCACCCGGCGGAGGTGAACGCCGGGGGGGAGAACGCCATGATGAGGCTCTGCGCGAGCAGGACGAGGACGACCGGTCGGGGAAGGCGGTCGCGCAGGAAGACGGTCGTCGCGAACATCTCCGCCGCCATCGTGAGGAGGAACCACGGGGAGTTGACCGCCGCGACGAGGAGTCCCGTCCCAAGGGCCCCCCCGTCGCTGCCGGGAAGGGCGCCCCCGGCCGCGGCCGAGAAGACGATCCCCATCAGGAGTTCGTTCGCCAGCACGAGGCCGACGATCCCCGTCACGAACCCGGCGTGCGCCGGGACGGGAGCCGGGGCGAACGCCGGTCCTTCGGTCGCCTGGCGCCGGACCTCGGACGCCAGCACGAAGAACAACGGAAAGACGGTGAACGACATGGCGCCGCCCGCGAGCCAAAGGCCGGCGACGGCGCCCGACTCCGACGGGTGGAGATAGTAGAGGAGGCCTCCCGCCAGCATCTCGGCCATCATAGCGAGGAGGAACAGGATCGTCGCGGCATGGACCCGGCTCGTCGCCTCCGACGCCCACTTCACGAGGGTGGCCGTGAAGTAGGCCATGAGCACGGAGATCCCGGCGAGGAGCCCCAGCACGACGAAGCTCATGGGGCGGACGCCTCTTCCGCACCCCCCCCGATTCCGCCCGCGCTCGGGGGGCGCGCGAGCGAGAGACCGGAGGGTACCATCGTCCGGGCGTCCTCGGCCCTCACCGTATCACGGCCGATTTGGGTCCCCTCGAACGGCGAGGGCGCTTCGCCGAGGATGCGACCGGTGAAGCGCGGACGGGCTCCGAGAAGCAGAAGGAAGCCTCCCACCATGCCGAGCTGCAACCCCCAGTGGAAACCGAGCGCGAGGCCGGCGTACGGGGGAACGATCGCGCCCCACGACGGGGGGAAGCCGATCGCCCCGAGGATCTCGTTCCCCCACCCGA
Source organism: Thermoplasmata archaeon (assembly GCA_050749685.1). Classification (GTDB taxonomy): domain Archaea; phylum Thermoplasmatota; class Thermoplasmata; order Lutacidiplasmatales; family UBA184; genus Lutacidiplasma. Next base: position 37,948 of record JBOGRS010000009.1, read on the forward strand.
CGACGCCCGCGCTCGCGAGGGGGGCCGGGAACCAGCCGAGAAGGCTCGCCCCCAGCGCGACGAGGACCGCTCGCGTGCCGGCCCCCGCGATGCGGCGCGTCGCCACGGCGCGAACGGCGGAGAGGACGCGCATCGGTGCGAGGGCGGCCCCGACGGCGAGGAGTCCCGGGATCAGGTGCTGGCCGATCGCCCCGAAGAGGGTCGCCACCGAGAGCGCCGGAGGGGCCGCACGCGTCCATTCGGCCGGGAGGGCGAGGAGCCAGGTCACCCCGCCGATGAGGAGCGCACCCCGCACCCCGACCTGGAGGAGTCGTACGGCCCGAGGAACCGTCGGGGTGGGGGCAACGTCGACGTCGCCCGCATCTGCCGCGGAACCGAGCGTCCATCCGTAGGCGACGATGAGCTGTTCCTGGGCCACGAGGGCCACGTAGAGGATGGCGAGCTGGAAGACGCCGGGGTACCAGTTGGAGACGATCAGCGCGTTGACGCTCGTGCCGGTGATCACCGCCGTCCATCCCAGGCCGGCGAGGGCGGCGGCGGTGGTCGAGCAGCACGCGCCCAGGGTCACGAGGCTGATCAGCGCGGGCGAAAGGCCGGCGATCGCCCCCGCCCCTGCCGACCCCGTGACCCGCCCACGCCGTCGGGCGCGCAGGAGCTGGACCCCGAGGTAGACCGCTGAGGTCATGCCCACGCCCACCCCGACGGAGACGAGCGTCATGACGATCGTCCCGAAGAACGGGAGGGCCAGGATCCCCCACGGTTGGACGACGAGAAGGCCGGGGTAGTTCCACCAGTTGGAGGAGCCCGAGTTCCAGACGACCTCGGCGAAGTACTGGCCTCCGATCGGCTCGAAGAAGAGCATCTGACCGACCAGCATCGAGACGAACGCGTAGACGATCCCGATCGTGGCCGCAAGGGCCCCGGCGCCGGAACGGCGAAGGTTGCGACGCGTCCCCCGAAGGGTCAGGAGGGCGGTGAGCGAGAACGGGGCCGGCATCTCGAGGGCGGGAAGCCGAGTCACGATATATGGCGCCTAGGTACGAACCGTGGCGGCCCCCCCGGGGACCGGCCTCGTAGGCGGTGCCGTGGCCCCCCGGTCACGCCGCCGCGTCGACGTCCATCTCCTTCGCGATCGCGTGGAGCATCTCCACCGCCGACCCCAGATGGCGCTGGGAGATCTGTTCGACGTTGACCCCGATCGGCACGTCGATGGCGAGCCGACGAGTCCCGTCCCGGACCGCCTTCCACACCCCCAGGGCGTGATGCACGGAGCGCGCGCTCGCCCGCGCGTCGTCGCCGTTCAGGATCGCGCGCTCGGCGGACTCGGGGATCTCCGCCCCCAGCCATCGGACGAACTCGGTGTCGCCCTCGTCCGCGATCGGGGCGAGGCTCAAGAGGACGGACGAGGCCGCGAGGCCGGCCTGACGGCACAGCGCATCGTACTCGCGCAACATCCGCAGCACGAGCTCCCCATCGAAGACGATCTGCGTCGTGAACAGGCTCGCGCCCGCCCGCGTCTTCGCGAGCATCCGATGCGCCTCGCCGACGCGCTGCGGGATCGCGATGTTCCCGAGAACCCCCCCGGCCTTCGCCACCAGGGGCGCGCAGATCCGGTCCGCCTCGAGGACGGTCGGCCCCGGGTACGGGATATAGCGGCTCGACCCGCCGACGAGGACCTGGCCCTGGATCCCGTGGGCGAGGGTCTCCTCCGACCACCGCTCTAGCTCCCCGCTCGACCCGAGGTGGGCCACCACCTTGTTGACGAGCACCGGCCGGCCGAGGCGCTCGGCCAACGCGCGCGCGAACGGGCGCGTGTCCCCGCTGCGGTAGTACGGTCGCCCGTCGTGGTTCTCGTCCACGAGTTCCGGGACATCGAAACCGTCCAGACGTTCGACCGGGCGAAGGCGCTCGACGAGTTCCTCGAGGTGGGACGCCACGCGCGCAGGGGTCGCGCGTGCCGTCGGGGGGACGGGCTCGAAGATGAGCGGCCGGTGGGGAAGCGATGCGAGGAGGGTCCGTGTCACGACCCTGCGCCGGAGGCGGTCACCACGCTCTCCGACCGTCGGGCGATAATGAAGTTTCACTCCTCGGGGGTGCTTACTCGGCGCGCAATCGTGGCGCGTGGGGGGTAACCGTAGGGCGGGTCCGACGCATGGGTTCACCCGGGCGTGCGGTGAAAGAGACGCCGGGCGTTCCCGCCGAGGATCCTCTCCTTCTCCTCGTCGGACAGCGGGAGTCCGAGGATCCGGTCGACGGCGGTCGCGATCGGCTCGAGGGGCCAGTCGGACCCGTAGAGGATTCGGTCGACCGCGCCGACGGACACGACGAGGTTTTCGAGACGGCGCCGCGCGCGCTCCACCATGCGAGCGTAGTACGGAAGGCGCGGCGGGCCGCACAGGCCCGACGTATCCGTGTAGACGTTCTCGTTCTTGTAGACGAGCTCCGCCGTCTCCTCGACCCAGGGGCTCCCGAGGTGGCAGAGGACGAACCGCACGTCGCGGAAGCGCACCGCGACCTCATCGAGCTCGATCGGGCGGGCGAACTTGACGAGACCGTCGGAGGTCAGCGTGTCGCCCTGGTGGACCATCACGACGAGCCGTCGGCGGGCCGCGAACTCGTAGACCGGGGCGAGGCGAGGGTCGTGCGGGTAGAACGGGGAATACCCGGGATAGAGCTTGATCGCGGTGAGGCCTTGGGTCCGCTCCCAGAGGGTGATGGCGTCCGCGACCGCCTCGGGCCCGCGCGTCGGGTCGACCGTCGTCGAACGCCACAACCGGCCCGAGCTCGCGCGCTCGAGCTCGTCCCCCTCACGCAGCGTCTCGGGGACATTCGGGCTCGCGTAGAGCTGCAGGAGGAGCCCCTCGCCGATTCCCGCGCCGTCCAGCTCGTGGAGGAGCCCGTCGACGCTGAAATCGAGGTCGTCCCGGTAGAACGTCGCGGGTCGGCCCTCCCAGTACTGGCTGAGGTGAAGGTGGACATCGAACCTCGTCCCGGTCGTCGCCCGGGGCCGCTCCGCCGCCTTCGGAGGGTCGATCGGTGGGGGGTCGAAGGGCATCGTCCTCCCCGGGATGGGACGCTTTGATATCCGCTAGTGCCCTCGCGAAGGCGGGGACATTCCATGACCTCCGACGACGCGTGGCGGAGCTTCCGGGACGCTCCCCGGATCCTCCACCCCCCGCCCGGACCCCGGTCCCAGGTC
>JBOGRS010000010.1:0-40155 GCA_050749685.1 Thermoplasmata archaeon
CGCACCCCACCTACACCCACCACCGGAGGGTGGGGTCGAGGATGACGGGCTGGTCGACATTGATCCACGCTGACTGGGTAGCATTGGAGGAGATCCGGACCATCGTGGAGGAACCCGCCGGAACCGTGACGTTGAACGAACCGGGGGCGAGGGTTTCCGTTCCGTTCCAAACCGGCGGTCCGTGACAGGGACGTTGTCGACGAACACCGGACCTCCCCTGCAATGCGCGCTCGGGTAGAGGTAGGGGGTGAACGCTGGGACCCTCGATGTGGTTATCGTAGACCACGCCACGCGAAGCACCCCCGGACGTTCGAGAGCCATCCGGAGATCGGGACGGCGGCCGACGTGAAGCCGATCCAGGGAATCGGGTCGAGCCACGCGTCAGGTGAGTAACCTTCCCCCCGAAGGAGTAGCGCATATTCTCGCGGTACGGGTCGGTTTATGAAACAACCCGAGATTCACTGGTTCGGTGTACCCATGAGTCGCGGGCACAATGCCGTCGTCGCGATCTTGGTCGTGAGCGTCTTGTCGCTGAGCGTTCTAAGCCTCGCGGGCACGTCGTCTGCGGCCGGGCAAGGCCAATCTCCAACGGGGCCCCCGTTCTTGAGCTACCTCACGCACAAGTTCAACGGGCAATCGATCAAGGCGGGCGACACGATCTGGTTCACCGCGGACATTCACCTCGTCGGCCCCCCGATCGGCACCAATGGCACCGCCGCCGGCTCCAGCAACCTTACCATTGAGATGTACAACCAAACCCTCACCTTCACCATGGACGATGGCACGACCTTCGCGAAGCATGTCCCCGCGGGAGACATCACCTTCAGCACGACCGCGACGAGTGCGTCGACCAAGTGGGACTCGGCCCATCCCGGCTGGGACACGATCATTCCCCTTGGGTATAACGCCTGGTCGTTCGTGGTCGGATTCGCCTACTACGTGGGTTCCGGCGGGTTGCCCGGCCATGTGAACGTGAACTGGTCAGCGCAATTCTCCTCGCCGCAGTGCTACTTCGACTTCATCTGGATGTGGCACGCTGCGGTCTACACTCAGTTCGCCGGCAACGGTTCGGCCTCCAATGACTACCCCTACACGACCGCGAACTACGGATCGGTGGACGTCAAGCCGGTCGATGGCCCCCACTGGAGCGCGTATGCGAACGGTGACCAGAGGGGCACGCCGGAGAACTTCCTGGCCTACGTAACGGGTGGCGCAGACGGTGGCGGCGGTTCCGCCGTGGGCGGCTCGAGTGGAGCGACTCACGTGACCAAGCCGCAGTGCTATTGACCCGGTGTGCGGCTCCTCTCGCGGGTAGGAGCGGCCGACCCCCTGCGACCTTGAAATAAAGAAGGGCGTGGACGCGCGTAACGGGCGGGAGAGAGGGGCGCGCGGAGGAGTACGTTCCCACGGACGTGCCTCGGCGCGAAACGAGGGAAAAGTGTCCGTTTCGGTCGGTGACGCTCCGTCCCGATAGTCCGACCGTATCGGGGGCCGGGGCTTGGGCCCGGCGAGTCGGGAACTCGCTCGCGCGACCCGCGCAGGCAGCATGCGTGCGGGCGACGTCGAGGAGGGTCGTGTTGTACGTGGCGGCCACATCCAGCGAGAGTCGTTGAAGCACCCCGAGGGCCAGGAGAATTCCTCCTGATGCCTTCCCCACGGGGGCGTACACGGAGGCGCCGGCCATCTTTCCTCGCTCCGAGGTTCTCGCCGAGTGCCATAGATCCGGTCGGGTGGGACCGATTGGAGCGGAGTCGACCGGCTACCACAGGACCGCCGGATTAGCCTGACCAACGTTCGTCGATCTGCGAGGGGAGAAGCCGAAAGGATCGCACCCCTTCGCCTGCCTGGTCACGGCCGGCGAACCGATCATCCTCAGGTGCGAGCTATTGCATCGGGCATACCGGAGAGCCACTCGAACGACGTCCCATTGCCGTATAGGTTGAGGGACCCGATGCGGTCGTCCTCCGAAATCTTGAACAGGATCACTCCCTTCCAGCTGAATCTCGATCCGGGGTGCCAATCCCGGACTTGGGCCGGATTGGGATTGTCGCCTTTCATCGTAGCAATGATGGTGACCGCCGCCACGGCTTCCAGCTGGGCATGGAAGACCTCCTGGGGGAGTACCACCAGGTCCGGGAAACTTCTCAGAGCAGCTTCAAGGCTCGCGCGAATGGCGGCCGTGCCGGCGACCGGTCTTTGCGAGGGGTCCCCCGAGTTAATAATCGCGTCGTGCCGAAACAGTTCGATCAGTCGGCTCACATCGTGTTGGTTGATCAACCGAAGGAACTCTTGGGCGATCTCCTTCGGTTCCATCACGCGCAGCGGGAGATCCTCAAACCTTCGTTCAAGGTTACTACATTCGGGTACTTCCCTTTGCCGCATTGGGAGAAGTTTGGCGGATCGAACGAACGCCTGACCCTTTCAGGCGGACCGCGATCGTCGACGCGCCGCGGCTCCGACGTTTCGAATCCTCCCATTTGCAGGGGCGACCGCACTTCAGACCGGCAAACGGCACTTCACTCGACCGAGGGAGAGGCTGGGGCGGAAGAGGGGCTCAAGGGTGGGTCAAGGGAGAACTGCTGAGCGATTCCAGACGGTTCTCGAACCTTTAGGTGCGGGGGCCGGGGGAACCCGTGGTTCCCTTCGACGGCGAAGCTGTAAGCCAGAGCCGTAGCGTGCGGCCAAGAATCGCGTCGTTGATGGGTTTCGGTAGGTAGTCGTTGCAGCCGGCTTTCCGTGCGGCCTTCTCATCCCACCCGACGGTGAACGCCGTCACCGCGACGATCGGGATGTCGGCGGTTTCCGACCGGTGACGGAGCTCCTGGGTGAACGTACACCCGTCCTTCCCGGGTAGGTTCAGGTCCATCAGAATCAGGTCCGGCGGGGATGGAGTGAGCTCCCGTTCTGCTTCAAAAGCGTCCGCCGCGAGCGCGACTTCGTAACCCGCTCGGTGCAAGATCAACGAAACGAGCTTGCGAGCGAGCGGGTCGTCATCGATCATCAGGATTCGAGCCATACGTCACACACGAGAGCCGGTGGGCCGAATCCTCCGAGGCCAGAATCTGTACCTCCTGAGAACGTAAACATAGACCGGACGAGGGTGACGTTCTCTCGCTATCCAGTATGGAAGGCCCTAATCCTCGTCCGTTGCGAAGGTCCCCTTGGGGTTCTCAGTGTAGCCTTGTCTCGGGCCGAGGTGGTCCTACGTGTAGCATGGCAGGTCATGTTGCCGGATAAACTGTCCGGAGATCTTGCCGCCCTCAGCGGCTCCGGACGCGCTTCTTCTCCATCACCTTGGTGTCGTGGTAACGGTCCTCCTTCGGGAAGACCGCGATCCTCACGGACCTCCCGAGAGCGGAGCTCTCGGACACGGAGCTGGTGGAAGGATTCGTGGCCCGAGGCCAATCGAGGAGGACTTCCGGTGGTTGAAGGGTCGGTACGTCGTGTCGGTGAAGCCCTTCTACTTCTGGCATGATGCCACGTTGCCGGGGCACGCCGTCCTGTGCGCGATGGGTTTGCTGCGGCTCCGATACCTGCGGTGGGAGCTACGGGCACGGGAGCTGTCGATGAAGGATCTGGTACAGGCGCTGGCGCTGATCCGGGTCGCCGTGGTCCGCACGCCGGAAGGCAAGGTGAAACCAGTGCGGGCGCAGTTGGGATCGCCGGAAGCCCATGTGTACAACGCGCTGAACCTTCCGCGGTTCGTTCCGGAATAACAGGCGTAGGAGCGCAGCAACACGGGGTTCCTGTGACTACACGGTTTACCTCGAGAAATGGCCTACTGTGGCCAAGTTCCGCTCAGGGCCACCGACGGAGTGGGTCCATGGGTGGCGCGAGCGCAGGCGCCGACCGCCCGAGGGTCGCCGGCGGCGTCTAGGATGGAGGGGGTGGGGGCGGCACGAGGGTCTGCATCGGGGGGGTGGGCGGGCTCGGGGGCGGAGCGGCCGACGGGGTGCCGGTGGCTCCCCACGGAACCGGCGGCGGCGGGGCTCCACCGCTGCCACCGGAGCGCCGGTTGCGCAGGTAGAGGAGCCATCCTACGATCGCCGCGAGGAGGGCGACGATCAGTACCGCGAGGAGGCCGTAGACCTGGCTGTCGGACCACGTGGAGGTGCTGGACGAGGTCGACGGTGCGCCTCCCGGGTAGGACGAGAGGTAGATGGAGACCGGGGCGCCCGCGACGCGGACGTGGCTCGAGGTCGGGGTCGCCGTGTACCCGTTCGGAACCGTGACCGTGAACGCGTAGGTCCCGTTCGCCACGGTGAACGAGACGCTCGTCGTCGTCGACGAGTGGGTCGTTCCGTTCAGGTTCACCGACCAGGAGGCCCCACTCGTGAGCCCGACGATCTCGAAGGTCACCGTGTAGGTGACCGGGGTGAACGCGACGTTCACGCTCACCGCGGCGCCCGAGACCGTGACCGTGCCGGAGCCCGAGGCGAGCTGGTAGCCGGCCACGGGGGTCACCTGGTAGGCGTAGGTGCCGTCCATCTCCTGGAAGACGATCGATGAGGTGGTCGAGGTGCTCGGCACGGCGTGGAGGGTGACCGACCAGCTCGTCCCATTGGCGAGCCCCGTCTCCGTGAAGTTGACCGCGTAGGTGATCGGGGTGAAGGTCACCTGGATCGATTGGTCCGACCCCTGCATGACGCCCGAGCCCGAGGACATCGACGTCGCGTAGCCTAGGGCCGCCCATGCGACCGTATAGGTGTAGGGCGTGTTCGCCCCGTTCATCTGGAGGAAGTGGATCATCTGACCCGCCATCGCGGTCTCGGCGGCACCGTTGAAGGTCACCGACCAGGTCGACCCCGAGGGAAGCCCGGACTCCGAGAACGATACCATGGGCGCGACCCACCGGGTCATGAGGGGATACTGGTCCACCGCGCCGCCGAGGGCGTAGGGGGTGTCGCCGATCCCGTCGCTGCCGGAAAGGTTCTGATAGACCCCGGACCGGACGTCGATGCCCGAGTAGCCGGACCAGAAGTTCCCTCCCACCGGGTACGCGGTGTTCCACGTGCCGAGGGTGAGGTAGTTGCCGCTCTGGAGGAACGCGGTCGAGTTGATGTCGTTGTGCGTGAAGGCACCGAACTGGTCCGACGTGAAGTAGATGCTCGAGTCGTTGAGCATGTTGTTCCCGATGAACCCACCGTAGAAGTACGAGTCGTAGACGTAGATGTACGCCGAGTTCGAGAAGTCATTGCCGATCACCTCGTTGCCGTAAGAGCTGTACGCGTACTCGACGTCGAGAGCGTAATTGGACCCGCTCGCGTTGTTGTGCATCATCACGAACCCGCCCGGCCCATCGAAGTAGTAGTCGTAGATCGCCACTTGGGTCGCATTCTGGACCGAGTTGCCCACGGTCGATTCCGGCCCGTAATCCTCGTACAGGTAGATGCCGTCGTAGCAGTTGACGGCGATGTTGTCCGAGACGTTCACCGTGCCATAAGCGTAGTACGACGCGATCCCGATGTAGCTGGCGTTCGAGACATCGTTGCCGAGGATCGAGGCCCCGCCGTAGTCTTCGTAGTTATAGATCCCCCCGGACGAGTTCGAGACGTCGTTCCCGAGGATCGAGACGGCCCCATAGACGTACTCGTCGTACACCCCGTAGTTCGACGCGTTGGCGATATCGTTGCCCGTGATGGTGAGCGAGCCGTAGTTCTCGTATGAGTAAACACCGTACCAGCTCGCGTTGCGGATGTCGTTGCCGAGCACGAGGGTGTTCCCGTAGGTGTAGTAGTCCTGGTAGATCCCGGCGTACGACGCGTTCGAGAGGTTGTTGTTCGTGACGCTGACCGAGCCGTACACGTAGTACGTGTAGATGCCGTCGCTCGAGGCGTTCGCAATGTCATTGCCGGAGATCGTGAGGTTGCCGTAGGCATACTCGGCGTACACTCCGTAGCCGGCGTTCGGGATGGAGTTGTTCGACAGGGTGACCCCGCCGTACGTGTAGTAGGCGTAGATCCCGTAGCTCGTCGGAGTCCCCGGAGGGTTCGCGATGTTGTTGCCGTCCGCCGTGACCGCTCCGTAGTCATCGTAGAAGTAGACCCCGTAGGTCGAGTTGGTCAATTGATTGCCAATGACCGCAACCGGGCCGTACATGTCGTAGGCGTACACGCCGTAGTACGTGTTCGAAAGGTCGTTGCCCTGGAGGAGGACGTTCCCCGACGATTCAAGGTAGGCCGCACCACTCGTGCCCAGCACGCCAGTGAGGTTGTTGCCCCGGAAGGTCGATCCGGACGAGAAATAGGAGTAGATCCCGTAGCCCGATGCGAAGGGCATCGTGTTCCCGGAGGCCGAGAAGTTGAGGTTCTCGTAGTCATAGATCGCGTCGACGGCACGGGCGCCGGTGTTGTTCTCGAAGTCCACGGAGACGCTGTACTCGCTCCAGACCGCGTACGTGGATCCGAAAGCCGCGTTTCCGACACCCTGAACGTTCGTGGAGTAGTACGCCCCGATGCCGGAGTCCGGCCCGAGTTCGAAGGAGGCGTTGTTCCCGTCGAACACGATTCCTTGAGAGTAGTCCGCCTCGAAGCCGTCGTAGGAGCCGTTACCATTGTTGGCGGTGACCGCGATGCCGGTGGAGCCCGTGATGTAGACCGCGTAGCCCGTGCCCGTCCCGTTCGATTCGAGCAGGTTGTGCGAGACGGAGACTCCGCGCGAATTCTGGATGCTCACTCCCGAGTTCCGCGAAAAGTTCGCTTCGTTGTTCGACACTTGGACGTTGCTGCAGTTCACGAAGGAGAAGCCGTAGGCATTGCTCGAGGCGTTGTTCCCCGTGACGGTCGCGTACGTGGAGTCTTCCACATCCGTGCCCAACGCACCGATCGGCCCGGTCTCGTTGTTCCCGGTCACCGTCGGGGCGAGGGAGTAGGTGACCTGGATGTCCTCGAGACTCCCGCGCACCGAGTTCTGCTGGATCACGACGCCGGTCGTATTGTTGGCGTAGATCCCGATGGACGCATTGAGCGAAAGGAAGTGCTCGACGGTGACGCCGCTCGCGTTGGCGACCGTCACGGCCGCTCCGTCGCTGCCGGACGTCCCGGTGGAATAGTTGATCGCGAAACCGGCACCATCGACGACCACGTCGTTCGCGAGGACAACGAGCGACCCGACAAAGGGCCCGGTGAGCTGGTACACGTTGCCCGAGACCGAGATCGGGGCTGACGGGTTGCTGATCGAGCCGTTGGCGTAGATCGTCACGACGCCGAGGTCGCCTCCGATCGTCGGGTGGGCGTTGGACGCCGAGCTCAAGGGAGTGAGCAACATCGTTGCCGCGAGGGCAAGGGCCATCCATTTCGCGAGTCGGTACATCGTGACGCTCCGTCTGGTGGGACGAGTTGCCTGCATCTACGCTATAAATCTTTGGCAAGAGCGGAGGCAAATTGGGTTCCGAGGCCCAAGGTCCGGACTACCGGACACCGGTGCGAGCCTGCTCGATCGATGGAACGAACGTGGTGCCCTCCGTTTGCCACGTAGAGGTTCCGGCGCCGGTCCGACTCCGAGCAGTGACCGGGAATCTCCGTATACGCACACGACTCCCGCGAGCCTCTCGTTCTGGCCACCCCTTGGACCCTGCGTCGTTTGGGGCGGAGCGAACTCCTGATGCCGGTCAAGCGGTTGGTCCGTTTCCGGGACTTCCTTCGGTAGAGCGTCGTCGAACCTTCGCCCTGGAGGTCGCCTCCGGATTCCGCTCCCTTTCCCAAGCCGATCGGCGTGTTCGTCGAGCGGGGCCACTCGAATGGCCGCCCGCACCGGTGCCTCCCGAGGAACATTGCTTCCCAAATGGCACGGTAGCTGGCTCGCGGGAGGTCCCACGTCTCGCAAGGCCCCGTGCGGCGAGATACCGCGCCACAATCAACGTATCCCTGTACGGTGCATGGGGGACGCGGCGGCCGGGTCGACCGTCGTGGCCATCGACGATGCATCGAGCGAGCGCGGGGTCATCCTCTGAGGCCGTTCCGGGCCCCGGTCCGGGGACGGCGGAACTCGCCGACGGGCCGAGCCCCGGTGCCGCGAAGCCTCGTCCGGCCCCGCATGCGACCAACTCGTGGGCCCGTCGGATGATCCTCTCTCGCGCCCAGGAAGTTGGGCTCGACTCCGAACTCGCCCGCCATGTCGGAAACGCGGCGCTTTGGTACTACAACCGGATCCTTTTGCTGCTGGTTCCCAAGGACGCCCTCGTCCGGGAGCTCCCCTTCAGCACCAACCGCTACCTGGTCCCGATCACGCTCGCTATGGGCTGCGAGTTCAAGGGCCACCCGGTCGAACTCGACCGCCTCCTCCACCTATCCGGAACTCCGACCAAGAAGACGGTTCAGAGCGCCCACTACCTCTACTCGCGCTACAGGCAGATGCTCTCGCCGCGGAACCGGGCGGTGGCTCCCCGACCTTCCGCGACCGCGCCCTTCCAGCGGAAGGAGGAGCTCGGGCGACCGGCCCCCTCCACCTCCCCGCCGACGAGGGCCGCCACGACGAACCGGCCGAAACCGGTCCATCGCGGACCGATGTCGTCCCCCAGAGCGGCGCCGTCCGCTCGACACGCCGCTCCCGTCACCGCCCTCGCGACCCCCCTTCCCGAGGAGATCCGTCAATTGCACGAGCTCTTCGCCGGTGCGCCCACGCCGGGGGCAGCCTCGTCCAGCCCGCCCAAGCCTCGCCAGATCGCGACGAACGCGTGGGCCCGCAAGCGGATCGCCTCGGTCTGCCACCACCAGGGGATCCCCGGGACGGTGAGCGCACGCGCCCTCGCCTTCTACGAGAAGATCGTCGACCTGCACAGTGTCAAGGGGCACGCGCCGGCGGGTAAACGCCTTCAGCTCTCGCCGCGCCTCAATTGGTCCCTCGTGTACACGACGATCTATCTCGGCTGCCGCGCGGAGGAGTTTCCGCGCGACCTTCGCACCATCCTCGGCCCGAACGCGCGCCATGGTTCGATCCGCGAGATCTACCGGCTGTATCGGTTCTACAAGCGCGAGCTCGGCCTCGAGATCCACCTCGTGGACGTCAAGACGTTCATCCAATCCTGGCTCGACGGTTTCGAGCTGAGCGACCTCATGCAGGAGGAATTCGCCTCCCACGAGACGCGGCACGTCCGCGACAAGGCGATCGCGATCGCGGACCGGGCGCGCAGCGATGCGTCCCTACGCCGCACGAGCACCAAGCTCATCGCGGCCGGGGCCCTCACCACGGTCCTCGCGGAGCGTCGCCCCCCCGGGAGCCTCTCAGCGTTCTACCGCGCGATCGCGTCCTTCCTTCACATGAGCGAGGAGATGATCCGCGCGATCGTGGCCCGGATCGCCCAGATCCCCTGATCCTTTCGCCGGTAGTCGATCGGATCGCCTACGCGACCGTGATCTCGCCGAACATCCCCGGCGTCATGGTCGGCGCTCCGCAGAGCACGATGCACCCCCAGGTGAAGGTGCCGGGCGTATCGAACACGACCGCGAAGGTCGCCTTGACGGGGGCCGCCCCGACGGTGGCCGGCGGAATGGGGACGTTGACGTGGTAGGCGGCGTTCGACATCGTGAAGGTGTGGCTGACGCCGTTCGCCATGAGCCCGCCGACGGTGACGGTCGTGCCGTGATCGACCACCGTCATCGAACCGCCGAAAGTTCCGGCGAGTTGCGCGTCGACGGCGCTCGGAAGGACCGCCACCGACGGGTCGAAGTTCGTGATCGTGAACACGACGCGGACGTGCAACGGTACGATCAGCTGGAGGGAGTTGTAGTCGTAGTCTCCTGCCGACGCTCGGTATGTGATCGAGAGGTTGCGATAGACGGTCGGGATCGCGGGTGGAGACCCGGGGCTAGGTGCGGTCGTGCCCGATCCGGTCGGCAGGACGAGAAGGACGGCCGCCCCCGCGACGACCACGAGGACGACCATGAATCCGGCTACAGTATTGAACCACGCCTGGTCGTTCATACCCGTCGCCAACGGTGCTGCATTGGGCCCGCGCAGGCCGTAAATGGTCGGTCAACCCGACTTGACGGGTTTCGGGGGAGTGCGGAAGAGGCCGTGGTAGAGCCACCTTGCGAGGTCGGACCGCAGCGGGGATCCGTTGGGTCCCCGCTCCGGTCTCGCGACTCTTGACGACGATCGAGTGGGATGAACCCACCGAGATGCTCCTCGCCCTTCTCCTCTACGGCCGGTAACCCGACGTGTCGACCGACCACTCCGAACGGGCGAAGCGACGAGGTCTCGGAGGCGATCACGCAACGGGCGCCGCGGGCGCCCACTCAAAGGAATCGGACCGGGTTCGACCCGTCGATCGGGAACCGGGAATCTCGGGTGCAAGGGGGGGTCGAATCTGGAAGGCGAGGAGGCAGTGGGCCTCGGTCCGATCGGGGAGGGCGACGATCGACAGGGGGCGGACACCGGCCGGGAATGGGCCCTTCTTCGCCATCCCGAACGCGGTGCCGGCCTTCTGGACTACCGTCCCGGTCGATTCGGCGGTTCAGCGGTGTTCGATCTCGCAGCAGGGTGTGTTCGACCTCGAAGGGGAGGAGATGGTGCCCGTCGATACGCGGGCCCATTGCGAGTGCAACGACCCGGCCATCTCCGACGGGTTATCGATGGCCGGGACCGTGAAGCTGGGAGGTCACGCTCGAGTGGAGTACGGGCAGATGGCGGGACAGCGCGGCCACCACCTCGCGGACGTGCTCGACGGTGCCGGGTTCGAAGAGGTCGATCGAGAGACTGTGCCTACGCTCCCGGTGGACGCGGCGCAGGATGAACTCGAGTCGTCGCCCACCCGGCCCGCTCAAACGTCCGGCGAACTCCCTCGCCTTTTCGACCTTGTCCCAGTTCCGAAGCTTCATCGCTTCGAGGAGGAGCCCGACCCCCACTGCCTGCGGGCCCTTCGGCAAGTGATGCAACGGAAGCCATCCTCCGGGTCGTATCTCCCAGTGATCCACCTGGCGATACCCGGCGGCCGCGAATCCGTGCAGGGCGCCTCCGGTAAGGGAGATCAGGCTCCCCAGCTCCTGAACCTCGGCCTCCCGGAGGGCGTCCTCGATCTCGCGCAGCACGGGAAGGTTCGACGTGCGCTCGGACCCCGGGGTCAGGTCGACCTCGAGGTGAACGTGGCGCAACGGTCCGAGCTTCGCGTGGTGTCGGGGTGCCGAGGCGGCGACCGGCCAGTTGAGGATGGATACCGGGCCGATAAGGTCCGGGGCCGAGACCGCGGGGCGGGGCGGAGCGACGCGACGTGCCATCGACCCTCCGACGCCGGATTCCGTATCACGGTTGTGCTCCATTCCCGTCGCACGAGTCGCCCGGCCCTCCCTCGAGCAGAGCGGGGGTGACCAACGTCGATCGAGCGGAGGGGGAGTCGCCGGGCCCCTACCGGATACGCAGTCGCCCCACGGCGAGAAGGAACACGACGTCGAGAAGGACGAGTGCGAGGGCCACCCCGATCAGGATCGTGCCCTCGAGGACCTCCTGAGCGGCGGCCGACCATCCGGGCTGGACCTCGGCCGGCGCCAACGAGGTGCAGTTCCGCCCCGACGCGCCGCACGCGTCGATCGAGCGGGCCACGGTGTTGCGGATCTGGTTCTCGGTCGACGTTCCGCGCCAGAGTACGACAACGCCGAGGGTGAGCACGAGGGCCGAGACGACCGCAATGACCACGATGATCGAAGCAAGGCGATCCACGGCGCTACCCTTGGGGGCGTGAGCCCGCTCCCCTGCTTTAAGGCACGGTCGTGAATCCGCGAGGGCCGTCGGCGACGCACGAGTTCGGGTAGGATATCCTCTTGAGACGTGTCGGGGTGCCGCGAGCGTTCTGGAGAGGTACGGCGCGCGCTTCTTCCGGACGATCGAAGGGCAGCATATGGATCCCCCCGCCAACATCGCGGACTACTCCGTCATCGGGAACTTTCAAACGGCGGTCCTGATCTCGCGCTTCGGCACGATCGACTGGGCCTGTCTCCCCCGATTCGCGTCATCGAGCGTTTTCGCACGGCTGTTGGATTCCGAACGCGGGGGTTTCCACGCCATCGTGCCGGTCGAACCCGCGTCCTCGGTCCAAGAGTACATTCCCTCGACCGCGATCCTGCGCACGCGATTCCACCTCGACGGAGGCCGAGAGCTCACCGTGACGGACTTCATGCCCGTCGAGGGCGAGCTCGGTCCGGCCAGCCCGCCGATGATCGCGCGTATCGCGGAACCCAAGGGGGGCCCGGTGAAGGTGCGGGTCACATTCGCGCCTCGATTCGACTACGGACGTCGCGCTCCCACCTGGACCGAGGGGAAGCACGGATGGATCGCCCGCGCCGGCGGCATCCCGCTCCTCCACCGTACGTCGACCCCGAGCGCACCGGTCGATGGTCGGATCGAGATCGAACGGACGCTCGGACTCGCGGACTCGCTCGAGGTGGAGATCATCGGATCTGAGACTCCGGTCCACACGGTCTCGGTCCGCCACCTCCTGCGTGAGACCGAACGCTTCTGGCATGGCTGGGTACACTCCCCCTCGACCCCGCTGCACGTCCTCGCGTCGCGGTGGCACGCGTGGGTCGAGCGCTCGGAGATCACGTTGAAGCTGCTCGCACGCGCCGAGACGGGGGCGTTCGTCGCCGCCCCGACGACCTCCCTGCCGGAGTGGCCCGGGGGGGCCCGCAACTGGGACTACCGCTTCGCGTGGATCCGCGACGCGGCGTTCACGGCGCAGTCCCTCCTCTTGCTCGGCCACCGTCGCGAGGCCCGCGGTTTCCTCGGCTGGGCGGTCTCCCGGCTCCAGGAGTCCGGCGACGGTCGCCTCCGTGTCATGTACGGTCCCCACGGCGACGAGGACCTGACCGAACGCGAGATCGTCGAGCTTTCCGGGTTCCTGGGATCCCGCCCGGTCCGGGTCGGCAACGGCGCCGCCGACCAGTTCCAGCTCGATATCTACGGGGAGCTCCTCGACGCGGCGGGTTTGCTCGCCGAGCGGGAGCTCGAGTTCGTCCGGCCGATCTGGTCGTCGCTCGCCGTCCTCGCCGAATCGGTCGAGCGGAGATGGCTCGTGCCGGATCAGGGGATCTGGGAGATGCGCGGCCCGCCGGCCCATTACGTCCACTCGAAGCTGATGGCCTGGGTCGCCCTCGACCGCGCCGCGGAGCTCGCCCGCAAATTCGAGGGCGAGCGGAGCGCGGAACGGTGGGTGCGTTCCGCCGCGCGCGTGCGCGAGGCGATCGAGACACGGGGATGGAACGAGGGACGCGGGGCGTTCACCCAGTCGTTCGGGTCGACGGCGCTCGACGCGGCCAACCTACGCATGTCGCTCGTCGGTTTCCTCCCTCCGAAGGACGCTCGCATCCTGTCCACCGCCGATCGTGTCGCCGCCGAGCTCGGGAGCGGGGCGTTCATCTACCGTTACCACGAGCCGGACGGGATCGCCGGCCCGGAAGGAGCCTTCCTCCCGTGCGGGTTCTGGCTGGTCGAGGTGCTGGCCCGCGCCGGGCGCACCGACGAAGCCGAGGAGCGCTTCACCGGACTCCTTGCCTCCGCCTCCCCCACGGGCCTCTTCAGCGAGGAGTTCGATCCCGCCCGCAAGATGATGCTCGGCAACTACCCGCAGGCGTTCACCCACATCGCCCTCCTACGCGCCGTCCTCGCGTTGGGCCTCGCCCAGGCTCCCGCGGACCTTCGCGACACGTTCTCGTGGTTGCAGCGTCACCTCGGCTGAACGTAGGTCACGGCGTACCGGAGCGGTCTGGCCGGGGCGGATCGCCACGTTACGTCGACCGCTTCGCGGGACCGGCCGCTCCGTGCGGACTTGCGGCCTCCGCGAATGCGATCCCTATCGTAGCCCACGGCGCCGGACGACTCGCCTTCGTGGCGCGTTTCGGCCCCGGGCTCGGCTGACGCCGGTGCGCCGCTCAACGCTCATATAGGACGGCCTCCTCCCACGCCGCGCAGCGGGGTAGGGTAGTCAGGAAAACGGGCGGCGCAAGCCGTCCGTACTGAAATCCCGACGGGCTCATAACCCGTAGATCCATGGTTCAAATCCATGCCCCGCTATCTTCCCTTTCGACGTCGGTCCGGTGGATGGAGCTTTACGACCGGTCGGCGCGGAGGATCCATGGGCCGGCGGAACGTCGTGGATCGGGTGCGCGGTCGGAGAACGAGCTGTCAGACGGTTGAGGTCCGCACCCCTTTAAGGGGAGAGCGATGGACCGACGTCGCACCGCCGGTCGCGCGTAGGAGCATTGGTTCCGAGGTGGCCGTCTCACGGGACTTGAGCGCCGCGTAGCTGTTGGCCAGCAGTCGGTGCTGGGCCTTTCGCAGGTGCTCGCCGAACGTCGAACGGGAGAGCCCCTCGCGGCGGGCCACGTCCGCCCACCGAGCCCGGGTGGGGACATCGAGGAGGCCCCCCTCATACGCCGCCACGAGCGAACGGATCTGTCGCGGGGTGAGCCCCTCGAAGAAGTGGACCGAGGCGACGGGAGGATCGCGGATCGAGCTCAGTCCCTGACGGTCCGTCACCGAGAGGATCTCCACGTCGCCCAGCCTTCGCGCTCGGTCGATCAACTGATGCAGTCGGGTTCGCGACGGCGCCACGAACCGGTAGGTCTCCGTTCCCTCGAAGTATACCACCGGGTGCAAGGCCCAGACCCCCGTGGAACGCGCGAGACCCGTGATGGAGGGGGGGTGCGCCCACTCGAAATCCGGGACTTCGACAATGCCGTCGCTCCCGTCCACGACGAGCGGTCGTGCGTGGAAGGCGTCCTTGAGCGCGGCCAAGATCCGTCGCAGTTCGGGGGCGTCCGACGCCGCGATCAGGAAGACATCACGGCGATTGTCGCACCACAGGAGAAGGAGCGTTCGGGGGAACTCGACGGAGATATCGCAGTAGGGGCAGGGGTGGTGCACCCGGACCCGCGCATCCACGACCGCCATCGGACCGGGTATTCCCCCTCCAAGTATTTACCCAAAGCCGCCCCCGGGCGGCCAGGTCCCGACCTGTCGTCTCCTTTCTCCCCGAAGATCGAGGCGCCCCGCCCGCGGGTCGAAGGCCGCGTCCGACCTCCCGGGGGCGGCTCAAGCAAGATGGGGGGGGAGGGCGTGCGTCGTCCGGGTTAACCATGCCCACCAACCGAGCACCGAAGTCGCCCCGACCGAAGTCCCGAACCGCGACTCCCTCGGAGATCGCCCCCGGGGTCTACGTGGGCGGTTGGAAGGACGCGCTCAAGTTCGACGGAACGCGATTCTGCGTCCTCGAGGAGGCACCCCCCGACATGCCCGCCGCCACGCACATCGCGATCTACGACGAGGCGACGGACCGCGCGGACGTGGCGAACCTGGACCGCCTCGCGAAGACGATGATCTCGGCCCGGGCACGCGGAGAACCGGTGCTCGTCTTCTGCGGGCATGGAGTGCGGCGATCGCCGCTCGGAGCGGCGTGGTACCTTCGACGTGCGGAGCGGATCTCCCTGGACGCGGCGTACGAACGCGTCCGTTCGGTCCGCCCGCGCGTCGAGCACGCGCGTGACTGGGTGGGGAACGCGGCCGACCTCGAACGGGCCTAACCGAACCGACGATGCGGCCGGAGGACGACCCGGACCCGGTGTGGGTACAGCGGCTGAGCGGCTACGATGCGGGCGCCACGTCCCATGCCATCGCGGAAGCCCAAGCCCAGCGTCGCCTCTTCTCGCACCTCGCGAAGGAGCACCGGAACGAGGGACGCGACTCGTATGTGGAGATCGATGCTCCCCTCGAGCTTCACGCGCTCGTTCGACTTCTCCATCCGCTCCATGTCCTGGAGGTCGGCGTCTCGTCCGGGGTCTCCTCGGCCTACCTCCTCCATGCGCTCGACATGAACGGCGAGGGAACGCTCCACTCGATCGATCTTCCCAAGCCGTCGACGGACGTGCCCGGGAACGGGCGGCCTTCACGGGTCTCGTGGAGCCTTCCGCGCGGTCGTTCCGCCGGGGGGGCCGTTCCGTTTGGCCTGCGCAAGCGATGGGACCTGCGCCTCGGCAACAAGTCGGACGTGATCCCGATCCTGACCCGGGAGCTCGCCCGCATTGACCTCGTCGTCTACGACGTACCGCACGACGACCGCGCGACAAGGGGGGAATTTCATCTCGTGGATCCGCGGGTCCCCCCGGGCGGCGTCCTCATCGTCGATCACGGACCCGCTGGCGGATGTTGCTCCGCGCTTCGGAGCCGCGCGAAGGAATGGGGTTCCGTACCGGTCCGAAGGTCGGGCCTCGGGCTCTACGGAGCGCGACGATCGATGGCCGGATCAACCACCCCGGACCGAAGCGGGAAGGCGCAAGGGCCGGACCATCGCCGGGGGGGTTCGACCGCCCCATCGCCCGGTGGAGGTCGACGCTCCGGGGGGCGGTCGAGATGACGGGAACGTCCCGGTCACGTGCGGTGGATTTCGCCCTGAAGGACGCTCCGAGCTTCCGGGTGGCGTCCATCACTCGGGTCGGCCCGTGGAAGGAGGACAACCTGCGGGCGGAGTTCGGCGAGCTCACCCGATGGGCGCGACGGCACCGGGTGAAGACCGGTCGCTGGATCTTCGTGGAGGGGGGGAACGATCGTTGGGAAGCCTGCCTCGAGATCCAGGGCCGCGTCGCCCCCGAGGGTCGGATCCGCTGCCGGACGATCGGGGCAACGCGCGTAGCTCGCGTCGTCTTCGACCCGGACACCGTTTCGTCGCGGATCGTCTACCATGCCCTGAGGGACTGGACGCGATGGCGACGCAAGGAGGGGACCATCCGCGCGGTCACCGGGACCCGCGAGGTCTACACCGGCGATCCGTGGAACGACCCCAAGGCATGGGCGCATTGCGAAGTCCAATTTCTGGTGCGCACGTAGGCCACCCCGAGGTTCGATGGACGAAGCGACCCCACGGAAGGACCGTCTCTTCTGCGAGCGCCTCCGGATTCCCGGACCGATCGAAGGGCTCACGATCTATGAGGATCCGCTGGTCCACGCTTCCCATTGGACCGATGGGGACGCGCCGACCTACCTCGGGGCCATCGTGCTCCAAACGCGTCGCCATACCGAGAACGGCCTCGCGAGCCTCACCGATGCGGAGGGTCAACGCATCGGACTCCTGGTGGCGCAGATGAGTCGGGCGCTTCGCGTGGTCGCCGGATCGGCGTGGGCCCACACGTACTGCTTCACGGAAGGGTTTCGGCAGGTGCACCAATTCGTGATGGCGCGATACCCGGGCATGCCGCCGGAACACGTGCGTCTCGGCCTCAGCGAGCGGAAGGATGCTCCCCACGGCGACCATGCTCGGGTCGAGCGCCTCGTCCGCGAGCTCGCCCAGCGCGTCCGCCCGACGGCACCCTAAACCTCTCGGGAGATCCCGTAAGATCGATCCCACCGCGCGGGGGGTAGTGTCGGGGTGGCCCCGGGTGATGGGCCCGCGTTCCGGGGGGGGCCCGATCTCCGGCTAGGCTGGCTTCTTGGCCACGCGCTTTCGAGGCGCTTTGGCGCGGGCGACCGGCCGTGGGCCCTCGTCCTCGGATGGGGAGGTCAATGCCTCCAACGACGGCGTCGGGGTCGTCGGCGACGCGTCCATCATCGGCGTGGGGTCGGCCGTCCTCGAGGGTCCCGGGGTGTGTTCGGGAGGAGCCTCAGGCTCCGCCGGCGGCGCGAGCGGCTCGGAGATCGGTTCGGGGGGAGCGGATGGAACCGGCGGAAGCGGGGGTGGAGCGTGGGGCGGTTCGATGGGGGCCAACGCGGGGCGCTCGGTCTCCGCGGCCGGCGTGGGCGAGGAGCCGGCCGTCGTAGCGTGCGGGCTCGTCGGCGCGGCGTGGCGGGGACGCGATTGGATCGGGATGAACTCGCCGGGCCGCCACGTGTGCGGCTTCTGGAGGATGGTAAGGTCGCGCAGGAAGAGGTCCGCATGCCCGCAGGAGCGGCAGATGCGAGTTCCCAGGGGGATCTCGCCCCGGGCGCGCAGCGACAGCGTTCCGGTACCGGAAAAGCCGGTCCCGGTCTTCAGCTCGTTCGACCAGACGAACTCATTCCCACCGCAATTGCTGCACGTCGGGGCCACGATGCCGTCCTCTCGTCAAGCAAGTGGGGGCTTCCCCATTATACTTTCTCGCTCCGGCCACTGTGCGGGTCCCTTCGGCGGTGCGCACGCAACGCCACGACGATTCCACCTTATAGCGGGCGGACCTTGCCCTACGCGATGGCCGACCTCGCGCTGACGCGGATCACCGTCGCGATCGACGGCTCGAAGCACGCCGAACGCGCCCTCGCGTTCGGGATCGACCTCGCGAAACGGTACGGCGCGTCGCTCTCGATCGTCGCGGTCGCCCCCCTCGTTCCGCTCTACGTGTCGTCGACCGAACCCTGGGTGCCGACCGAAGTCCCCCAGAGCGAGATCGCCCACTACCGCAAGGTCCTCGATGCGGCCGTCGCCCAGGCGCAGGAGGACGGCGTCGCATCGGTCACCGGGCTCTGCCTCGAGGGCGTCATCGTCGATGAGATCATCGCGCTCCTCGAGCACCACCCGACCGACCTTCTCATCATGGGGTCGCGCGGCCTCTCGACGGCGAAGCGCCTCCTCCTCGGGAGCGTCTCGGACGCCGTGGCGCACCACGTGAAGTGCCCGGTGCTGATCGTGCGCGGGTCCGAGCCTTAGGCCGCGATCGAGCGGATGAGCAGGCGCGTCGGCACGGGAAGCTTGTGGGAGGCCTTGCGAAGGGCCTCCTTCGCGTCGTCCAGGTGCGCCTTCGTGGTGTAGATCGTCATGAGCTCCATGCCGATCTGGGCGCGCACCGCGTGGGAGACCGGCTTGCCGAAGGCGCCCCGCATGCCGTCCGAGATACGGTCCGCCCCCGCGCCCATCGCCATCTTGTGCTCCCGCAGGATCTGGTGGGGGTAGCGTCGGACCTTGAGGTGGAACTGGTTCGGGGCGGTCTTTTCCATGACCCGGACGGCGCTGATGCGGGCGGCCTCGAGCGCGACGTCCCGCACCTGGGCCGCCTCTTCGACGCCCAATGAGAGCGAGAAGGGGAAGCTTTCGCGAAGGTTGCCGGTGTCAAACTGGGTCACGCGGCAGGCCGGGATCCCTCCCATGTACTCCTGGCGGGTGTACACCTGGCCTTCGATCGACCGGTACATCCGCGAGGGCTTGCGCGTCATCGGGAGGCGAGCGAGCCGGCCTCCCTCTAAAAGGCTTGCGTCAGCGGCGTGGCGCCTCCGACGCCCGTGTCGTACGCGGGAGGCGCGACGAGGTCCTCCCCCGACGTACTCCCTCCTCCATCACGAGCCAGAACGAGGGAGCGAAGGTGTGAAGTGGAGTCAGGATTCAATCGCACGGCCCGTTTTCTAGGCTCCATCCGCGCTGCCACCGGACGACCCGGACCGCGGAGCAACCTATGTCGATCCTGACGCGGTCGAAAGGTCCGACCGACGGCGGACCCACCCGTTCCGCCGCAGCGGGGGCGGCGGTTGCGTGGCCCTACGTTCCCTCGTCGGGGGAGATTGACGACGTGGAGCACCTCTACGCGGACATCTACGATTGGAGGTCGCGCCTTTACGCGGTGGTTCGCCGGCGCCTGCTCGCGACCATGGTCGTGAACGTCGCGGTCATCATGGCTTTGGGGTTGAACGGCCTCTATCAGATCTGGTTCCCGCCTTCGTACGCCACTCCCTACGACCCCGCGGTTCGAGACGTGCTGACCGCGCTCTTCCTGACGGCCTTCCTCGTCGTCGGGCCCCTCGGGCTCCCCTGGCGACTCCGCAAGGAGCTCCGCGGGATGTTCGGGGTCGACGGCACCGGTGCCGGTCGACCCGTACCCCAGCGTCCCCGACTCGAGGATCTCCTCCGGGACGTAGAGCGGATGCCGACGGTGTTGCGGAGGCTCGACGACCTCAGGGTCGCCGCCGTCCTTCTGGTCACGGTCGGGGGCGTCGCGCTCACGGGGCTCGTGGTCGGACTCGCCTTCGCCGCGAGCGGTCTCTTCGCCTCCCCGCCCGGCTTCCCCCTCGTTCTTGAGATCGAGTGGGGCGGGGCGAGTCTCGTGGCCGTGGGCGCGATCGCCGCGGCTCTCCTCACCACGCGCTACTTCCATCGCCGCGACGCGGCGTTCGTCGCCTCGAGCCAAGAGATCCAGCGACGCCTCGCCCTCCTCCAGTACGGGTTCTGGCAGAAGTTTGGGGACCGCCCGAACCCATGACCGAGCCCCTCGTTCGACCCGACCTCCTCCAGGTCGTCACCCTGCTCGACGAGCTCTGGCGTTTCCGGGAGCCGATGCTGCGAACCCACCTTCAACGGGCCTCGGGAATGAACTACACGCTGTTCAGCCGGTACCTCGAGTTCCTCCTCGACCGCGACCTCGTCCGGCTCGTCGCGGACGACCACGGAACGCCCTGGGTCGGTCTCACCCGGCGAGGGTACGAGGCCCACCGTCATCTCGTCGCCGGCGTACGGGAGCTCTACGGCCCGATGGGAGTTCGGGTTGGGGATCGTGGACTCCCCTGATCCCGCGGGCGGTGTGCCGCGGGCGGTGTGCCGCGAGCGAGCGCGAACCGACCTACCGGAAGGCGCGGGCACCCGTTCGCGATGCATGCACTTCGATGCTGGGCCAACCGCGTCGCTCCAACGTCGCGATGAGGCGTCGGCGACCTCGAGCGGTCAGCGGGACGGCGAACGCGCTGTGGCCGAACATCGCCTGCGTGGCCCGGACCTGCGGGCCGCGCAGCGCGCGAAGGGCGCGCTCGACCGACGGGGACGCGAGGCCCAGGGCGTCGGCGAAACGTTCGGCCGCCTCGAGGAAGGCCCCGGGGTCGACGGCCGGAGTGAGGGAGGCGAGCTGAGGGGAAGCGGCGGACCGGACGCGTTCGAGGAAGGCCGGCTCGGAAAGCAGACGCGGCGAGGGGATGGGCGGGCCAAGTCGCACGAGGAAGATCGGGTAGCGGAACGCAGCGTGGACGACACGACCGAACGGTGGGACGCCCGGGCGAACGCGTACCTCGAAGCCTCCCCCCAGGATAGAGGCAACCCCTCCCAGACCTCCGCCTCCCCGAAGGTCGGCGAGGTGGGCGGCCGTCGTAGCGTCCTGTCGGGGGCGACCCAGGACCCGGGCGACGGAGAGCGACGTTGCCGTCGCGCCGGCGGCGCTCATCCCGAACCCTTGGCCGATCGGGAGCTCGTGCACGAGGACGACCTCGAGGGTCCCCTTCCTCGGTCCGAGAAGTCGGAGCGCCGCATCGCGCGAGATCGGAAGCCGGCCCCCGATATCCGATCGGACGCTCAATCGGGTCGGGCCGCCCTCGCGCCACGTCGCCGTCGCGTGGACCCCGAGCTCGAGCACGACGCCCGCGCCGATCGACCCGTGTCTCCGAGGATCGGGGCCGGAGCGTGCGGGCACGAAGATCCCGGTCACATGGCCGGGTGCGAACGCCCGGGCGACCTTCACGTCGGCCTCGCGTCTCATCGGGATTCTCGACCGGCGACCCGGAGGTGTCCCGGAGCCCCGACTTCTTATAAACGAAGGCGTTGTATTGAGAGTGGACCCCCGGCGGGCCAAAACCTCGGTCAGGAGCAATTCGATCGTCATGGTGGACCCGGAGCCGTCGGCCGCAGCCCACGACAACTTCGACCGGGTGAACTTCCTCGAGCTGAGGAACACGCAGCTCGCCGAGGCGATCAAGCGCGTCGAGAGCGAGCGCCACTACATGGAGGCCGAGATCCTCCGCCTCCAGCGCGAGGTCAAGCGACTCAAGACGGAACTCGACCGGTTGAGGTATCCCCCGCTCATCGTCGGGAGCGTGCGGGACGTACTCACCGACGGTCGCGTCGTCGTGAAGTCCTCGACCGGCCCCGATTTCGTCGTGAACTCGGCCGAGACCGTGGAGCACGAGAAGATCACCATCGGCTCGCGCGTCGCGCTCAACAAGCAGACCCTCGCGGTCATGGGCGTCCTACCGGCGTCGCTCGACCCGCTCGTCGCGGCGAGCGAGATCGTTGCGAAGCCGTCGGTGACCTACCAGGACATCGGCGGGCTGGGAGACCAGATCCGCGACATCCGCGAAGCGGTCGAGTACCCCCTGCTGCGTTCCGAGCTCTACCGCAAGGTGGGGGTCGATCCCCCGAAGGGGGTCCTCCTCATTGGCCCACCCGGGACCGGGAAGACGATGGTCGCCAAGGCCGTCGCCCACCACACGAACGCCACGTTCGTCCGGCTCGTGGGGAGCGAGCTCGTCCAGAAGTACATCGGGGAGGGTGCGCGCCTCGTGCGCGAGCTCTTCCAGCTCGCGCGCGACAAGGCGCCGACGATCATCTTCATCGACGAGGTCGATTCGATCGGCGCGAAACGCCTCGAGGTGGCCACGAGCGGCGACCGCGAGGTCCAGCGGACGCTCATGCAGCTGCTCGCCGAGATGGACGGGTTCGAGCCGCTCAGCAACGTGAAGATCGTCGCGGCGACGAACCGGCCGGACATCCTGGACGAAGCGCTCCTGCGCCCGGGCCGTTTCGACCGGATCATCGAAATTCCGGTGCCGAACTTCACGGGACGCGCCGAGATCTTCAAGATCCACTCCCACGGCATGGCGATCAAGGACGTCGTCGACTTCGAGCTGCTCGCGTCACGATGCGAGGGGGCGACGGGGGCCGACATCAAAGCGATCTGCACCGAGGCCGGCATGTGGGCGATCCGCGAGGAGCGCGACCAGGTCACCGCGGTCGACTTCGAGCGCGCCATCGAGAAGGTCGTGGGCGAGGAAGAGCTCCGCAAGGAGTCCGTCCAGATGTTCGCCTAGACGGCGACCCGCATTCGCCGGGGGCGTCGTGCCCTACAGGGTCGCCCGACCGACGATTCTCGGACCCGTCGTGGCCGAGAGGTCGGCGAGGTAGATCGGATCCCCCGGCGCGTAAACCACGGGGCGGTCCGTCTCGAGCCGGAGGTTCGCGCCGTCGAGCGCGCTGATCGAGGCCGGTACGAATTGGAGCCCCACCAGTACGTTCACCTGCTGCCCTTCGCCCACCGGGCCACGGTAGTACGGACACTTCGTCCACGCCCGGCCGTTGAGGGTCGACCCGGTCGTGAGCGAACCTTCCGGGGCGAGGACCCTGCCGCGGCCGAGCTCGTCGGCCTCGGCGCCCTTGATCGCGACACCGACCCTCGCCCCCGACGTCGCCTCGGTGACGTCGACGTCGTGGACCTGGATCGACCGGACCTCGACGACCTTGGAATCGGGAAAGAGGCGCAGCTTCTCGTGGGCCCGAAGGACGCCCTGGCGGACGACCCCCAGGGCGACCGCTCCGACGCCCTTGACCGGGAAGGCGTGGTCGATGCGCACCATCGCCGGACCCGGTCGCTCCGGGGCCGACCAACCCGCGATCTCCTCGCGCAGCCTCGGAAGGTCGAGGGGGGCCATCGGGGCGTGGACGAGACGCGTGCCCTTGAACGCCCGCTGGATCTCCTCCTGGCCGACCCCGCTCCCCAGGACGACCTCGATCGGCCGGTCGTCGAACAGGTCGAGCGTCGCGACGGCCTCGGCGATCTCGCGCGTGAGCGATGGCACGACCAGGATCGCCCGGTCGGCCATCGCGAGGCTCATGAGCAGGGGGGCGAACTTCTCGGGGAACTGCGTCGGCTCGACGACGGTGACCGCGTGCCCGTCCTGCACCGTGTTGTAGAGCGTGATGTCCGAGCTCGTCCCCTTCTTGCCGAGCTCCTTCGCGACGTCCTTCGAACCGAGGAGCGCGACCGTGAGGGAGGGGGCCATCGATCGTTCCCCTACCGAGCCGCGGCCGCGGCGGCCGGGGCCTTCGGGACGAGGTCGATCGCCCCGTTCTTGACGCCGATCTCCACCGTCGACCCGTCCCGGATCTCGCCGGCGAGGATCCGGACGGTGAGCGGGTCGACGACCAGGCGCTGGAGGGTGCGCTTGAGCGGGCGCGCGCCGAACTGAGGGTCGTAGCCTTCGCGCGCGAGCAGGCGACGGGCGGCGTCGGTCATCTTGAGCTCGATCCGCCGGTCCTTGAGGCGGGCCTGGACGAGCTTGAGCTGGATGTCGACGACCCCGACGATCTCCTTCTCCGTGAGCGGATGGAAGATGACGATGTCGTCGAGGCGGTTGAGGAACTCGGGGCGGAAGTGGGAGCGCAGCGCCTTCTGCAGGACCTCGCGCTGCTCCACCTCCGTCGTCGCTTCCTGGAGGAGCTCGGTCCCGAGGTTGCTCGTCATGATGACGAGCGTATTGCGGAAGTCGACGGTCCTCCCCTGGCCGTCGGTGAGACGTCCCTCGTCGAGGAGCTGCAGGAGAACGTTCACGACGTCGGGGTGGGCCTTTTCGATCTCATCGAAGAGGATGACGGTGTACGGGTGGATCCTCACCGCCTCGGTGAGCTGGCCGCCCTCCTCGTAGCCGACGTACCCCGGCGGCGCCCCGATGAGCCGCGCGACGGTGTGCTTCTCCATGTACTCGGTCATGTCGATCCGCACGAGCGCGCGTTCGTTGTGGAAGAGGAAGGCCGCGAGCGCCTTGGCGAGCTCCGTCTTTCCGACGCCCGTGGGCCCGATGAACAGGAAGGCCCCCATCGGCCGGTTCGGGTCGCCCATCCCCGAGCGCGAGCGTCGGACGGCCGTCGCGACGGCGGCGACCGCCTCGTCCTGGCCGATCACGCGCTGCTTGAGCTCCTCCTCCATGCTGAGGAGGCGCGCGGTCTCGCCCTCGAGGAGGCGCGAGACGGGGACGCCGCTCCACTTCGCGACGACGTTCGCCACATCCTCCTCGCCCACCTCCTCGCGCAGGAGGGACGGGCTCGCGTCGGAGTGGAAGGCGCGCTCCATCTCCTCGACCTGCTTCTGGAGCTCGGGGATCCGTCCGTAGCGCATCCTCGCCGCGGCCTCGAGCTCGCCGTTGCGTTCCGCGGCCTCCTCGGCCGCGCGCGCCTGGTCGAGCTCGCGACGCACCGTCCGCACCTTCTCGACGGCCTCCTTCTCCCGCTTCCAGCGGGAGAGAAGGGCGCTCTCGCGCTCCCGCAGCCCGGCGAGCTCCTTCTCAAGCCGGCTCAATCGGTCCTGGGACGCGGAGTCCGTCTCGCGCTTGAGCGCGGCGCGCTCGATCTCGAGCTGCCGCGTCCTTCGGGTGAGCTGATCGAGTTCGGGAGGACGGGAGTCGAGCGCGAGCCGGACCATCGAGGCGGCCTCGTCGACGGCATCGATCGCCTTGTCGGGGAGGTGGCGGTCCGGGATGTAACGCGCGCTCAGGATCGCGGCGGCGACCAGCGCCGAGTCGTGGATCTTGACCCCGTGGTGGAGCTCGTAGCGCTCGCGTAGGCCCCTCAGGATCGAGATCGTGTCCTCGACGCTGGGTTCGGTAACGAGCACCGGCTGGAATCGCCGCTCGAGCGCGGCGTCCTTCTCGATGTAGCGGCGGTACTCCTGGATCGTCGTCGCCCCGATGCAGTGGAGCGCCCCGCGGGCGAGGGCGGGCTTCAACAGGTTGGACGCATCGAGCGCCCCCCCCTCGGTCGCCCCGGCGTGGACGAGAGTGTGCATCTCGTCGATGAAGAGGATGACGCGGCCCTCGGAGTTCTCGACCTCCTTGAGGACGGCCTTGAGCCGTTCCTCGAACTCCCCGCGGAACTTCGCCCCGGCGAGGAGCGAGCCCAGGTCGAGCGCGACGACCCGCTTCTCGCGTAGGGAATCCGGCACGTCGCCCGCGGCGATGCGCAGCGCGAGCCCCTCGACGATCGCCGTCTTGCCGACGCCTGGGTCCCCGATCAGGACCGGGTTGTTCTTCGTCCGCCGCGAGAGGATCTGCAGCAGGCGGCGGATCTCCTCGTCGCGTCCGATCACCGGGTCGAGCTTGCGCGCTCGCGCGAGCGCCGTGAGGTCGCGGCCGTACTTCTCGAGGGCCTTGTACTGCTGCTCCTCCTGGCGGCTCTCGACCCTTCGCGCGTCGCCGCGCAGGCTCTTGAGCGCCGCCTCGACCCCCGAGGCCGTCACGCCGAGGTCCTGGAGCATGTCGCGCGCCGGCGATTTCACGGCGAAGAGCCCGAGGACGAGCTGCTCGAGGGAGGTGTAGCGGTCCTTGCGCTTGGCCGCCTCGGCTTCCGCGGCGTCCAGGACGGCGGTGAGCGAGCGCGAGAGGTACTGGTCCGCGGGCGCGACGTGGTCGGCCGTGGGAAGGCTCGCGAGATGGGTGTCGAGCTGCTGCCGGAGCTGGTCGATGGGCACCTGGAGGGAACGCAGGAGTTCGGTCGCGACCCCCGAGTCCTCCGCGAGCATGACGGCGAGCAGGTGCTCGGGCTCGACGGAAGTGTGGCGGAGCTCCGCCGCGCGGGCGAACGCCTGTTCGAGCGCGCCGCGCGCCGCGTCCGTGAGACGCTCGAGGTGCATGGGCCGGGTTCGTCAGGCGGCCATAGCGATATAAGTCGATTCCTCGTGAGAAGTCCTCGGTGGCCGACCTCAAGGTGACCCTCGCCGGGGTCCCGCTCCGCAACCCCTTTCTCCTCGCGTCCGGGATCTGGGGGGAGAGCGGCGAGTCGCTCCTGGGCGCCTACCGCGCCGGCGCCGGCGCGGTCATCACGAAGTCGATCGGGAGCGAGCCTCGACCCGGCTACCCGAACCCGACCATCGAGACGCTCGACCGCTACGGCTTCCTCAACGCAATGGGCCTTCCCAACCCGGGGATCGCGGAGTACCCCCGAGAGATCGCGATCGCCCGCGCGGGTGGCGCCGTCGTGGTGGGATCGGTGTTCGGCAAGGACGCCGACGAGTTCGCGCGGCTCGCCGGGATCCTGGGGGATACCGGAGTGGTCGCGATCGAGCTCAACCTGAGCTGCCCGCACGCGAAGGGATTCGGGTCCGAGATCGGCGAGGACCCCACGCTCGTCGAGTCGGTGACCCGCGCCGTCGTGAGGTCGGTCCGCGTCCCCGTGATCGCCAAGATCACCCCGAACACCGCGAACCCGGTCGAGCTCGGCCTCGCGGCCGAACGCGGCGGGGCCGCCGCGGTGAGCGCGATCAACACGCTGCGCGCGATCTCGATCGACGTGAAGCTGCGCCGGCCGACGCTGTCCCACGGTCTGGGAGGGCTCAGCGGGCCGGCGATCAAGCCGGTCGGGCTCGCCGTGGTCTGGCAGCTCTACGAGCGGTTGAAGGTCCCGATCGTCGGCGTCGGGGGGATCTTCCGGGCCCGGGATGCGCTCGAGTACGTCCTCGCCGGTGCCCGCGCGCTCGAGGTGGGGACCGCGGTGGCGTTCGATGGGATCGGGGTCTTCGGAACGCTCGGACGGGACCTCGACGCCCTCCTCGACGAGCTCGCGATCGCCCGTCTCGAGGACGTCGTAGGGGCGGCCCACCCGACCGCGACCTGACCCGACCGAGACGAGGGGGGCCGCGGGACGTTCGGCAACGTCGTGATCGAGACGGTCGACGACGCCCGAGCAACGGTTCCTGTGGACCTCAAAGTCTTTGGACTACGACGCCGGCTCTTCGCCAGGGATTCCGATGACCGACGAGATCGAGCGGCCGAGGCTGCGCGAGCACCTGCGAGAGATGGGACAGGCCCTGGGCGGGATCGGCAAGGACGTGGCGATCGACGTCGCCCACGCGCCGAGTGCCGCCAAGGAAGGGACGAAGAACGCGCTGGCCCGCGCGGCGGGGATCCGCCGTAGCCCCATGCACCCGTGGACCGAGCCGTCCCCCGAGACGAAGGAGTAACCGCCGACCCACGGCCGGCGCCGGCCCCTCGGTGGGCGGGCGAGCCGCCGGGCGACGTGCGGCGAAGCGTTCCCGGCCCCCTTGAGGGCGGCGTGGGGGTCTAAATTCCCGCACGGTGTCCCCTCCGGGATGCACCTCGAGCAGGCGGGCCTACGGGTGACCAGTCTTCGCCGGTCGTTGAAGTTCTACACGAAGACCCTCGGGCTGAAGGTCGTCCGTCAGGGGGATACGCGGAGCTGGGGAGGAGGGAAGTGGGCGCTCCTTCGGGACCCCCGCTCCCACCGCGCGATCGAGCTCAACTGGTACCCTCGCGGCTCCATCTTCTATCGACCGTTCCGGGTTGGCGAGGCCCTCGATCACCTCGACTTCACGATCGGGGTCGCGGACCGTGCCGCCCTCGAGAGGACCTACCGGAAGCTCCTCAAGGGCGGGGGAAGGCCAACGGGCTACTCCCCGGCGACCACAGAAGGGTGGATGGCGAGCGTCCTCGACCCGGACGGGATCTGGATCACCGTGGGACGCCGGCCGACCCCGGGGGAGCGGCGCGCCTCCTCCGACCGCACGTAAGCTCGCCTCGGCGACTCGACCGGAGCCCGACGGGAACGCATTATAGCCCCCCGGTTACCGTCGGGCCGTGCGGACCGTCCTCCCGATCGTCGAGGTCGAGCGGGAGACGCCAAGCACGATCACGCTCCGCTTTGACGATCCGACGCCGGCCGGACCGGGCCAGTTCGTGATGATCTGGGTCGCGGGGGACGATGAGATCCCGATGTCCCTCTCCTACGTCGGCCCACGTAAGGGCGTCACCGTGAAGGTGATGGGCCCGACGAGCCGCCATCTCCAGTCCGTGACCCCCGGGACGCTGCTCGGATTTCGCGGCCCGTACGGCAACCGCTTCGACCTCACCCCGAAACGGATCCTGGTCGTGGGAGGCGGGTCGGGAACGGCGGTCCTGGCCCCGGCGGCCGAAGCGGCGGCCGCACTCGGAAGCCAGGTGACGGCCGCCCTCGGAGCGACGACGGGCTCGGAGATCCTCTTCGAGGCGAGGTTCCGTCGGATGGGGGCGCGCGTCGAGATCGCCACGGACGACGGGAGCGCCGGCGCCCACGGGTTCGTCACCGGTCCGGCGCGATCCCTCCTCGAGACCGAGGCGTTCGACGTCGTGTGGACGTGCGGTCCCGAGGTGATGATGCGTAAGGTCGCCGAGGCGGCGACGCCCCGCCGCGTGCCGGTCGTCTGCTCGGTCGAACGCCACATGAAGTGCGCGCTCGGACTGTGCGATGCCTGTGCCCTCGGGCCCTGGCACGTCTGCGTCGACGGACCGGTCTTCGCGGCCGAGCGCCTCCTGCCGATCGACGACTTCGGGGCGTTCAAGCGGGACCCCTCGGGGCGCCACGTGCGCCTGTAGGGGGGCCCGGCGGCCGGACGACCGTCTAAGTAACGGGTCGACCCTAGCCGGGAGCATGCGCTGGGGGCTCCTCGTGGCGGCGATCGGGGTGATCGTCGTGAGCCTCGCCTTGATCGCCTACACCCAGCTCACGGTGAGCGCGGTCCCGATCCCCGCGGACCCCTCGGGCGAGATCATCGGCGGTCTGCACGTCCTCGGCACGCAGACGGCGACGGTCCACTGGTGGGGAGGCGTCCCCGCGACGGTCGTGCACTTCTTCGTCTGCTCGAATCCCACGTGCCACGGGCCCAACGGGACTACGGAGGTGAGCCGGGGGAGCGGGGCGGCCGGTGCCCTGGAGGCGACCGTGACCTCCACCGGGATCTATGAGATCAACACGTCGGGGGGGCCTCCGGTGAACGGCTCCGTCCAGCTCTCGGGCATCACGAGCCTCACGCTCATCGGGCTCATCCTCCTCGCGACCGGGGGCGTCCTTGCGGTCTGGTCGTTGCGGCGGTCGCGCTCTCGGTAGGCGGCCATTCCCCCGCCGCCCGCGTCGATGCGTCGGGCCGGATGCGACCCTCCGACGGGCGCTCGCGCAGCGACCGTTTCCCGGTCCCCCACGGTAGGTTTTATGCCCGTCGCTCGCTACCATGCCCCCGGAGTTTTGGGATGAAGGTCATTGTGGTGAGCGGGGGGGTCATTTCCGGTCTCGGGAAGGGGATCACCACCTCGTCGCTGGGCCGCCTCCTCAAGGCGCGCGGCATCCCCGTCACGATCATCAAGATCGACCCGTACCTCAACGTGGACGCCGGTACGATGAACCCGTACCAGCACGGCGAGGTGTTCGTCCTCGATGACGGGACCGAGGCCGACCTCGACCTCGGGAACTACGAACGCTTCCTCGGCCAGAGCCTCGTCGGAACGCACAACCTGACGACGGGCAAGATCTATCGCTCCGTCATCGAGAAGGAGCGGCGCGGCGACTACCTCGGCAACACCGTCCAGATCATCCCCCACGTCACCGGCGAGATCAAGCGGACGATCCGCGAGGTGGGGCAGGCCGCGGGCGCCGAGGTCGTCCTGGTCGAGGTCGGGGGGACCGTCGGGGACATCGAATCGATGCCGTTCCTCGAGGCGCTGCGCGAGCTCTCGAACGAGCTCGGGGAAGGGAACGCCGCGTTCGTCCACACGACGCTCGTGCCCGTCGTCGGGGCCGTGGGCGAGGCGAAGACGAAACCGACCCAGCACTCGGTGCGCGAGCTGCGGGCGATCGGGATCCGTCCGACGATGATCGTCGCGCGCGGACCGCTCCCGCTCACCCCGGATATCAAGGCGAAGATCTCCCTCTTCTGTGACGTCCCGCCCGAGGCGGTCATCTCGGTCCCCGACCAGCCGACGATCTACGAGGTCCCTCTCCTCCTCGAGGCCCAGGGGGTCGGAGGACACCTGACTCGACTTCTGCACCTCCCGGACCGGGAGCCCGACTATACGGCGTGGAAGGAGTTCCTCAACACCTACCGACGCGGCGACGCATCCGTGGAGGTCGCGATCGTCGGGAAGTACACGGAGTTGCGGGACGCCTACCTCTCCCACACGGAGGCGTTCCACCACTGCCAGGGTCACCTCGGCGCGTCCGTCCACCTCCAGTGGTACGACTCGGAGGACCTGTCGCGCAACCCGTCGGCCCTCGCCCGCCTGAGGCGGTCGGATGCCGTGCTGGTACCGGGCGGGTTCGGGAGCCGCGGGATCGAAGGGAAGATCCAGGCCATCGAGATCGCCCGCACGCAGGGGATCCCCTACCTCGGGGTATGCTACGGGTTCCAGATGGCGGCCGTCGAGTTCGCGCGCAACGTCCTCGGGCTCACCGACGCGAACACGAGCGAGGTCGACCCGCACTCCCCGGACCCGATCGTCTGTCTCCTCGAGGATCAGAAGGAGGTCGGGGCGATGGGCGGGACGATGCGGCTGGGCGCGCAGCGGGTCACCTTGGAATCCGGCTCGAAGGTCGCGGAAATCTACGGCCGCACCGATATCTGGGAGCGCCACCGCCACCGTTTCGAGATCAACCCGGCGTACCTCGAGCGGTTCCGGGCGAAAGGGATGGAGGTCTCGGGCTGGTCGACGGACCACCGCGTCGAGGCGCTCGAGATCCCCTCCCACCCGTTCTTCGTGGGCGTCCAGTACCACCCCGAGTTCCTGTCGCGCCCCGAGGCGCCCCACCCGCTCTACCTCGCCCTGGTGCGCTCGGCCCTCGC
Organism: Thermoplasmata archaeon; assembly: GCA_050749685.1. GTDB lineage: Archaea > Thermoplasmatota > Thermoplasmata > Lutacidiplasmatales > UBA184 > Lutacidiplasma. Next base: position 31,287 of record JBOGRS010000010.1, read on the forward strand.
CCGCAAGGAGGTGCCGGTCCCTGTCGCCTCCGCGCCGGCTCTCGCGTGAGCTCCTCGACCTGGACGGCGAGGTCGTCCGGGTCGCGGGCCACCTCGAGGACTACCGCGCCCTCGGGGGCGTCGCGTTCGCGCTCGTGCGCGACGTCGCCGGCACGACCCAGGTCACCCTCAAGAAGGGAACGACCGACCCGTCGCTCTTCGAGCTCTTCCTCGCGCTCCCCCGAGAATCCGTCGTCGAGGTCGAAGGGACCGCGCGGCGATCGGCCAAGGCGAACCGAGGGGTGGAGCTCCTCCCGTCGCGCGTCGAGGTGGTGACGCGTTCCGCCGTCCCGCTTCCGTTGGGGATCGTCGACAAGGTGGGCGCCGAGCTCGACACCCGGCTCACCCACCGCGTCCTCGACCTGCGCAAGCCTGCCGTCCGCGCGGTCTTCGAGCTGCGCGCGGCGGTCCTGGACGGCTTCCGCCGGGCGTTCGTCCACCGCGGGTTCCTCGAGGTCCAGACGCCGAAGCTCCTCAAGCAGGGCGCCGAGGGAGGTGCCACGCTCTTCGGGGTCGAGTACTTCGACCAGCGGGCGTACCTCGCCCAGAGCCCGCAGCTCTTCAAGCAGATGCTCATCGGCGCGGGGTTCGAGCGCGTCTTCGAGATCGCGCCCGCGTTCCGCGCGGAGCCGTCGGACACGGTCCGTCACACGACCGAGTTCACGAGTCTCGACGGGGAGATGGCCTACGTGGACGGCCCCGATGACGTTCGCGTCGCCTTGGAGGGGATCGTCGTCGATGCGCTCGCCCACGCGCGCGAGCGCCTGACCGCCGCATCGAACCCGCTTGCCGGGCGCATTCCCGAGGTCGCCGTGCCGTTCCCCCGGCTCGCGTTCTCCGAGGTCGAGGCGTGGCTCGGCCGGTCCGGGGGCCGCGTCGACCTGGGGACCGAGGACGAGAAGAAGCTCGGCGAGATCGTCCGCACGAAGTTCGGCGTGCCGTTCTACTTCATCACCGACTTCCCGACGTCGGTCAAGTCCCAGACGTTCTACGCCCGCCGGATGGACGCGAACCCGGAGCTCACCGGATACTTCGACCTCGACTTTCAGGGGCTCGAGATCGCGAGCGGCGGGCTGAGGGAGCACCGGATCGACCGGCTCGAGGCCAACATGCGCTCCGCGGGGCTCGACCCGACGACGTTCGGCGCGTACCTGGAGGCGTTCCGGTTCGGGATGCCGTCCCACGGCGGTTGGGGCCTCGGTATCGACCGACTCGTCCAGGGACTCGCCGACCTCCCGAACATCCGGGAGGCGGTCCTTTTCCCGCGGGACCGCTATCGGCTCGAGCCGTAGGAGGTCGTGGGTCGCATGGTCGCCGCCGGACGCAACCTCCCCGCGCCGCCCGAGATGGTCGGACGCTGGCAGGCGGCCCTCGAGGAAGGGGGGCTGCGGCCGCGCGTCCTCGAGCTCGCCGACCGCTTTCCGGAGGAGCGCTCGCTCGAGGTCCCGTTCTCCGCCATCGAGGGGACCGACACCGGCCTCGGCGACCTCCTGCTGGAGCGCCCTGAGGAGGTCCTCGCCGCCGGCCAGCGCGCGATGCGCGAGCTGCTCCCCGTCGCCGGCCCCGAGTCCGAGGGGCTGAGGCTGAGGGTCATCGGGCTCCCCACGACGGCGCGCAAGCTCATCCGCGGGATCCGGGAGACCGACCTCAACCGGTTCCTCGCGATCGACGGGATCGTGCGCAAGGCGTCCGAGGTCCGTCCGCAGATCCGCGACGCGGTCTTCTCCTGCCTCGCGTGCCGTGCCGAGATCCACGAGCTCCAGGACGATGGCTCGCTCGTCTTCCGCGAACCGCTCGAGTGCGACGCGGCGCAAGGCGGATGCGGTAAGCCGGTGGGCCGGACGCGCTTCCGCCTGATGCCCGAGAGGTCGACGTACATCGACTCCCAGCGCATCGAGGTCCAGGAGAACCCCGAGAACCTCAAAGGAGGCGCCCACCCGCAGGGCCTCACCGTCCTGCTCACCGAGGACCTCACCGGGAAGATCATCCCCGGCAATCGCGTCGTCGCGAACGGGGTCCTCAAGAGCCTGCAGCGCGCCACCGCGAGCCGCGCCGGTGTCGTCCGGTCGGTTACGTTCGACCTGATGCTGCTCGGCAACTCGCTTGAGTTCAAGCAGCTTGAGTACGACAGCCTCGAGATCGCGCCCGAGGAGGAGGCCCTCTTCGAGAAGTTCAAGGGCGACCCCAACGTCGTCGACAAGGTCGTCCTCTCCCTGGCGCCGACGATCAGCGGGATGGAGGAGGAGAAGGAGGCGATCGCCCTCCAGCTCTTCGGCGGCGTCGCGAAGCGCCACCCGGACGGGGTACGGACCCGTGGGGACATCCACATCCTGCTCATCGGCGACCCGGGGACGGCGAAGAGCCAGCTGCTGCGCTACATCGCCGAGGTCGCGCCGCGCGGGATCTACACGAGCGGCAAGGGGGCGACGGCCGCGGGGCTGACCGCCGCCGCCGTCAAGGACGATTTCGCCGGGGGACGCTGGGTCCTCGAGGCGGGGATGCTCGTCCTGGCCGATGGGGGGATGGCCGTCGTCGACGAGCTCGACAAGATGACGCCCGAGGACCGCTCGGCGATGCACGAGGCGCTCGAGCAGCAGACGGTCTCCATCTCGAAGGCGGGGATCACCGCGACCCTGAACGCGCGCTGCCCGGTCCTCGCGGCGGCCAACCCGAAGTGGGGTCGCTTCACGCCCGAGAAGCCGATCTCCGAGCAGATCGATCTGCCCCCCACCCTCCTCTCGCGCTTCGACGTCATCTACTCGATCCAGGACAAACCGGATTCCGGCCGCGACCGGATCCTGGCGGGACGCATCCTCAAGTCCCACCGCGAGGGGGAGGCCCGCGTCGCCGCCGGCGGGATGGCCAGCCTCCTCCCGAGCTCCGCGGCCCCGCCGTTCGATGGGGAGACGCTCAAGAAGTACGTCGCGTTCGCCAAGCGGACGGTGAAGCCCGTCCTGTCCGACGAGGCGCTCCAGACGCTCGAGGACTTCTACGTGCGGGTCCGCAAGCAGGGCGAGGAGCCGAACGCCCCCGTCCCGATCACCGCCCGGCAGCTCGAGGCGCTGGTCCGGCTCTCGGAAGCGGCGGCGCGCGCGCGCCTTTCGCCCATCGTGAACATCCAGGACGCCGAACGGGCGACCCACCTGGTCGAGGGATTCCTGCGTCGCGTCTCGTCGACGGAGGGGAAGCTCGACATCGACATCGTCGCGACCGGCGTGAGCCACAGCCAGCGCGAGCGCCTCGATGTCGTCATGGAGATCATGCGCGCGCTCCAGGAGGAGAAGGGCACCTTCACGATCGACGACGTGAAGGCCCAGGCGGAGCGCCAAGGCATCGCCCCCAACCGGACGGAGGCGCTCTTCCACGCGATGCGCAACCAGGGCGAGGTCATGGAAAGCCGGCCCGGCCTCTGGCAGCTCGTCCGCTTCTAGGCGCCGGCCCTACGACGGGGGCGACCGCAAGCCCTGATAACCCCCCGAAATCTTTCTCGGGCGTCGCGCGGGAAAGTCGATGGCGGAAGGGATCGTGATGCGCGTGCACCGAGTGCGCACGGAGTTCGTGGTCGCCGCGTGCGACGCCGAGCTCATCGGCCGCGACCTTCCCGTCGGGGCGCACGGCCACACGGTCAAGGTGAGCGCCCAGTTCTACGGGGAGCGGCCGGTGGCGCCCGAGGAGGTCCTCTGGGCGCTCCAGCGCGCGACGATCGCCAACCTCCTCGGCGAGCGCGTCCTTCGACTCGCCCAAGAGCACGGGTTCGTGACACCGGGCGGCACGGGACTCTTGGGCGGGGTCCCCCACGCCGAGATCGTGAGCGTTCCGGAGTGACCCGTCGGGGGAAAGGGGATGGCCGCGGAGTTCTGTGTCGTCTGCGGCCGCACCGACCTCCCCCTCGTGGAGGGCCAGTGCACGGAATGCTACGCGAAGCGCACGCCGCTCGTGATCGCGGCGGAGGCGCCCGTCGTGGTCCTCTGCCCGACGTGCGGGGCGCGCAAGATCGCCCAGCACTGGGAGCGCGCGGGCGCCCCCCTGACGCTGACGGGGGAGGACCTCGCGCCATTCGTCCAGACCCATCCCGACGTCGGGATCCGGCGCATCCACTGGACCGAGACCGGGGCCAATCCGATGGTCCGCGAGATCGAGGGGGACGTCGACCTACGGTTCCGCGCGACCGAGCGGCACGAGCGGATCGCGCTGAAGGTCCGCGTCCAGCACCACTCCTGTCCGGAGTGCAGCCGCCGCAGCGGTCACTACTACACATCGATCCTTCAGCTGCGGGGCCCGGAGGGGCGGCAGCGGGGGTCGGCGAGGGTGCTGCGTGAGCGGCTCCTCGCTCGGTGGGACGCCGTCCTCCCCGAGGCGCGGGCGGAGTGGCGCAAGGCGATCTCCTGGAAGGAGGAACGGCCGGAAGGATGGGACTTCTTCCTCACCGACACCCTCGCTGCCCGTGCCCTCGCCCGCCTCATGAAGGACCGCCTGGCGGCGCAGCTGAAGGAGTCCGCGACCCTGTGGGGGCGCCGCCACGGCGAGGATGTCTACCGCGTGACCTTCTGCCTCCGCTTGCCCCAGGTGAGCGGACGCACCGCTCCCGCCGCCGATGCGTCGGATCGTTCCCTTCCTCCTCGACCGGTCGAACGGTAGTCTTAAGAAGCCCACGCCCCTCAACGACCTTCGAGAGCGGAGCCGGACAACATGCTGAAGCGCAACAGTATCCTTCGTCGCCACCACGGATCGGAAACCCTGGACGAGGGATCGTTCCTCGACCTCGGTGCGATGCAGTTCGACGACGAGCTGGGGGCGCTCGCCGGCAACAAGGGGGCCATCCGCATGGCGGAGATCCTCCGCTTCGAGGACCTGCATGCGGTCACGAAGCTCGCCTACCAGGGCGACATCGTCATCGTCGACTATACCTCGATCTCCAACGACCAGAACGCCGTTCGCCGGATGAGCATGGACTTGAAGAACGTCGCGAAGGACACCGGCGGTGACGTCGCCGGGATTGCGAAGAACCTGCTCGCGCTCACGCCCGCCGGGATCCGGATCGACCGGCAGAAGATCCGCCCGTCGTTCTAGGTCGGGGGACTCCCCCGATGAAGTTCGGCCTCGATCGACGCGAGGCCACCGCCGGCTCGGCCGATGCCCTCGTGAGCGGGGTCTTCGAACGCGGCGAGCGGGAGGAGGCGTTCCCGCGCGCGCTCCAACGCGAGGACCAGGCCGCATCGGGCCTCGCGGCCGCCGCGTGGGAGAAGCGCGAGATCAAGGGGAAGCGCAAGGAGGTCACCATTCTCCACCGCCCCGACGGCAAGGGACGGGTGGTGCTCGTCGGTCTGGGCGCGCGGACCGCGTTCGACGCCGAGGTCGTCCGGCGCGCGCTCGCCGACGCCGCCCGCGCGGTCAAGGGCAAGGGGGTCCGAACGCTCTCCGTGCGGCTGCACGCGTTCGTCGCGGATCCCGTCGCGAGCGACACGGCGCTCCGCGCGATCGTCGACGGATGCTCGCTCGGGAGCTACGAGTTCCTCAAGTACAAAACGACGACCGAGGGCGGCGTGGAGGAGACGACGATCTTCCTGGGCGAGGAACACGCCCGCGAGGAGGCCGCGCTCCGTCGGGCGATGGAGGAGCAGGCCGAGATCGACCAGACGGTCGTCTGGACCCGCGACATCGCGAACCTACCGGCGGACACCGCCACCCCCGAATACCTTGCGGAGGAGGCACGCCGCCTCGCCAAGGAGGTCGGGCTCAAGGTCACCGTATTCGATGAGAAGCGTCTCGCCGACCTGCACTGCGGCGGCATCCTCGCCGTCGGGAGCGGCAGCATCCACCCCCCCCGGATGGTCGTCCTCGAATATCCGGGCGGCGCGCGGAGCGGCAAGACCGTCGCGATCGTCGGGAAGGGGATCACGTTCGACTCCGGCGGCATCTCGATCAAGCCCAGCGCACGGATGGGCGAGATGAAGTTCGACAAGTCCGGCGCCGTCGCGGTGCTCGGCATCCTGCGCGCCGCTGCGACGCTCAAGGTGCCGCCCCGCGTGATCGGCGTGATGGCGTGCGCCGAGAACCTTCCGAGCGGTAGCTCCTACCGCCCCGGGGACATCGTGCGCACCTACAACGGCAAGACGATCGAGGTCCTCAACACCGACGCCGAGGGGCGCGTGGCGCTCTCCGACGCGCTCGGCTACGTCGTCGACAAGTACCGGCCCGACGAAGTGATCGACCTTGCGACGCTCACCGGCGCCCAGGTGGTCGCCCTCGGCGACGATACCGCCGGGTTGGTCTCCACCGACGATCGCCTCGCCCGCGGGCTCCTCGACGCCTCGGCGGTGACCGGCGAGCCGCTCTGGCGCATGCCGCTCACCGACTACCACCGCGAGCTCGTCAAGAGCGACGTCGGGGACGTACGCAACTCGACGGAGATCCCCCCCGCCGGAATGCTCACCGCGGCGGCGTTCCTCGAGACGTTCGTCGGCAAGACGCCCTGGGCCCACCTCGATATCGCGGGGCCCGCCTACACGAACCCGCTCACGCGCAAGTACCAGCCGTCCTACCAGAACGTCGGCGCGACGGCGTTCGGCGTGCGCCTCGTCACGCGCTACCTCCAGGCGAGCCCGCGATAGGACCGCGACCCGCTCCCGTGGGGGGCCGGGGCGGGCGAGGCGCTCAGTTGTCGACGATCCTCACCGACTCGCCGCCGTGGCGCGTCGCGCGGGGGCGAACCTCGCAGAAGAGCGGGGTGTGATAGCCTCCCCCCGTCACGAGGGCGACCCCGACGGGGAGCGACTGGATCATCTCGGTCATCCCCGCCGTCAGCCCCTCGATCGACTGCGCGATCGCCTTGAGGTCCAGCGGGTTGGTCACCTGGAGGATCAGCTGGGTGTTGCACTGGGAGAGGACGGATTTGTCGATACGGGCGGCGCGCTGGGTGACGCAGCACAGCCCGAGGCCGAACTTGCGTCCCTCCGAGGCGATGTTCTTGAGGACCCTCGAACAGGTCGCGGTCCCCTGCTGCGGGGCGAAGTTGTGGGCCTCCTCGATGACGAGGAAGAGCGGCGGGATCTTCCCCTTCTTGCGGTTCTCGAAGAGCGTCCCGGCGATCCGCGCGACGACGAGCTCCTGAACGTCGGGCGCCACGCCTCGCAGGTTGATGAGGGTCGCCGTGCCCTTCTGGACGAGGTCGTTGAGGCTCGTTCCCTGGGGCCCGAGGAGCTTCGTCTGCTCGACGTACTCGAGCCGCTCGTGCAGGGTCTCGTGGATCGCCCCCTCGCCGCGCTCGGCGGCGCGCACGAGATCCTTCACCGTGTAGTCGGTGTTCGCGGCGGCGACCTCCTCGACGAGCGTCTTCAGAGGTGCGAGGAAGGTCTTGACGTTCGTAAGGCCCATGAAGATGAGCAGGTCCCTCGGGTCGAGGTGGCGGAGCGAGAACGTGAGCGGGCGCGCCGTCGGGTTGAGCGTGACGTCGGGGGAGAACTCCTGGATCTGCTTCGCGAAGCCCTGCGACTCGACCTGAAAGCGGGCGTGCACGCCGTTCTTCTCCGCGGGGATCCTGAGCGAGCCGTACTCGCCGTGGGGGTCGATGATGACGCACGTCACCTTGTGGCGAAGGAGCTCCTCGATGAGGACGCCGAGCAGGTAGCTCTTGCCCCCCCCGGTCTTCGCGAGCACGCTCACGTGCCGCTGGACGAGCTGGTTGATGTCGAGCTCGATGCGCAGCGAGTGGCTGCGCAGCAGGCCGACGTAGGCGCCGGTGTTGCCGTGGTGCTTCAGCCCGAGGACCTCGGCGATGAGCGGCTCTTCCGCGCGGAAGACCTTCGCGCCCGGGCGGAACGGGATGGTCGGGATCTTGACGAGTCCCTGGTCGTCGCGGTAGCCGATGATGCGGGCGAGCCCCAGGAGGTTCTCGTGGATCGACGTCTCGGCGCCCCGCCACATCTCGCCGGCGCGCTCGAGGTCGAGGTCGCTCTTGCGACGCAGGTCGTCGAGCTGACAGAGGACCTTCCCGTGGAGGTCGTCCTCGACGGTGAGGTAGTCCCCGCGCTCGACGGCGGTGGAGAGGCTCAGCTGGAACTGGCCCAGGCCGACGTCGCCGAAGATGCGCCCCACCTCCTCCATCGCGTCGGCCAGCCCGGTCGCGGCTTATTACCCTGCCGCGGGACTCGCAACGGCGCGCGATGTCACCCCCCGGACGCCCGGGGGGTGGACCCCGTCATCCGGCGCTCAACGGGGTGTGGGTCGCGAGGTCGTGGATCAGGAGCAGGTCGAGCTCGATCACGTTCACGTACGGGGGAGGGCCGAAAACGCCCAGTTCCGGGTTCGTCAGGTGGGCGTTCACGAAGGCGTTGAGGGCGGACTGGGAGAGGCCCGTGTGGTAGGCGATCCGCGGGATCTGGACCCAGGCCGCGGCATCGGAGATGTCCGGGTCGAGCCCGCTCGCCGACGGCGCGACGAGATTGAGCGGGACGGTGAGGTTCGCGAGCCCGTAGCGGGCGATCGTGGCGTTCACCTCGGCCTTGAGGAGCGGGTCGGACGGACCGTAGGGCACCTCGCCGCCCGCCCCGGTGAACGGCTGGTAGTCGATGATCGACGGCCGCAGGTAGAAGAGCGAGGTGTTCGAGATGTTCTGGCCGAGGAGCTCGGAAGCGACCGCCGTCCCGTTCGCGGAGGTGAGGATGTGGCCGTTCGCGCTCAGCGGGGTCAGCTCCTGGGCGATGTACGTGAGCGCCATGGGGTAGGCGATCCCGCTGAACAGGAGGAGGAGGATGAGGATCGTCGCGGTCGGACGCGCCGCGCGGGCGGCGCGCCGCGCGAACCCGGGCCGGCGCGTCGGCGGGGGGGCACC
>JBOGRS010000011.1:0-39330 GCA_050749685.1 Thermoplasmata archaeon
ACTCTCGGCATTCACCGACTACAGCATTGATGAAAACCACCAGATGCTGTTTCGCTTGCACTCCCGCGTCGGGATTACCAAGCTCTATCGGCGCTTCATCCAGCTCCGCAACTTCTGCTACCTAGATCAGCTTCTGGTGGAGGTGGCCAAGCGACTCGGCGCTTCTGAGGCCGAGGTCCGTTGCCTCCTCCCGGAGGAGGTGGAGGCGCTCCTTCAGAACCGCTCAAGGCCGACAGAGGAGCAAAGACGCAGGATCGTCCTGGCGGTCCATGCGATAGATGGGGAGGCTGAAGAGGTCTTCTCCGGCGGCGACTATGCCTGGGTAAAGCGGGGCCTTGAGCTGAGGAACAGGTCCGCTCAGACTCTCTCGAATGAATTCAAGGGTACCGTCGTATCGCCGGGCATCGCGAAGGGGCGCGCAAAAGTCATCAACCGACGTGAGGACGCCGAGAGAGTCCACTTCCAGAAGGGCGACATCCTCGTCAGCGAATCCACTGACCCCGACCTTTTCGATCTGCTGCTCCAGGCAGGCGGCGTCGCAACTGAGGCGGGTGGGGTCACGTCGCACGCCGCGATCGTCGCTCGCACTTACGGGAAACCCGCCATCGTCGGCATTCCCAACCTCCTATCTGCCGTTCGAAACGACGACTTCGTCATCCTCGATGCGGATTCGGGAACTCTATCGATTGTGCGGATGGATCAGAGGAGATGGACTATCCCGGACGAGAAGGTAATCGAGGCTGGGCTAGACATTGTCGGGCCGAAGGCCTTCAACCTTTCCCGTCTTGCCCGAAGCGCTGTCCAAGTCCCCCGGTTCTTCGTCGTTCCACTTGATGCGGTAAGCCGGGATGTTAGCCTCAGCACTCCGGATGCGGCCGGGGAACAATGGAGAGCCCTATCTGCCGAGGTCGGGCATGCTCTAGAGTACCTGAGAGGATCGATGTTCATCATCAGAAGTAGCGTTCTCGCGGAGGATTCCGCCGCCGATGCTCATGCAGGTGAGTTCCAGTCTTTCGGAGACCTAGAACGACAGGACGTTGTGGCTACGGTCACGCGACATGTCGAGCGCCTGCTCTCGAGTCCTGGTCCCGAGAGACACGGCTCGGTGATAATCCAGGAAATGATTCTGGGGGATGTCTCTGGGGTCTGTTCATTGGCCATAAGTTAACGAAGCTCACCTCGACCAGACCTCTCGGAACGGCGGCCGACTGGCGTGCGAGGAGATTGCGCACTCCACCAGTCGGTAGTTGACATACCTCCATTCCTTCTCGGTGAACTCGTCGTAGCCCAGGCGCGCCAGCACGCACCCCAGCACCGCCGCCCCGGCCGCTCGAAACTGGATCGCCCACAGCATCTGAGTGTAGCGCGGTCTCAGCTCGGGCGGGGCCCGCTCTCGCACCAGGTTGTAGATCCGACGACTCGCGACCAACGTCAGCAGCGCTGACCATATCAGCGCCTCGACGATGTTCGCGTTCGTCGTCTGGAACTCGTCCAGCGCATACTGGCTCTTCAGCTCCTTGAACGTCAGTTCGATCTCCCACCGCATCGCGTACAGGGTCGCCACCTCCTCGGCGGTCAGCACCTCGGGTCCGATGTTCGTGAGATACGTGTGGTACTCTCGATGCCGGTCGTCCCAGACCGCCACCAATCGGAACCGAGCGGAGTCGGAGGCACGGCGGCCGTCGTAAATCCGGCGCTTGAAGGTGAGCTCCACCTCGGCGTCGAGGACCCCCCGCGCGAGGCGCGGCAGCACCTCGCTCAGCCGCTTTCCCTCGAGGTCAATCGCTCGGCCCCGGTGGACCTTGAGGGAACGGACGAAGAGAGGATCGGCGCTGGCCTTCGTGCGGCTCACGAAGGAGCCGCCGTTCTCGGCGATCTTGGTGAAGAGCCGGTGCGAGTAGAACCCGAGATCGGCGAGGAGGATCCGATCCTTCACCCAGGGTCCTACCCTCAGCAGCTTGGCCTCGGCGGTCCGCTCCCCGACGAGGGCGAGGCTCTTCGGGCCGTTCGCCCGAACGCTCACCAGCGTGTCGATCTTCACGCCCGCGGCGACCTTTCGAGAACGGGTGGCGGGCCACTTTGTGGCCAGGGAGGCATGGAGCCGGACCACCGTGGAATCCTTGACGAGAATGTCCTCGAAGGTCGCCAGCCGGGGATCGAGCGTCCTCCCGGGCTCGTGGGCGAGCTCGCCCAGGGCGTGCTCGAGACAGCGCTTGAGGAACTTCGAGAGCTCGGGGGTGAAGCGGAGGTAGAACCCGGGATACGTGATCGGCGCGAGGCCGGATCGGGCATCGTATCCATGCTTCAGCTCGGCGAGTCGACGATGGAGATCGACCCCGAAGTGAAGGACGAGGACCCAGAGGAAGGCGACGGGCTGGACCTTGCGCTCGCGCTCGACGAAGCCGGTCTCTCGAGCAAACCGCTCGATGGTCTCGGACGGGAGGAGACGGGTGAGCGCCTCCTCGATCTGGCCGCGCTCGAACGGAACGGGTCGCACCGGTGCGGGGGGATGCTTCGGCATCCCATAGAAGTCGCCGAGGCCGGATGAAGGGGGTGGGTTCCAGAGGAAACCGTCAGACGAATCCCGACGGGACTGCCCTTAACTTATGGTCGATGGGGGTCTGTTTCACTGAAGATCCCTTGGCGAGGCAACCAGGGCGAATGGTGTTAGAGGCAGTGCCCGGTGGGAACGAAGTTCTTACCGATGGTCGAGTTGTTCCGATCCGCTATCTCGTCGACAAATCCTCGCACGCAATCGCGCGAGAGCGGGATTCAACAGACTACTGGAGCGGACTCCTCGACAGAGACTTACTCGAACGGCTCACTCAGACCTTCTACGCCGTTGAAACACTCTTTCGCATTCCTCAGGACATCGAGTGGACGGTGAAGCGCCGAACCATTTGGGTGCTCCAATCGCGTCCGATAGCGTCGAGCAAAGGGGGGGTTCGTCAAGCCGACGGGGCGACCGTGATTCGACCAAGACCTACGCCATCCCGGAGTGTCACGTCGATTTACGCGGCCTACCGCGTGCCACCCGGGATTCGGCTACACATGCTGAGGGTAGCGGCAGTAGCAGGATGGATCCTTGACCATTGGCGCGGGCCCAAGATAGACAAGGACACGGTACTTCTCACCCCCCTACTTCACGACATAGGTAACATTGTCAAAGCGGACATCGACAAGTATCCCGTTCTGTTCTCGGAGGACCTGCAGGATCTCCCATACTGGAGGGCTGTCCAAGCAACCATTAGAGAGCGCTACGGGAAAACAGACCAAGACGCCACTATGAGCATGGCACGGGAGATCGGAGTGTCGCAGGAGGTCTTAGAGCTCCTGGAGAGGAAGACCTTCGTCAGAAACGAGGAGACGGCGAGATCAGATGATTGGAATGTGAAGATCGCGGCTTATGCCGACCAACGAGTCGCCCCATTGGGCGTGCTGCCCTTGCGGGAGCGATTGATGGAGGCAAAACGACGGTACGAAGGCGTGACCAATGCCAGCGTAAACAATCCGAGGTGGCCCCGTCTTCTCGAGTGCGCCATCGAGATTGAGAAACAACTCCAAGGTAAGCTAGATGCTTCAGTCGATCACATCAACGATGATTCGACTGAGGGGCACGTCCAGCAGCTTCGGAACTATCTTCTTCCGGAGTTGCGGGTGACGAATCATCAGCAACAGCCCGTGAAGCCAATGTTGTCCCTGCCCTCCAGCGTAGGGGGTGACGCAGACTCACAGGTGAAGGCATTCTTGAGTGAGAGAACAGAGATACGACTTTCTCGCTACTGCATCGTGGGGGGTTACACGAGGTTCGACGAATTGTCGCGGAACCATCTGAAGGACACTCGGCAAAGGATGGTCCAATCGCTCGATGCGGGTTCTTCAGAATCCTCGAATTTCCTTCTATGGGGGCCACCCGGCAGTGGGAAGACATTTTTCGTTAGGGAGGTCAGCCAGTCCCTTGCCCCGCGGGTTCGCTACGTCGAGGTCAATTTGACAGAAATCGACGAGGCAGCTTTCCGCAATGCCATCGCTGAGGTGGCGAAATCGCCGGATCCCACTCTTTGCCTAGTCGATGAAATCGATAGCCGTCCCACGGAGCCTTGGCCGTACGAAGCCCTCCTAGTGAGTGCCGACAGGTCAGGAACTTCCGCCAACCCTAAGGCATTCGTCTTCGCCGGGAGCTCCAGTGGGGGTGTCGAGGAAATGAAGAGGGCCATTTCCGGGCGGCCGAAGGGCGCTGACCTCCTCTCACGTATTCCCATGGAGAACGTCTGCGAACTCCCGGTGATGACACCAGAGGATCGAATTCTGGTAGGACTGAGCAACCTCCGCCGAGCGGGGGAAGCCCGCGGTCACGCGATAGTCGAGGTGGAGAAGCTCGCCCTGTACTATATGGCCATTAAGCCGGAACTTGCGAACGCGCGACAACTTCGTGAGTTCGCCCGACGGTGTGTGGACCGCGTGCCCGCTGCGGAGGAGCGGGTAAAGTACGATAATCTGTTCATGGCCGGTGACCCCGAGAACAAAGAGTTCTGGAGCAGTGTCACCTCGGAGACTCATTTGCTTGCGGGCAGATTTCTTCGCATAGACGACTGAGGGGCCAGGGGACTCAGCGTCCCTGAAGTCAGCCCTTCGGTCACGCTCCCACGGACCCACCTGCCGTCAACAGGACGGATTCCGGAGGGGGTCTTCGGTCCCGCTTGCGCACAACGTGACCGAGGTCAATGGACTCGTCCTTTACCTTTGGTCCGTCCGCCGAATCGGTGGCGGCCCGCCAGCATCTCTCGCACCAGATCAGTTGCTTCTTCCCCCCTCCACGGTGGACTTGGGGCATCCAACGGATGCGCCTCTTGCACCTCCCGCACACGTAGTCCTTGCTTGGGCGGGAGTGGGTCCTCCTCATGCCGCCTCCGGACTCGAGGCCGCCGGAAGCGCGACCTCGTACCGCCCCCCTCTCGCGAGGAACTTACGACGGCTCCACCCCACCTCAGTGAGTGCGCCCTGAACGCCTGATTCGAATATCGGAAGGCTGTACGTGAGGCGCCCGCCGGTGTTCTGGAAGACTCGACCTATCGGGTCGACCATCACGTAGGAGTCAGTCATCGCGTCATTGTCCTCCGCAACGGGACCCAGATCGGCGTGTCTCCGCACGAACTCGTGGAACTGCAACTTGGACACCTTCAGGGAGTCCCAGGCACGCTCGTTCTGACCTTCGATCCTAAGGACCTGGAAAACCTTCCAGCGATGGATTGGCCCGAGCGCCTCGAGAGCCGGGTGCATGTCCTCGGACCAGTTCTTCGCGGTGACGACTGTGTTGAGCATCAGGGGAATCCCCCTCTGTCGAATCTGGTCTGCACGTCCCAGGATCATGCTCACATGGTGCCCCCGCCCCCGACCGAGATCCCTCTCGATGGTTTCTTGGCCGCTATCCAGACTGAGTTTGATCGCCCCTGGGTGGTCCTGCCGGGTCAAGTGAGGGGCGAGCTCGTCTAGAAGTGCGCTTGTGAGCCCGGTCCCGTTGGTGACGATCATCGGCGCCATTCCAAGTTCGTCGGCCCATCGTACGAGGGTCGGAAGCCCTCGAACAAGCGTTGGTTCGCCCCCCACGAAGGTCAGCTTGCGTGTCCCGGCGGTCCGCAGCTTCTTGAGAAGTTCACCGGCCCGAGCCATCGAGATGAGCAGGCCATCGGGTCCTGCCGGCCGGTTCTCGTATCCCCTCGGTGTCGAGAAGCAAAAGGCGCACCGGTAATTGCACCACGGCGTGATGAACCAGTTTACGCTTTCAGGCGCGGGCTGGAGGATCCTGTGGAGCGGGGTCAGCAGACCACGGAAGACTTTCCATCGTGGGCGGCGCTCACCGGTCCGGAACTCGGTCCTATTGAGCTGGGGGGCGTTCGGCGGTACGGCAGCGCTGCTATCGTTCGATACCCTCTGCATCTCCTCCTTCCTTGGGAGGAGCGAGGGGTCCCGGGGCGGGGGGAATCTGGAAGGGACTGCTCGACGCGGACATCAGTAGCAGACGAAACCGGCGAAGCAAGAGATGAAGGGCAGAATCACGATGCAAGCGATAGGTTGGTGCCAACAGATTTTTGATAACGATTGATTTCCACTTTCACTTTAGGTTAAGACTTGCGACAGAGATTTCCAACTGAGTTGGTTTGATTTCAAAGGTGTAACTTAGATGCATGCGGTCGACACGAGCGTTTCCAGAACCGCCTCCCTTTCGGTCCTCGCTACTCCCATTGCCGTCTAGCCGTCGCAGGGATATGAACCTTGTCAGGCCGTCGACCCCAAGGCATCAACTCGCCGGAGCAGTCGGCTTCGGGCGTGCCCCCGCCGGCGTGGGCTTGAGGTCCGCCTGAATCCTTGCCTTCTCGTCCTTCGTGGCGGGGCGGATGAAAAGCGATTCAGAGGTCATGCTGTTGCCCCCCTTGTTGACGAGCGTGAAGTAGTCGGGTTTCGACCTTCCCCCCGCGAACTCGAACTCCACCGAGAACGGATGCTCCCCTACCTCGAGCTTCAGGTCGTCGAACAGAGTCATCCCCGGCCCTTGGAAGTGCTCGGGGATTGAGACGTACGCGTTCTCACTTCCCTTCGGGCGGTAAGCGATGTCGAGCCACTTCTCGTCAGCGTCAGGGTCGTAGGGACGGATTGAGTTGGTCCGCTTCTGGTCGTAGAGCGCGGGATCAGCGACCTTGAGGAGAATCGACCCGCCCCCAGGGAGAGCAACCGGCATGTCTCGGAGGGGGTTCGGCCGACTCTTCCAAGAGACCGAGAGTCGTCGCATCCCGACGAACCTGACCTTGCCTACGCACTCGCGCGCCGTTCCGCTTCCCAGCACGTTCCACGATGCGTTCCTGACGACCAAGTGGACCCAGTAGCCCGAGGACACGCCATCGTACTTGCTCGGAGCGATCTCTGCGCGGAGGGTCGGGCCAGTTACCCAATAGAGGAAGATCGAGAGGAGGAACCCAGAGGGAATCCCCGCAATTGCGCCGAGAGTGTACGCGTCTGCCGCGCTTCGGTAGGCGAGGTATGGGAGCACGAGGACGGCCACCACGACGGTGGAGATGATTGCGGTCCCGAGAGCCGACTTCGGGATTCGGTCAGACATCGGCCGACGACGGGGGTCGCGGTAGTAGAACCTTTCGAGAGCGCGAAGGGGGGGGTACGTTGCACGAGTCCACTGCCGTGGTGGGTTTCGTTTCAGACGACGGGTACGTTTCAACGTCCGGGCCGTCCGCTTTGGGGGTACGGCCGGTAGAATCGGACTCGGTCACGAAGGGACGGGCGCCGCGGCAGGGCCAGTATCCGGGGAGTCGGCGATGTGGTTGTCTCTCCGGAGGACGGACCGAACACCACCCAGCTTGAGGTTCATCCGCTGCGATATCATCCGCAAGCTCTCCCCTCGAGACCTCCTCCCTCGGACCTCCCGCGCGACTGATTCTGGGATCCTCCTCGGCGCCCCAAACTTCTTACCGAGGGCACGCGCCCGAGCGACTCCCGCCTGGGTCCGCTCCAGAATCAGCTCTCGTTCGAACTCCGCCAGCGCGGCGAGCATGTTGCGCTGCAACCGACCCGCTGGGGTGGAGGTGTCGATTCCCTGGTCGATGACGATCACTCGAACTCCGTCCGCGTCGGCTTCGTCCCAGAACCGAAGGATCATCCCGAGCGAACGACCAAGGCGGTCCATCTTCGAGACGACGACCGACTCGAACTCCCCTTGGGCCATGCGCTGGCGGAGCTTGTCCAGTTACGGACGGTTGTCCCGCACCCCCGAGATGCCGTCGTCCCGGAAGACCGCCACGTCGGACCAACCGCGGGCCTGACAGTACGCCGTGAGCTGGGCGACCTGCGTCTCTGTGCTCTGCTCCTTCGTGGAAACGCGGGCGTAGATCGCTACCCGCATCATGTCGCGACCTCCGCGACCCCGAGCGCAATCTCGCCGACGGAGTCTGCCCTGCTAACCGCCAGCTTCGCATAGTTCGGATTGAGGTCGATCCCAATGGAGGCGCGTCCAAGTCGTCGCGCTACGGCGAGAACCGTCCCGCTCCCCATGAACGGGTCCAGGACAACACACGGGACAACCCGGTCCGTCCGGCAGGAACACTTCTGCCGGAAGCCGAGGTCGATTCGGCGGTAGGTACCGTCGTGGATTCCCGGAGCCGCTATGCCTTGCCCGCGACCGAACGCAAGGGACTTGACGGGGTGCCAGTCGTGTCCGATGCCGCCGCCTTCCGCGCGGACCACCCTCGCCCACGGGGTACCACAGGTCTCGCACGCGCCCCTTTCGGAGGTGCCCGCCCGGATGCAGAGCGCCGGGAGTGCCTCGGGGAAGGTCGCGAAGTGGGCTCCGCGGAACGGCTGAGTGGCAATCGACCAAACCGACCGAAGGTTGCGGCCCCTCGGGTCGGTGTTCGCGAGCTTCGGGAAACGACGGAAGTCGCCCGAACCATGCTTGGATCGGTAGTCGGGGTTGTCCCGCGGATTCGGGACATGCGCACGGAGTCGGCGGAGGGTTGTCTCTTGGAGGGGCTCACGGACCGCCTCGGCGTCGTAGAAGTACCGTCGGGACCTCGTCAGGAGGAAGACGTACTCGTGGGACCGGGTCGGACGGTCGCGAGTCGGTTCCGGCATCGGATTGCGCTTCGCCCAAATGCAATCCGCCCGGAGCCACCAGCCCCGGCGGCGGAGCTCGAAGGCAACCATCCACGGGATCCCGGTGAGGTCCTTCGGCTTGATCTCGCCCCACTCGCTGTCCAGCCGTCCACCGCCGCTCGCCCGAACGATTGAGTTGGTGTCCCACGTCCGCGAAAATCTCTCCTCCGACCTGGATCGGATCGGAGCGCTTCCGTGAAAGGTATCCCCGAGGTTCAGCCAGAGAGTGCCGTCAGAGCGGAGCACGCGCCCGACCTCGTCGAACACCGAGGCGAGATGCTCGACGTACTGGTCGGGGTCAGGTTCAAGGCCGAGCTGACCCAGCCATGCCCCGCAGAGGCGGCAGGTCTGGGCAATCGGAAGGCGGACCGCCGACTCCCGGTTCCCCGCTTGGACCGAGTTCGGGTCACGGACGTCGTCCGGCGATCGCTCCCGTCGGCGGGGAGCCTGCCCCCAGATGTGCCCGCAGGAGGGACGCCCACCCCAGAGGACTGGAGGGAGGCCGTAGTCCCGCAGACCCCAGTACGGCGGCGACGTGACCACGGAATGGACAGACCCCTCCGGCAGTCCACCGAGAACCTGGCGCACCTCGCCGACGAGGATCCGGGGTGCGGGAGAGCCAACGGTCATGGCGCCCCCGAGCACGTCTCACGTCGGGCCGGTAACGGGTGTGAGGTTTCGACTGCCCAACGCGAGGACCGGTCTGGTCCGGAGCGGGGGGCGAGTATGGGTTCCGATAGGAAATAGTTACGGGCCCGAGGGGATTCGAACCCCTGATCTTGCGGTTAAGAGCCGCCTGCTCTACCGGGCTGAGCTACGGGCCCACGGGACGAGGCGGTCCGACTTGGTGACCCCCTATTAAGGTCTGCGAGGGACGGCCCCTGTCGAGATTTCGGCCGGATCGGTACGGACCGCCGCTCCTCGGGGATCCGGGGCGTGCGGAGTTCCGTCGCGGCCGGCAGGCCGTCGGTCGGTCCCGTTCAGCGTCGGAGCCGCTCCAGCGCCGCACCGAGCATGAGCGGGAGGAGGACCGTGATGTCTCCGTCGACGGTGGTGTGACGGGCGCCGGGCTTGACCTTCCCCCAGGAGACCGCCTCGCGGGTGCGCGCCCCCGAGAGGCTCCCGTCCCATTCGACCGCCGTCGTGATGTAGAGGGCCGCGTCGAGCCCGCTGCGGAACTGGTTCCACCAGATCGTGTGGTGCTTCGAGATCCCTCCGCCCAGGAGGATCGCTCCCGCGCGCTTCGCCGCAAAGACGAGGTCGCAGAGCCGCTGTTCGTCGTCGAAGAGGTCGAGGACGAGCTCCTTGTGGGTCTGCCAGAAGAGCCATAGCTGCGACCCCACGGCGCCGTCGGTGATCCCCGGTACGAACACGGGCACCTTCGTGTCGAACGCCGCGCGGCACAGGCTCGACGCGCCCGCGGTGGGTCCCATCGCCTCCCCGATCGCCCAGACGAGGTCGCGGGTGGAGAGCCGACGGACTCCCGAGCGCCAGAGTCGTGCGAGGAGCGCCTGCATCTTGCGCTCGACGATGGTTCCGTAATGGGCTTGGGGAATGACGAGGTTGCCGAGCCGGTAGAGCCCCTTGCGGTGGAGATCGACGTCATCGAGGTCCCACTCGCCGTGATAGTACGGCCGGTAGGTCCGGGCGAGGTCGTGGTCGAGCGTGCCGCAGGTCGTGACGACGGCATCGACATGGCCGCCGCGGACGAGCTCGCGCAGGACGCCGCGGGTGCCCGTCGCGACGATGTCGGCCGGGAAGGAGAGGAACGTCGTCATCTCCTCGTCCGCGAGCATGCGGGCGAGCAGGTCGACGCCCCGTGCGACCTGCTGGCTCGAGAACCCGCCGGCCGCCTCCATGCGTCGCACGAGCGTATCCAGGCTGGGCGCGTCGTCGATCCGGATGTCCTCGACCTTGCGCGGCATCGCTCGCTCGAATCCCTCCCCTAGAAGCTCAGCGTCAGCCCGAGGCCGAGGGAGTGGAAGACGAGGAGGTAGGCGACGGCGTAACCGGCGATCGCCCCTCCGTTGAGGAAGGGGAGTCCGGCCTGGGGGTTGCCGCCCGCCACTTGGCGCATCAGGAGCGCGTAGCCCAGGAGCGAACCCACCAGCGCACCCACGGCGGCGAGAAGGTTCCCGCCCAGTCCGAGGAAGTGGGGGGAGGTCGGCAGGGAGACGAAGGCGGACACGACGAGCACTCCCGGGATCACGACGTCCCCCAACCCCATGAACATCGCCTCGCGCTCCTCCGTCGGTCGGGCGCGCTGCTGCTGGAGGGTCGGGGCGCGTGTGTAATCGTACCCCGGACCGCTCGGCATCACCATCAGGATCGGTAGCTTGAGATCGGTCACGACGTCGGCGAGCGAGACCATGTGCTTGGTCACGTAGACCGCGACGAAGTCGTAGACCGCGAGCGCGCCCAGGAGGACGAACGTGGGGAGGATGCCGAAGGAGATCCCCAGGAGCGCGATGAGCGATCCGGCCGCGAGGAAACCCGTCGCGTCGACGACGTACCACTGTGGCTCGATCAGGAGGGCGACCAGGATGAGGACGGCGACGATCACCGCGAGGATGCTCGACAGGTCGCCGACGTATCCCGCCTGGGCATAGGGCAGGAAGAACGGCGCCGGCGTGACGAGCGCGAACGTCGCCTGGAGCGTGATCACGAGGGAGGCGGCGATCCCCACGAGGATGACCCCGCGCAACAGCGCCGGTCCGTTCGACCGGCGCACGAGCCAGAGGATCGCGATCGGCGCGAGGACGATGAGGACGATGATGTAGAGCGGGTCCGTCGCGCTGTTCGGGTTCGAGGTCGTCGCGAGGCCGGCGCCCTTGAACGGGAAGGCCAGGACGAGGGCGACGAGCTGGGCTCCGATGTAGAGGGCGAGCAGACCGAAGGAACGGAGCGCGCGCATGCGTCCGGCGCGGGCCGTTACGGGGCGATCACGGCGTAGGCATTGTTGCCGAGTACCTTGGTGATCTTCGCGTTGACCGTCGACCCGCGCTGGGTCGCGCCGGTGACGAAGATGACGAACCCTTCCTTCTTCGCGACGCCATCGCCCCTGCGCCCGACGTCCTCGATCGTGAGGCGGTAGATCTCGCCGACGACGACCGGCGTCTTCGGCTTCTCGGGCGCCACGACGCGGCGGACCGTCACCGGACGTTGCGCCCCGCACGCCTCGCAGATGAGGAGCGTGAGCCGTCCGTCCTTCTGAAGGTGGGTATCCGGCCGCTTGCACTCCGAGCAGATCACGTACTTCTCCGTGTACTCCCGGATGCGCTGCCCGATCTGGTCGCGGGTGATGCGGCTCTTGAGGACCCCGCGGGGACCGTCGAGGACCCCCGGGCACCCGAGCTCCCGCGCGAGGTATCCGATGACGTGGGCGGGCTCGCGGCGCAGGACCGCGGTGATCTCCTGGAAGTTGCGGATGACCGTGTTCTTGCCGTCGCTCATGATGTCCGCGTCCGGGACCTGGAACCGGTCGGACCCGATCTGGACGGGGGGAAGGCGGGCGCGGGCCCGCGCGAGCATCTCGGAATAGGCTTCCATGACCACGTCACCGAGGCCGGGGACGCCTCAAAAGGCTTGCTCGGTCCCCGACGGTCGCCCGTCGTCCCCGGAGGGGGGAAAGAGAAGGTCGACCACGCGCGCGAGGTCGCGTTCCGTCACGATCGCGCTCGCCTCGCGGCGCACGTGGTCGTCCGCGGGCCGGAAGGCGACGCCGATGCGCGAGCGACGGAACAGGCCGACATCGATGTCCGAATTTCCGACGGACGCGGTCTCGTCGGGCCGGACGTCGAGCTGGCGCTGGACCTGGGCGAGGACCCCCTCCTTGTTCTTGATCGGGACGCGGATGATCCCCTCGCCGGTGAGCCGGCCTCCCCCGTCGACCCGGAACCCGTTCGCGAGGACGTAGTCGATCCCGAGCTCCCGTCCGATCCGTTTCGCGAGAAGGTCGATCCCCCCGCTGATGATCGCGGTCCGTATCCCGCGGGCATGGATCGCGTCGAAGAGGGCATGCGCCCCGGGCATGAGCGCGACCCGGTCGAGGATCTCCTGGAGGTCGAAGACGGTGATCGCCGGGCGATGCTTCCACCAGAGCTGGATGTCCCGGCGCAGGAACTCCTCGTCATCGATGAGGTCGTGGACGAACAGGTTGAGCGCCTCGGTGTTCACCTCGCCGAAGTGCTGGTGGACCGCGGCCCAGGAGCTCTCGACGTCGACGAGCGTCCCGTCCATGTCGAACGCGATGAGCCTAAGCACGTACCCCCCGTGTGATCGCCTCGGCCGCGTCTAGCGCGGCGTCGCTCGGTTTCGCCGCCCACGCGTCGAGGAGCTCGTCCACCTGCTCCGGACGGCTCGCCCCCACGATCGGGGAGGCGCCTTGGCGCTCGAGCCAGTGCAGCGCGAGCGACGCCGTCGGCACCCCCTCGCGGAGGGCGAGCGCTTGGAGCGCCCGACCCCGCGTGACGAGTTCGGGAAAGCGGTCCCCTTCGAAGAGGTCGTGGGCGAAGCGTCGCACCTCCGACGACGGGGGCGTTCCGTCGAGGTAGCGACCGGCGAGGAGCCCCCGCGCGATCGGCGTGTACGCCTCGACCACGATCCCTTCCCGCCGGCAGTACTCGCGCACCGCCTCGCCGTCGGCGCGGTCGAAGAGGTTGTAGCGGACCTGCACCGCGGCCACCTCGGTCCGTTGGAGGGCCGCCCGGGCCTTCACGAGGTCGTCGAGCGTGAAGTTGCTCACCCCGATCGCCCCGATCCGGCCCTCCGACCAGAGGGCTTCGAGCGCCGTCATCGTCGCGGTGATCGGGACGTGAGGGTCCGGCGCATGGACCAGATAGAGGTCGACCGACGAGCGGCCGAGCCGCTGCAGGCTCCCCGTGAGCGCGGCGCGTACCTGGCCCGGTCGAAGGTGCTCCCACGAGATCTTGGTCGCGAGGAAGGGCGGTGGGTCGAGCGCCCCGGACCGGGCGAGCACGTCCCCCAGGAGGCGCTCGGAGCGACCGGAACCATAGACCTCGGCCGTGTCGAACCATCGGACCCCGCGCGCGATCGCTCGGGTGAGCGTCGCGGCGGTCCGGTCCTCGTCGCCGCGCGTCCAACGCCCGAGCGCCCAAAGCCCGAGGCCGAGCGCCGGGTGGGTCTTCCCGGTCCGCCCCAGCGGATGGTCCGGGATCCGAGGCCCCGAGGTCGACCGGGCGGTCCCCGGTCGGGGGCGGGAGGTGGGTCGCGTCCGGGCGGCCGAACGGCCCTTTCCGCTCGCCGGCATCATGCGACCCCGGCCGGGGGGGTGGACCGGCCCAGGTGCGTGTCGATGCGTTCGATCCGTTCCGCGAGCTCGCGAACCTTCGCCTCGGCCTCGGCGACGACGCTCGGCGGCGCCCGGGCGATAAAGCCGGTGTCGGCGAGGCGGGCGCGGGTCTTCTCGAGGAGCTTCGTGAGCTTCTCGCGTTCGCGTCGCAAAGCCTCCGACTCCGCGGCGCGGGCCTCGTTCGGAAGGGGAAGGAAGTATTCGCCGTTCAGGGTCACGGAGGTCGCGCAGCCGTCCGGGACCGGGGTCCCGGCGGCGAGGAGCGTGAGGCCCTTCAGGCGCGCGAGCCGGACGATCGTGGGCCGTTCCGCCTCGAGGAGCCGTTCCGCCTCCGCTCCGGTCGGACGGACGAACCCCTCCGGGAGGTGCGCCACCGGCACCTTGTTCTCGGAACGAAGGTTGCGGAAGACCCGGATGCCGTCGAGGACGACCTCCATCGCCACCTCGGCCTCAGGGTCGGTGGGCGCCTCGTCGGGCCGGGGCCACCGGGCGGTCACGAGCGACTCCCCCTCGTGCGGAAGGGCGTGCCATAGCTCCTCGGTCACGTGCGGGACCATCGGGTGGAGGGCGCGCAGCGATCGCTCGAGGACGAAAACGAGCACCTCGCGCGACAGGCGTTGGGCCGTCGGGCCGTTGCGGCCCTGCAAGCTCTCCTTGGCCACCTCGAGGTACCGGTCGGCGACGTCGTGCCAGAGGAAGTTGTGCAGGAGCCCCGCGGTCCGGGTGAACTCGAACGAGGCGATCGCGTCCTCCACCTGCTCCTGGACGTGGGACCAACGCGAGAGGATCCATCGGTCCTCGAGGCGCCCTGCGGAGGCGAGGGACGGGGCGCTATGCGGCGCGGGGGTGTCCGGCGGGAGGGAGCTCAGCGTGAACCGGGCGACGTTCCACACCTTCGTGAGGAAGTTCCGCGCCCCCTCGAGGGTCGCGACGCCGAACGGACCGTCCTGGTCGACCGGGTTGGGGTAGAGGACGGCGAAGCGCAGGGTGTCGGCCCCCCATTCCCCCACCACCTCGAGGGGGTCGGGCGAGTTTCCGAGGTGCTTACTCATCCTACGACCCTCCTCGTCGCGGAGCATGCCGGTGAAGTAGACATCGGCGAAGGGGACGCGGCCGGTGAAATGGAGCCCGGCCATCAGCATCCGGGCGACCCAGAAGAACATGATGTCGCGACCGGTCACGAGCACGGAGTTCGGATAGTACCGGGTGCGCAACGCGGACTCCTCGGGCCATCCGAGGCTGAGAAAGGGCCAGAGCCACGACGTGAACCACGTGTCCAGGACGTCCGGGTCCCCCGCCAAGCGGACGCTGTGGCACGTCGGGCACTTCGTGGGGGCTTCGACGGCCGCGATCACCTCGGAGCAGGCCTCGCACGTGTAGACCGGGATCGGGTGGCCCCAGACGACCTGACGCGAGATGCACCAGTCCTCGATCCCCTCCATCCAGCGGAAGAACGTGAGCGACCAGCGATCGGGGTGGAGGCGGACCTCCCCGCTTCGGACGGCGTCCACGACCGGCGTCGCGAGGTCGCGCATCCGAACGAACCACTGCTTCGAGAGCAACGGCTCGATGACGGCGTTCGACCGCTCGGAGCGTCCGACGGAATGGACGAGGCTCTGGCTGCGCTCGAGGAATCCCTTCGCATCGAGCGCCCGGGTGACCGCCACGCGCGCCGGGTCGCGGTCCATCCCCCGGAACTCCTCGGGGACCCACGGGCCCGTGAGGTGGGCGTCCAGGTCGAGAATCGTCGGGGGCAAGCTCAGCTCGGGGTGATGGCGGAAGATCTCGAAGTCCACCGGGTCGTGACGGGGCGTCACCTTGAGCGCACCGTTGCCGAACGTGGGGTCGACGAGGGGGTCGGTGATGATCGGCACCGTCCGCTCCGTGAGCGGGACGCGGACGAGCCTCCCCACCTGCCCGCGGTGGCGCTCGTCGTCGGGGTGCACGGCGACCGCGATGTCGCCGAAGATCGTCTCGGGCCGGACCGTCGCGACCAGGAGCCCTCCGTCGCTCCCGTCGGCCCAGGGGTAGCGGACGAAGAGCAGCTCACCGGACTCCTCGCGGTGGACGACCTCGAGGTCGGAGACCGCGGTCCGAAGCTTCGGGTCCCAGTTGACGATCCGCTCCCCCCGGTAGACGAGCCCGGCGCGGAAGAGGCGGACGAACGCCTCGCGCGTCGCGCGCACGGACCCCGGGTCCATCGTATAACGGAACTTCGTCCAGTCGAGGGAGTATCCCGGCGCGCGCAACTGGGCCCGGATCCTCGTCTCGTGTTCGCGCTTCCACTCCTCGACTCGGGCCAGGATCTCGTCGCGCGAGAGCGCCTCGAGGGCGACCCCCTGTTGGGCGAGGCGCTTACGCACCTCGACCTGCGTCGCGAGCCCGGCGTGGTCGAGCCCGGGGACCCAGAGGACGCTCTCGCCGCGCATCCGGTGGTAGCGCACGAGCAGGTCCTGGACCGTGCCGCCGAGCATGTGGCCGAGGGTGAGGATCCCCGTGACGTTCGGGGGCGGCAGGACGATCGTGTAGGGTGTGCCGGTCGAGATCTCGGGGGCGAGGAAGAGCCCCCGTTCCGCCCAGAACGCCTGCCAGCGCTGCTCGACGTCGGCCGCCTCGAACCGCGGAGGGAGCCCCGGGACGGCGGGGGTCACGCGCCCTCCCGTGTGGCCGGGCCCATCGCGAACCCGAGGCAGGCCACGAGCTCGAGGAGCGCGACCGCGGCCATCACGACGAGCGACGTCGGAGCGCCGGTCGCTCCGCTCCCCCAGTAGACCGCGATCGGGAGGGCCGCGACGAGCAGCCCGGGGACCGCAACGCCGGTGAGCCACCATGCGCCGGTGTAGAGATTGACGATGGGAAGGCCCCGTAGGCGCGCGACCATGAAGAGGAGCCCGAGCTCGAGGAGCCCCGCGGCCAATATCGCCGGGAGCTCCGCCGCGATAAAGAGCAGGAAGACTCCGGGGTCGCGCACCTTGAGGAGGGTGATCCCGAGGACGACGCCCGAGGCGACGAGGTAGATCGCCACCATGAGGGCGACCTTGCCGGCGAGGAGCGTGCGCTGACGCAGGGGGAGGGTGCGCGCGTAGGAATAGCCCATGACCTCGATCGCGAAGAACGCGGGACCAAAGAAGGTTGCGAGGAGCCCGGCGGTGACGACCGCGCCGGCACCCAGGCTGAAGGCATCGGCCCCCGCGGTGTTCGACGCGTAGGTGAAGAGACCGATCGCGATCGCATCGAGCAGCGGAAGGAGGATGAGGAACGCGAACCCCGGGGTGCGGCTCGCCGTCCGCAGGTCCTTCACGAGGATCGCCCACGGGGTGAACGTGGGATGGAGCGTCGTGTCGCCGGCGTGCGGGGTCCCCGTCGATTGCGGGACCGCGCGGGCGAGGCGTCGGGGGGCCCCGATCAGCCATCCGCCGGCGCCCAGCAGGAGCACGAGGTAGAGGGCGGAGGCCACGAGGCCGGCCGACGGGTCGAACCCCGCCGAGAACGTCCCGCCGGCGGCCACCGAGGGAAGGAGGGCGAGGGAGAACGGGAAGGTCGACAGGACGAGCGCGATCGACGCGGTCGCGCCGGAGACGGCGAGCGCGGCGAGCGCGTGGAAGAAGGGGAGGATGAGGATCATGAACCCGTACATCGTGAACGCCGGCACCGCCCAGAGGATGAGGTAGCCCCACCGCACGAAGGTCTGGGCGGAGCCCCCCCGCGCTCCCTGGACCCGGGTCACGAAGAACCGCCCCGTCAGGAGCGCGAGCGAGATCGCGAGGACGACGACGGCGACCTCGGCCGGGATCGTGGCGAGGCCGGCGTAGATCGATCCCAGGGCCGCCGCGGTGGCGATCGGGGTCAGGACGAGGCAGGTGAGCGCGGGCAGGTCGAAGAGCCGCAGCAAGAGGACGAGGGCGACCCGGTCGAGCGTCCTCGGCGCGACGGGAAGGGTCTCTAAGGTCGGGAGGATCGACGAGCCCAGGAAGGTGGGAAGGACCTGCACCCCCGCCCACCAGAGCAGGACGATCTGAAGAACGAGCACGAGGGTGAGGACGCCCCCGGCGTAGAGCCCCGGCGGTAGACCGTCGCCGAGCTGGAACTCGACCCGCGGGTCGAGGGCGAGGACGATCACGCTCGAGACCCCGGCGAGGACGAGGCTCACGAGGAGCTTGCTCTGGAGCACCCGGGTCCGCGCGGTCTCGACCAGCGAGCCGGCGCGGTCCGGCGGGGGTTGGTTGCCCATCCGCAGCGCGTAGATGGCCTGGAAGGAGAGCTCGGAGTATGGCGCCCGGACGAGGTCGAACACCTCCCTCCACGCCATCGTCGCTCCCTACCCCTCGGTGAGGCTCTCGACGGCCTCGCGGACGCCTTCCTCCTCGCTCGTGAGGCGGAGGAAGATCTGCTCGAGCGTCGCGTCGCCGTGCTGGAGCTTGCGACGTAGTTCCGGGAGCGTGCCCTCGCCCTGGAGGTGGCCCCGGTCCAGGATGCCGACGCGATGGCAGAGCTTCTCGGCGACCTCCATGGTGTGGGTCGAGAAGAGGATCCCACGGCCCGAGCTCCGGACGTAGGCGGTGAGCAGGTCGCGCATGATGCGCACGGAGCGGGGGTCGAGGTTGTTGAGCGGCTCGTCCAGGACGAGCAGTGGGGGTTGGTGCAGGAGGGCGGCGACGAGGAGGACCTTCTGGCGGGTCCCGTTCGAGAGTGTCGCGATCGGGCGTTCGAACTCCGCCTCGATCTGGAAGGCGCGCGCGTAGGTCGTGGCTCGGCGGGTCGCCTCCCCCCCCTCGAGGTGGCGGACGCTCGCGACGAACTCGAGGAACTCGCGCGGCGTCAGGGAATCGAAGAGGAGCGTCGATTCCGGGACGTAGCCCAGCCTAAGCTTCGCCGCGACGGGGTCGACGACCGGGTCGACCCCGAAGACCTTGCAGCACCCCCGGTCCGGGCGCACGAGCCCGACCACGGCCTTGATCGTGCTCGACTTACCGGCGCCGTTCGACCCCAGGAGCCCGTAGATCTCGCCGGCCCGGACCGTGAGGCGGAGGTCGTCGACGGCCCGCTGGGCGCCGTAGGAGATCGACAGGCCCTCGATCGTGAGCGGAGGGGCCGGCGCGGGGTCGAGCGCGCCTCCTGGGATCGTCGACCTCCCTCCCGCCCGGGATGGGGCCGCGCGTCCTACATGAGCCCATCGGGTGCGGTGGTGTCCGAGCGCGTCCGGCGCTACCCCCGCGAACGGACGGGCGGGAAGAGGATGATCTCCTTGATCGACGGGATGCCCGCGAGGACCATGATCGCGCGGTCGACGCCGATCCCGAGCCCGGTGGCCGGAGGCATGCCGAACCCGAGGGCGTGCACGAAATCGTCGTCGTACGCGTAGTGTTCGTCCGGGCGGGCGGAGACCTGCTCCTCGAAACGACGCCGTTGCTCGACGGGGTCGTTGAGCTCGGTGTAGGCGTTGCCGAGCTCGACGCCGCGGCCGAAGAGCTCGAACCGCTCCACGAGGCCCGGGCGCGATCGGTGGCGCTTCGCGAGCGGGGTGGTGGCCTCCGGGTAGTCCAGGACGAACGTCGGTCGGTCGAGGGTCGGTTCGACGTAGTGCTCGAAGAGCTTGTCGAGGAACTTCCCCGGGGGCGAATCGGACGGCACGGTCGCGCCCGCGGCCCGCGCGAGACGCCCCAACTCCTCGCGGTCCTTTTCGAGGACGTTCGAAATGCCGCTCAACCGTTCGAGCTCGGTCACCCAGTCGACAGTCACGAAGGGAGGCGCGAACACCTGGGGCGCCTCGCGGGCCGCCGGCAGGTCGGGCAGGAGCTCGGCGACGCGTTTCGCGAGGCGGGCGTACATGCGCTCGACGAGCCCGCGCATGTCGTGGTAATCGGCATACGCCCAGTAGATCTCGAGCTCGGTGAACTCGGGGCAGTGCGTCGAGTCGAGGTCTTCGTTGCGGAAGACTCGACCAAGCTCATAGACGCGTTCGAGCCCGCCCACGAGGAGCCGCTTGAGCGGGAGCTCGAGCGAGATGCGTAGCTGAAGATCCTCCTTGAGATAGTTGGACCGGGTGACGAACGGCGCGGCGGCCGCGCCGCCCGCCACGTTGCCGAGCACCGCGGTCTCGACCTCGAAGAAGCCTGCGTCATCGAGGAAGCGCCGCAGGTCGCGGACGAGGAGGGTACGCGCGAGGAATCGCTGCCGGGTCTCCGCCGAGCTCAGGAGATCCACGTACCGTCGTCGAATCCTCTCTTCCGGATCTTGGAGGCCGTGGAACTTCTCGGGCGGAGGCTCGATCGCCTTGGCCAGGATCGTGAGCTCGCGGACCAGGAGCGACGGTTCGCCGCGGCGGGTCCGCAGCGCGTGCCCCGCGGCCCCCAGAAGGTCGCCCGGGTCGAGGTCGGAGAGCCATCGGCCGTAGGCGCCCTCCCCGAGCTCGTCCACACGGACGAAGAGCTGGAGCTCGCCCGCGAGATCGTCGATCGTGAGGAACGCGCTCTTCCCGTGCGCGCGCACGGTACGAAGCCGTCCGGCGACACGGAAGCTTCGACCGGCGGCCTCCCCACCGGGCTCGAGCGTCGCCGCCGCGTCCCGCACGGTGGCCGTCGGGACGCGGTCGGGGAAGCTCCACGGGTAGGGCTCGACGCCGCGGGCCCGCAAGCGCTCGGCCTTCTCCCGTCGCTCGCGGACCAGATGGGAGGTTTCCTCGCCCGCCATCGAAGGTCCCTGGGGGATAGGGAGGCGTCCCGGGCAAAAGACTAGCGTTCGCTCGGAGTCTACGCCGCGAGCCCCTCCAACGAGAGGCGCTCGGCGCCGCCGGGGCGCAGGAGGACGAGATGTTCCGGTTCCCGAGCCGCTTCCGCGCGCGCCGGTTCGTGGAGGAGGAGGAACGTCCCGAAGAAGAACTCCGCCGTCGCGTCCCCTCCGCCGATGCCGTAGCTCACATAGTCGGCGAAGTAGACGTGGACCTGGCCGGAGTGGTGGTTCCTCAGGGATTCGAGGAACGACCGCAGGGCTTCCGGCCCCTTGCGCTGGAGCTCCTCGACCAGGTCGCGGAGCATCGGCCGCTGCGAGAGGCCCCCCAGTCCATCGTAGGCGAGATAGACCGCCGGCCGGGGGTCGAGCGTGACGACGTCGAGGCGCAGCACCCCTTCGACCGCTTTCGTGCGCATGGGGGCTCGCCTATTCGATGGTCGATAAGAAGGCTTCGGGCCGGCCCCGGCGCGGGAGGAAGGGGTTCACGCGACGAGGGAGCATCCCCTCTTGGCTCAGTGGGGGTGGCCCCCGCCGCCGCCCGGAGGCGCCGGCGGGCTCTTCTTCGATGCGATGACGTCGTCGATGCGCAGGACCATGTTGGCGACCTCGACCGCGGAGTTGAGCGCCTGGCGTTTGACGCGCGCCGGCTCGATGACACGCAGCTTCCACATGTCGGCGGCCTTCCCATCGGCGAGGTTGACGCCGACGTTCCGGCTCGCGTTCGGGCCTTCGTGGCCGCCCCTCAGCTCGATGAGCGTGTTGATCGAGTCGTACCCTCCGTTCTCGGCGAGGGCCCACGGGATGACCTCGAGGGACTGAGCGAACGCCTCGACGGCGAGCTGCTCGCGGCCGCCCACGGTGGGGGCGAACTTGCGCAGCTTGACCGCGAGGTCGATCTCCGTCGCGCCCCCGCCGGGGCAGACGACCCCGTCCTCGATCACGCTCGAGACGACCTTCAGGGCGTCCTGGAGCGAGCGCTCGACTTCCTGGGTCACGTGCTCGGTCCCACCGCGAATGAGGATCGAGACGGCCCGGGGGTTCGCGCATCCGGTGATGTAGGTCATGTGGTCGTCGCCGACCTTGCGCTCGTCGACCTGGGCCGACTTGCCAAGGTCGCTGGCCGTCAGGTCCTTCACGCCGGTCACGATTTTGGCGCCGGTGGCCTTCGCGAGCTTCTGCATGTCGCTCTCCTTGACCTGCTTGAGGGCGAGGATGCCCTCCTTCGCGAGGTAGTGGAGGACGACGTCGTCGATCCCCTTCTGGCAGATCACGACGTTCGCGCCCGAGGCCTTGATCGACTCGACCATGCGACGGAACGTCTTGTCCTCCTCGTCTAGGAAGCTCTGGATCTGCGCGGGGTTCTTGATGTTGATCTTGCTCTCGATCTCCGTCTTCTTGACCTCGAGGGCGCTGTTCAGGAGCGCGATCTTCGCGTCCTTGACCTCGCGGGGCATTCTCGGGTGGCCGCGCTCCTTGTCGAGCAGGAGACCCTGGATGAGCTCGGTGTCCTGGATCGTGCCGCCGTGGCGCTTCTCGAGCTTGATGTGGTCGACGTCGGCGATGGTTCGGTCGCCGCGCGTCTCGGCGATCCGTTGGACCGCGTCTACGACGATCTTGGCGAGGTCGTCCCGCGAACCGCCGACGCCCTTCGAGCCCATCGCCGTCTTCGCGCAGTCGATGAGGACGGCGTGGTCGGTGGCCTTCACGGTCGTGCCAATCTCCTTCTCGAGAAGGCGCTGGGCCTCCTGGACGGCGATCTGGTAGCCGCGGGTGATGACAGTCGGATGGATGTTCTGTTCGAGGAGGGCCTCGGCACGCTTGAGGAGCTCCCCAGCGAGGACCACCGCGGTGGTCGTTCCATCGCCGCACTGCTGATCCTGCGTCTTGGCGACCTCGACCAGCATCTTCGCGGCCGGGTGCTCGACGTCGACCTCCTTGAGGATGGTCACACCGTCGTTCGTGATCGTGATATCGCCCATCGAGTCGACGAGCATCTTGTCCATGCCGCGCGGCCCGAGGGTCGATCGGACGGCGTCGGCGATGGCGCGGGCCGCCGCGATGTTGTTCGAGGACGCTCCCTTGCCGCGGTCGCGCTCAGTTCCTTCCTTCAGTACCAGGATTGGGGTGCCCTGTAGCATCTCAGCCACCATTCGCGGCAGATATGCGCTTCTATATAATGACACCCATGTCCGAGGCTTTGGAGGTCTAATCCTGCCCGAGCCTAACGTGGGAATGAATAGCGCCGGATGGGAATCTATTCGATAGTGTCCATTCGATAGGCCCCCTCTGCCGAAATCTGGGCGCCGGGCCCAAGTTCGACACGGGTAGTGCGGCCGTCACCGGCGGCCGGTCGAGGCAGAGGCACCCACTGAAAATTGTCCTACACTCCGTCGGGGCTACTCCAGCCGCCGCCAGCCCACCTGCATCCGTTCCTCGCTGATCCCGACCGCTTTCAGGACGGCTTTCTGGCCTACCTCGAGTTCCGTCACGAGCAATCGTCGCACTCCCGTGCCTTCCAGTTCCGCTTCGTTCAGCGTGACCGTTCGGAAGGCCTCGATCGCTCGATTCCCTGTCAGCCCGAGCTCCTTCACTCGGAGGGCCAGAGATTGCTTGATCAGATACGCCAGGACGCAGATCAGGAGATGTGCCTCGACCCGCCGATCGAGGCGATGACGCAGCGGCCTCACCTCGAGGACACTCTTCAACTCCCTCCACCCCGCCTCGATCACCGCGAGCCCGGTATAGAGCCGGACGACCTCCTCGGCGGGAAGATCCGTGTCCGTGGTGAGCACCCACCACCCGGCGAGGCGTCGAGCTCGCGCCACTCGATCCTTGAGCGGCGCGATCAGCCCTTGGAAGGAATCCTCGTCCCAATCGAGGTCGAAGAGATCGGAGAGCCCCTTGGCGGCGAGCGTCGCCTGCGCCTGTTGGAGGAGCGCGTGGTGGTGCCGGTCCGGGTTGCGTCTCCAACCCTTCCGTACCTGCTCGACGATCGCGTTGCCTTCCGCGATGCGCCGCTCGAGCACTTCGAGCTCCGTCTTTCGCCGCTCCTCGTTGAGGAGCACGATGAATCGCCGGCCCTCCCGATCGATCACCTCCCGCGCGACGTTCTGGTGGCCCACCGCCACCGGCGGGAGCTTCTTTGCCTGGAGGATGATCTCCTCCACGAAGCGGTTGGTCTCGGCGAGGACGTAGCGGAACCCGTGGGCGTGGAGATCCTCGAGGACGTCTTGGGTCTTCATCCCCCGATCCCCGACGTAGATCCCTTCCTTCAGCCCGAACACCTCGGTGAGCCGCTGCCGCATCCGGACCACCGTGGTGTTATCGGTGGTGTTGCCCGGATAGACCTGTATCGTGATGGGCAGCCCCTCGGGTGTGACCACCATGCCCCAGGTGATCTGGGGTCGGTCACCGCGATGGTCCCTCGAGTATCCGAAGTGGGCGAGAGGGCCGCCCTCGCCCTCGTAGTAGGAGCTCGTCAGGTCGTGGCAGAGAATGGACGGAGCGCGGGTGGTGGGCCGCACCACGCGCTCGTAGAGCCGCTTCTCGAGGGCGTCCCGATGGGACCACAGATGGTCCATCGCTCGGTAGAGCAGATTGTCGTGCAGGTTCTCGGTGCGGAGCCCCAAGAGGAAAGGGGTGGCGGAGCCTTTCAACCACTCGATGACCCCGAGCTTCGAGGTGGGGTCATCGAGGCGATTGAGGACCATCGTCTCGATGAGCCGGGCGATGCGTCCCTTCCGAGGGGTTCCGTCGAGCGCCTCGAGGACCGCTTGGTGAACCCCGAGTTGGCGCCAGAGGAAGTGGCCGAGGGCGACCCGGCCATAGCTCCAGCTGCGACGAATGCGAAGTTGACTGAGGTCAGCGAGCAGCCGCTCCGGCGCCGGAGGGAGGAGCGGGTCGGAATCGACCCATGCTTTCAGACGCTCGACCTGGGCAGAGGTGACGGCGCCGAAGCTGCAGAGGATCTGGGTCCGGATCCGAGTTCCATCCCGAATGGATCGAGCGAGTCGGGCGTAGGTGCGGTTCCCCGCTCGGGTGAGCTTGAGATGGAACCCCCGCGTGCGGTGAGCCACGGGGAGGCGATAGCTCGTCGGATGATAAACGTGGCCCTACAGCAGCGATAGCTATTGTCCTACATCACCGTGGTCACTGACGGAGAATCAACCGGTTTGTCGAACTTCGGGCCGGGGCTTTGCCCGAAAAGTCGAGGTTGCACAGGAAGTAAGGATTCTGCACAAAGACTCGCCCTCACCGCGCGAGGTGGGGTCGGCGACGAGACTCACTCAAAACGACTGACCCGTTCGGAGGCGCTCTGCGCCTTCTTGTCGAAGGCGGAGAGAACGGCCCCGCTCTTCACGCCCACCTTCATCGCCACGGTTCGCGGCCGGATCGCCACCTTCGCGAACCCCGCCGCGAGCATTCCTGCGGCCGTGGCCTGGACGGATAGACCCCCGATCGATGTGGCCGACGCAAAGACCGGAACGGGTTGGACCACCGGAGATGTGACGGGAGATGGCGCCGGGACCGGGGGAGAGACTCCTCCCGTGGGAGGGGGAGGAGGGGGGTTGGAGGAGAGGCTGTTCGGTGGCTGCCCGACCACGGTGATCAGCGCCAAGGGGAACGATGGAGTGATGCTATGGTTGACCACCGGCAGGAAGTAAGCGGCCGAAGTGTAGTACCCATCCACTATGACGCTCCCATAGTCGAAACACTCGATCGTGGTGCATGCGTCGATGGGGACGGGCGTATTGACGGGAGGCCCGGTCGCCATGACCTGAAGGTACGCCGTCCAGTTGTCACCGGTGTACAGAGTGTTGAGATTGGGGTCCGTGCTCCAGTTCCACTGGAGGACAGTCTGCATCCCTACATGGGTCACGTTCGGGTATCTCTGACAGAGGGACGTGGAACCGATCAGGGAGGAGCATGATGCATACGGCGTGAAATCCGGATCGATGGCGATGTTCCCGGTCGTGGCGAAGGTGAACATGGGCTTCGAGTTGCCGAAGGCGGCCACCGGGTTCGGGGGAGTGCCGAGCCCCACGTTCGCGAGGGCGGTCATCAACAGCGAGTTGTTCGTGATCGGGTGGTCGTATGTCCCGAATCTGCCCTGATACAGCGTCCCGAGAGTCCCATCCGGGCAGGCATAACCTCCGAATCCCGCCCACGTTCCCCCGGTGGCATTCTCCATGTCGCATCCGGCCCCAAGGATGTTCAAGGCATCGTGAAACGCGATTGTGTCGTTTCTCGTGGTGTACGCCCAATACCCGCTAACAAAATCATCAATCCCGTTCAGCACGTCGACGGTGTCGATCGTACAGTTGCCTCCAAGTGCCCCCGCACAGTTCGTGCTGGTGTGGGCAAAGTTCGCGATCGAATCTCCGAAGACCCCATTGTGGCTCACGATCCACCCTTCGCAGTTCGGGCTCACGATGCCGGTCGTCCCGTACGCGTACGACGGTTCGCAGGTTGGAGCCATGTACTTGGGGGGGTTCGGATTCGGGCATGTCGCATTGTCCGGAACGTGCGCTGACGGGGTGACGCAGTAGTTCTCCGGGTAGTTCGGATCCCGAGGCGCGGTGGATCCCATCCAAACGATGACGTGGTGGGTGCTGTTGGTCCACGAGATGCCCGCTCCCGCGAGCACCCCATAAAGCGCCGTGATGGAAGGGGATTCGAGAATGTTGTCGGAAAGACCGGAACCCGGCAGATAGGTCTTCCCCTGGAGCGTCTCATTCACAAAGGTAGAATTCACGGCCGGCCCGAACTCCGATGCCGGGACCGGCCGACCGATATCGACGTGATACTCGTAGCCGTCCCCATCGTCCCACCGGTCGTACGCGGCGGAGTAGTCGACCAGGCCGAAGGTGAACCGGGTCCCGGGATGGGCAGCGGTGATGTTCTTCGCGACAATCCCGGCGTCGACCGCGAAGAATGGGACGGCGTTCGATTCGTAGCATGGAGGGCTGGTGCCGTTGTCGAGCAAGGCACACGTGTCGTTTCCGGGATCGTGAATCGTCGGGTCGTAGGCTCCGTCGTAGGGGGACGTTTCGAGGACAAAGACGATAGTGACCGCGGGCCAGGCCCTGAGGGGACTGGTGTTACCTCTCGCACTTAGGGAAATGAGGGAATCTCCCGCCCCCGAGCTGCAAGAGGTGGCGTCGTTCAGACAAATCTCGGGAACAGCGCTGTGAATGGACAAGTCCAGGCCCGCAGTGGCGCCCGTGATAGCAGTCGAGGTGGGACTCAATGGGTGGCTGTCGTAGATCGTTCTCGCGGACAAAGACATATCGCTCCCACGGCCCACATCGAGTGGAAGTACGCTGATTACCAGGAAACTGAGGGAGGACAGCAGAACGATGCACAACACGGACCCGCATTCGTCCCGTCGGAGATGCGATCTGCGCGGGGTGACCTCGGGCCGCATATCTGGTCTACAAGCTCAGTGACTCTTAGTATCCCCACAGGCCTAAAGAGTGCTAGGGTCGAGTGTCGACGGTTCCAGCAGATCCCTTCCCCCTCCTTCTTGAAACGTCTAAAGTGACTTCGCGACGCGGAACTGGGTAGATAGACTGGTTTCAGGATCGTGCTGACAGGCGTCAGGACTTCTGGATTGCGCGTTGGCAACCTCATTGGAGAGCCGATCGCCGATGGCTTTGGGAACGCGTGGCGTTAGGGAGGGTGCCGGCGGCGCATCGGGATGCCCGCCAATTGGGACGGTAGTTCACCCCTGCGAGTCGGGAGGGGCTCTTGGATAAGGGGTGGGAGGGAGGAGACTCGTCAATCCATCGAGGTCGCGGGATCCGGACAGGATTCGCAGCATCCCATCTCCACCGAGCAGCAGGCACAGCACTTGCAACATCCTCCCGAACAGGTGCAGCACGCGCAGGAGAATCGAGGCTCGGCGGTCCCCTCCCGGGATGCGGGACCCGCACGCAAGCCCTTCGCATTCGACATCATGGTCCGCGGAAGATGACCCCCCCCAGACGTTCCCGGAGTTTGAACCTTACGAAGCAGGATCTATAGGTGGAGTGGTCCAATCTCCCGAAGGGTACGCGAACTCCTCCGTCGCGTGACGGGACGGGTGCGCGTTCACAGGGTCGATTTAAACACCTCGCCATGGCTTAATATGGCACGTAATGGGTACGGGCTACCGTGGACTGGTGTGGATGAGCGAAGTGGTGCGCATTCCTACCGAGCTCCGAGAGTTCTTGGAGCTCCCCGGACCTCAATCGCTCGTCATCCGGGGACCCCCAGGGTCGGGAAAGACCACACTCTCCATCGCCCTTCTCGAGGCGTTCCGTGGGGAGAAGATCCTCGTCACGAGTCGTGTCCCGGACCGTGAGCTGCACCGGGAATTCGGCTGGCTCGGTGCCGACGGGGGCCGCTCGATCCAGATCATCGACACCTCCGAGATGGAGGAGTCGATCTACAATGTCGGACGCATGGTCCGACAGGCGCGTGAGACCTTGCTCGCCCCGGCCGAGCCGACCGACCGGGACTCGTCCCAGTTCCTCTGGCTCCCTCCCCCCATGCAGGAAGCGTGGGCGCGTCTCACCCCCCGATCCCCGGCCTTGGTCGTGGTGGACTCGTGGGACGCTCTCATCGAAGGCTACCTCGGGAACGATGGCGTCGACGAGGTGACCGTTCCCGACCGCGGCCAGATCGAACGGGTCCTCCTTCGCCGGATGGGCAAGGCCCCCGCCCACATCGTGTTCGTCCTCGAGCGCGAGGAGCAGACCGC
Organism: Thermoplasmata archaeon; assembly: GCA_050749685.1. Classification (GTDB taxonomy): domain Archaea; phylum Thermoplasmatota; class Thermoplasmata; order Lutacidiplasmatales; family UBA184; genus Lutacidiplasma. The sequence goes on from JBOGRS010000011.1 coordinate 28,443, forward strand.
GCTCGACTACCTGGTGAACGGGGTGGTCGTGACCCGCCGGGAGGCCCATTCGGAACGCCTGCGTCGATGGGTCGATCTGGTGAAGCTTCGAGGGGTGCGCATCTCCTCGGCCTCGTATCCCTTCACGCTCGAGCAGGCGCGGTTCGCCAGCATCCTTCCGGTCAAGCCGTACGAGACGCTTCGTTCCGGCGCGCCGGACCCGGAGACGGACGCGTTGCCAGGGTTCCTTTGGCCGGGCTCGCGCGACTTCGCGGAGAGCCTCGGGCGTCTCCCGTTCGGGAAACTGACCCTGATCGAGCTCGATGCCGAGGCGTCGACGGACGTGGGCGACGTGCTCTCGGTGCCCATCATGGCCCACGTCCTCGGTCGGGGTGGCCGTGTGCTCGTGATCCCCCACTCGAGCGAAACACCGGAGGACCTGCTGACGGCGCTCAACGGTTCGGTCTCCCGCGAGAGGTTCCTCAAGAACGTGCGCATGCTGATCCCTCCGGGTCCCGTCCCGAAAGGCAAGGAGGAGCTCTGGCACGTCGTCCTGTCGCTTCCGAAACCGGACACGACCCGGGGCGAGCGGGCGGAGGACTCCGAGGCCCTGCGATTCCTTCAGGAGGGAGCTTCCCAGGAGTCTCCCGCGCTCATCGTCGTGTCGCTCGAGGGACTTTCCGCGATCGCTACGGGGCTGGGCACGCCGATCACGCCGGAGATCGCCGCCCGCCTCCCTCAGGGATTCATCACCACGGTCCGGGGTCGCGCGGCCCATGCGATCGTGATCGCACGCAAGAGCGACGCCGCCCTCGATGTCCTTCGCACGATCGCGAGCACCCGGGCAGAGGTGGAGGTGCGACAGGGTCGGATCTTCGTCCACGGGCTCGTTCCGTGGACGTCGACCTTCGTCCTCACCGACGGGTCCCGGGAGCATCCGTACTCGCTGCTCCGCGTCGTCTGACCGGACCGCGGACTTCCCGATCGACGAATCGGTGGCCACGGGAGTGATCGATGGGCCGCACGCGACCGGCGCCCTCAGTAGGTCCGTTGGGCAACCTTGGGGCGGGTCCGTCTCCATATCGTGGGAGTTGGGAAAGCGACCATCTCATCCAAGCCATTGTATCGGGAAACCAGGCCTCAATGAAGCGTGCGCTCGTTGCGAGCGATGGGGGCGACCTGCACGAACCCGGTGGGGAGGCCACCGACGCGACGGCCCTCGGCGGATCAGGGAATCGTTCCCGGGACATCGGTCGCCCTAAGAGCTCGCCCCGTCGGGTGGCATCGACCACGGCCGTCGCGGGGTCTCGGACGTCGTCGGCACGCTCCTCCTCCTCGAGATCACCGTCGCGCTCTTCGCGTCGATCGTCGTCATCGTCAATCAGTTCCCTCGGCCGCCCTCACAGCCGTTCGGACAGTTCGAGGCCACGTTGACCTGCGCCTATACCGGGGTCGGTGCCAACGGATCCCGGCCGTCGAGGTCACACGGCTCGCCGGCCCTACCCTCTCGGACCCCAGCGTTTCGAACTTCCTCCACGCCACGTCCCAGCCCGCGATCTTCCCCGCCGCGTTCACAGTCGCGGACGGCCTCCCAGGCATCGGGGTGTGGGCGCTCGGCCAGACGTGGACCCTCGACCTCACGAACGCTTCCCTCGTTGCCCCGGACAACCTCACCGTGACGATCGTTCGCTCGAACCAGCTCCTCGTCCAAGCGAGGCTGAGCGCCGCCATGCGGAGCACGATACCCGAATTCTATGATGCCGTGACCCGCCTGGCCGCGCCCACGGTAGGCGCCGCCCTTACGATTGTGGCGCGGATCGTCGACACGGACCTCAGTTCTTCCGGATCCGTACCCGCTCCACGACCAGATGCTCGCTGGTGACATGGACCGACCGGTGAACTTCGCCGGATCCGGTGGACTCGCCCGAATTCCGCCCGCCGCGGGGCTGCGCGAGATGGCGGATGCCCCGTCCAGGATCGCGAGACGCCGTCCGACACGGGTGTTTCAGGAGGTCGTCGCCGACCTGATAGCCCCGCGTGGATTTCCTACCGTTAGGCTGGGTCCATGCCGAGCAAGAAGGCCACCGAAGGTCCGTGGGTAGCGAGCGTGCCGATCGTCGTGTCGGATCGAGCCAAATCCGCGGCGTGGTATTCCGAGAAGCTAGGGCTCCCGGTCATCGACCACGAGGATCATTGGGTCACCGTGGGCCGTGCCGGGAAAGGAAGCGTCCTACATCTGTGCCAAGCCTCCGAGAACTCGCCTCCCATACCGCTCGAACCCGGGCCCTCCGGGATCGTGATCGCCATCCCGGGCGACTTCGTGACGGGGTGCGCGCGCCTCAAGGAGAGGGGGGTCGAGTTCGCGCACGCGCCCGAGAAGGCTCCCTGGGGCTGGTACGCGACGGTCCGGGACCCCGACGGCAACGAATACCACCTCGCGCCGTCGGAGTAGGCGGGTACGCGCCCCCGGTCCGTGCGGCTCTCTCAGGCCGGAGGCCCCGGACCTCGGCGGCGGCCCGGGGAGCGACGCTCGAGCTCGTCCGCGAGGCGGAAATAGTCCGCCCACGCGAGGTCTTCGGGACGCTTTCGGGACCAATCGTCCGGCCAGCCGGAGGCGTTCGCCAGTCGGCGAGGGTCGTCGCCGTCCGGGGTGACGGACGGAAGCAGGTTCCCGAGTTGCTTACGGCGCGACCGAAAGAGGTCGCGGACGACCTGCTGAAGGCGCGGGACGGAGCGCACGGGGAGGTCGCCCGGGTGCGCGCGCAGGACGACCAATCGCCCGTCCACGGCCGGAACGGGATAGAAGGAGCTCGAGGGCACGGATCGGAAGAGCTCGACGTCGCCATACGCGCGGGCGAGGATCGTGAGTCGCCCGTAGACCTTCGTCCCGGGCCCGGCCGCCAGGCGTTCGGCAACCTCCCGCTGCAGCAGGAGAACGATGGTGGGGATGCGGAGGGGAAGGAGGCGGAGCAGGATCGGCGCAGCGACGGAGAACGGAAGGTTTCCGACGACCACGCGGGCCGGTGGAAGGTCGACGTCGAGCGCGTCGCCCTCGACGACTCGGACCCGGTCCCGAAACCTCTCCTTCAGGTGGGCCGCGAGCCTCGGGTCCTTCTCGATCACGATGAGGGGCCCGGTCCCGCGGCGAAGGAGCGCCGCCGTGAGGATCCCGAGGCCGCCGCCGATCTCAAGAACCGTCTCCCCGGGCTTTGCCGCGGTGAGCGCCGCCTCGGCGTCCGCCACGTAGGCGTCGGTGAGGAACGATTGGCCCCTCGCCTTCGCGGGGGTCACGCCGAGCGCGCGGAGGGTCCGCGCGACGTCGGCCGGCCGTGTCGGTGGGTCGTAGATGGCCCCGCGGGCGTCCACCGTCGCAGGGTCATGCGGGGACGAAGAGGCGGTACTTGTCGGCGCCACCGCTCAGCTCCTGCTCGATCCGCCCGACGATGAGCTTCTCGGGCGACTTCAAGTGGAGCCGTTCCTCCATTTCGGCGAAGCTCGTGAAGGGCGCGCGCCTGCGCTCATCGACGATCGCCTGCATCGTCTTCTTCCCGATCCCGGGCAGGAGCTCGAGGAGGTGGAAGCGTCGCGAGACCGACGGGGAGTCGTTGAAGAACCTCAGGAAGCGCGCAGGGTCCTCGAGCACGATCTTCTCGAGCGCGTGCGTGAGCTCGGTGCGGGCCGCGACGGTGAGCTCGTCGTAACCCACGCGCCGCCGAACGTGGTCGATGAGCGCGGTCTCGCCCGCCGGCGGGAGGAGCGCGACGCGCTGGCCCGGCGTCAGGGCAACGTGGGGCCGGGGGATGACCTCGAGGAGCTTGAGCTCGGTCTCGCCGATCGCGAGGGCGACCGGCTCCCGGTGGTACCCGCGATCGGTCTGACGACCGGTCGGCAGGTAGTCCAGTACGTAGACAAAGTTCTCCATCGGGCCATCCTGCCGGTCATCGGTACTGCGCGATGAGCTCCAGCAGCCGGGTCAGCTGCGCCTCGTCGAGGAGGACGCGCTCCTTCGAGTAGAGGAGGCGGACCTCTTCCGGGTACTGCGGCAGGGTGTCGGCGAGCTTGACGGCGAGCGCGGCGTCGACGTAGGGGAGCGTGCGCAGCTCGGCGATGAGCTTGGCCGTCTGCTCCGGGTCGAGGCGGGCGAACCCCTCGGCGTGCTGCTGGGCGAGCATCGCCTCGCGCGGGAGCGTTCGACGGCCGGCCTCCTCGGTGAGGAGCGCCTTCACGGTCGCGAGGGGGATCGGGTCAGGCATGCCGCCGTCCCTCCGCCGGCACGAGGTGGATCGGGTTCGCGATGAGCTCCTTCGGCTTCCCGCCGTCCAGGAAGCTCAGCCGATAGGCCCGGCCGACCTTCCCGAGGACGACGCAGACCCGCCCCTGGTAGCGCGGGTGGGGCTGCCCGTGGGGGTCGGACGCCTCGAGGCGGACGATGACGCGGGCGCCCACGTCGAACTCCTGGAGGAAGCGGGTGATGGGAGGGAGGCCGCGTTCGCGGACCTCCTTCGTGAACGTCCCGCGGCTGCGCGAGCGGAATCCCTTCGAGCTCTTGACCATCGTTATGCCTCCGTATCGTGGATCTCCAGTACGTCGAGCGCCTCGACCTTCAACGGTATCCCGAGGAGCTGGCTGAGGCTCGATTCGGTGCGTCCCCCATCGCCTTCCACCCACTCCTTGATGTACGTGCCGGCCTCGGCCCGCAGGTCGAGCGTGAACCGCCCCACGTCCGCGTCGACGAGCCGCGCCTCGAGGATCCGACGCGTTCGCACGCGATCGGAACGACGGTGCGCGACCCGCGTCGGCGTCCTTTGGGCGATCGCCCGGCCCGCGACGAACGCCAAGGCCTCATTAACTTTTGCCCGGGGCGCCTCCCCCAGGACGACCACGCGGTAGCTCTTCGTCGGGGCGAGCTCCTTCACGCGTACGACCTCGGCGGCGTCACCCAGGGCGAGGCCGTCGACCTCGACGCGTCCGGCGGCCTCCGCCGCCAGTTCCGCCGCGATCGCCCCGAGGTCGATCGTGCGCCGTCGCGGCTTCAGGACCTCGAGGACGAACGGGCGGCCGCGCCCGAGCATGCGGGCGTCGATGTCCTCGCGACCCATCCCGTGGAAGCGCGAGCCGGCCCCACCGGTCGCGCGCAGTACCGGGGCGGCCACGATCTCCTCGACGCTCGTCGGGTACGTCTTCCCGGTCCCGTGGCACGTGACGCATCCCCGCCCGCCGCATCGGCGGCAGGGCCAGCGCGTCTGGGGGAGGGTGCGGTCGAGCTTTCGGTAACGCCCGCACAGGTAGAGCGGGAGGATCGTCACCTCGACCCGCCCGACGGGGAGGTCGGCGAGGAAGACGACGTCCGGGCGATCCGGCCCTCCCAGCGCCCCGGTCGCGACCTCGACGTGCTTGCCGAGCTCGCGGTTGTACGCCCCGCGGGCGCTCTCGCCGAACGCGCTCCCCACGCTGACCCAGATCGCCTCCTCGTGGGCGAGGCGCTCCGGGTCCCACCTCGACCCGCACGCGAAGCGCTTCCACTCCACCCCTTCACCGGCCCGAAGGACCCGCGGGACCCAGGTGTCCCAGCGGTCGAACACTCCGCCACACAGGGCGCAGGGCTCGGCGTGGACGGGCGTCTCGCGCCCGAGCGCCGCGAAGAGGCGGCGCGCCCGCTCCGGGTTCGTGAGACCGTGACCGAGCCGCCCGAAGAGGCGGCCGAAGCACTCCGCACAGAGCCCGAGCCCGGCCGCCCGACGGGCGCTCTCGAGGACCTCGGGCGTGAGCGGGAACGTCACGTGGGTCGGCGGTGGGGGGACAACCACGTCGGACACGGGACGGGGCGGACCTTCGGGTCCCACATGACCTTGGCGCGTCCTCGGGCGGAGCGTCGCGGGGCCCCCGGCCGGGGGAAACCCGCGCGTTCGCGAAACTACATAGCCGCCCACGGTCTTCCCACCCCGTCATGGCCACGATCACCGAGGAGGAGCTCACGCGGGCGATCGAGAACACGCTCGCCGCCCACGGCAAGATCCCGGTCGGCCAGGCCCGCCCGACGGCGCAGATGATCCTCGGGTACTTCGGTCTCGAGGACACCGTCCTCGACAACAAGCTGTCGACCGAGGACCGGGACCGGTTCTACCAGATGGAGGAGGAGGGTCTGCTCACCAGCGAGGAGGAGGACGCGACCGTCTCGCGCGGCAAGACGTGGCGGATCCACTACTGGCTCCTCAAGAAGGGGCGCATCCGCGACGTCGCCCAGCGCAGCGAGAGCCCCGTCGTGGATGAGGCGACGCAGATCTACAAGGGGATCGCCGACAGCGCGTGGAACCGGTCGAGGTCCGACACGCCGGCGAAGCCGTCCGGCGGAACGTAGCCCGGGCGCGCCTAGCGCTGGCGCGGCGGCGGGAGGTAGCGCACCGGGTTCGCGTAGCGTTGGCGGTCCGCATGGACGGGCGCGTTCGAGTTCGTCGTCGCGGCGCGGACGGGCGGCGGCCGGAAGCGTGGGTGGGCCGCCGCCGCCCCCGGGAAGTCCGAGCGGGCGACCACGGCGCGAACGTGTTCGAGCGCGGCGAACGCGTAGACCATGACCACGACGAGGCCGATCAGGGTCGCGTCGTTGACGTAGTTGGTGCCGTAGCCGAGATAGCCCAGGATGATCCCCAGCGACGCAAGGCCGTTGAACAGGGAGTGCATCCCGACGGCGAGGAGGTAGTAGGCCCCGGCGTAGTGGGGCTTACCTCCCAGCTTCGATTCGGCGTAACCGTAGCCGAACTCCGAGGTCGTGCTCCCGTGCAGGAGGACGCTCGAGAGGCTGCGCACGACGATGAGCCCGAGCCCTCCGATGAGCCCGCCGGTGGCGAGCGCCCCGATGCCGTAGAGGAAGGTCTCGAAGAAGCCGAACCCCAGCCCGACGGCCGCCCCGAGGACGGGGCCGTCGGCGATGCGCACGATCCCGGCGCTCTGCCGAACGACGCCGGCGGCCTTGAGCGCCTCCTCGACGAAGGGGGCGATCACGAGGACGAGGAAGAAGGTGCCCAGCGTCGAATTCCCATTGAGGAAGACGGTCTCGGGACCGGGATACGCCCCCGACACGGCCGTCCCGACCGCGACCAGGATGACCTCGATGATCGCCGCGACGAACGTCGCGAACATCGCGCCGAACGCGAACGACGCGAGGAGGGTCCCCCACCCCTCCGTCGAGTACCGCCCTCCCTGGCGGACCCAGGCGAGGTAGACGATCGCCGGGATGAGCGCGGCGATGAGCAGGAGCAGGAGGTCCTCGAGGGAGGTGAGGTCGGTCATCGTCGGGCCGCGGACGCCTCCGGCGGTCGCGGGTAGGTGTAGAACCCCTCACCGGACTTGCGTCCGAGCCTGCCGGCCTCGACCATCTGGCGAAGGAGAGGGCAGACGCGGTACTTGGGGTCGCGGAAGCCGTCCCACAGGACGTCGAGAATGCTGAGGGCAGTATCGAGCCCGACCAGGTCGAGGAGCTCGAACGGTCCCATCGGATGGTGGAACCCGAGCTTGTAGGCGACGTCGATCTCCTCCTTCGTCGAGACCCCCTCGTAGAGCATCCACGCCGCCTCGTTGCCCAGGACGGCGAGGGCGCGCGTCGTCACGAAGCCGGGCGAGTCCCGCGAGGTCACCACCGTCTTTCCGAGCGAACGCGCGAACTCCTGGGCCGTCGCGATGACTTCGGTCCGCGTGAGGAGCCCGGGGATGACCTCGACGAGCTCCATCTGGAGCACGGGATTGAAGAAGTGGACCCCCACGACGCGCCCGGGGTCGCGGACCGCCGACGCGATCGAGGTCACCGGGAGGGAGGAGGTGTTGGTCGTCAGGAGCGCCTCCGGCCGGCTCGCGCCGTCGAGCTCGCGGAAGAGGTCGCGCTTGAGTTCGAGCTTCTCGGGAGCGGCCTCGATCACGATCTCGGCGGAGGCGGCCCGGCGGAGCCCGATCGCGAGGTCGACCCGCCCCATCGCCTCGGTCTTCGTCGCCGCGGAGACCGTTCCGCGCTGGACCGCGCTCTCGAGCGCGCGGGCGACGTTCGCGCGCCCGCGTTCGGCCAGCTCCTCGCTGACGTCCTCCAGGGTGACCGCGTAGCCGCGGATCGCGCACTGCGCCGCGATGCCGCTCCCCATGATACCGGCGCCGACCACGAACACCCGTTTCGCCATCGATCGCCGCGGGTCGCTCCCCGCGGCCGGGCCGTCGTCGGGTTCCACGCTGCTCACAGGCCGGCCGCGCTCATAAGGGGGTCGCGGGCGACCTCGCGGTACCGGCACGCGCGACACCGCGCCCCCGTCGAGGGCTCGCCGCACTCCGCGCACCGGCCCGGCGCGCCCACGCCGTCGCGCGCCCGGAGGAGGGGTACGAGGCGCTCGTGCGTGCGCAGGAGCGCGTGGCGCGTCCCCGGGATCTCCTCCTCGAGCCGCCAGACGACCTCGCGGAAGACGTTGCGAGCGGCGGCGCGCGCGTGCGGGCACTCCCCGTGGTCGAACGGGATCCCGCCGAGGCGCGCGTACAGGTAGATCTCGCGCTCCGGCACCTGGGCGAGCGGGGCGATCCGCGGGACGAGGCCGGGCTGGCGGTGGCGGTGGGGGGCCATGCGGGCGAGCCGATCGAGGTCGGAGCGCGCGAGGTTCATGAGGACGGTCTGGGCGAGGTCGTCGAGGTTGAACCCGAGGACGAGGACGTCGGCGTCGGCCGACCGCGCGGCGGAGTTGAGGAGTTGGCGGCGCCACACCCCGCAGAAGGAGCAGGGAACGGTGCGGGCGAGGCGTAGCGCCGCCGCGTCCGTCGTCGTCCCGAGCGCCTCCTGCGCCCGAACGATCCGGTGGTCGACGCCCAGCGATCGCGCGAGTTCCTCCGCCCGCCCGATCGTCGCCGGGCGGTAGCCCGCGATCCCCTCGTCGACGGTGATCGCCACGACGCGCACCGTCGGGCGCCGCGCGAAGTAGCGATGGGTGAGCGTGAGCGCGACCGCCGAGTCCTTCCCTCCCGAGAGCGCGACCGCGACGGTCCCGCGAGCGAAGCGGGGCAGCTGGCGGTGCATCTCGCGTCGTACCCGCTCGTTCACCGACACGACAAGGTGCCGTGCGCACAGGTGAGCCTGGGCGTACGGCTGGTCGACGACCGCCGTCTCGTCGCACCGCGAGCAGCGCATCCGACGGCCCCACCCTCCGACGATATTTGACGGGCGTTCCCGCGGTTCCAGTGTGACGTATCCATTAATTAGGCAGTTCCCGGCCACAAGCATCTGATGGCCTCGAGCGCCGTGTCTCGCGTGCGTACGCTCGCCCCTCGCGCCCCGCCGGCGGCGCCCCGCGGTCCGGGCGCGCAGGGCGGTGAGTTCAGCGCGCTCGAGCTCGTGGACCGCTTCCAGCGCATGCTCCGCGCGCAGGAGAGGAGCCCGTGCACGGTCAAACAGTACGGCCACATCGCCCGCACGTTCCTCGGGCACGTCGGAAAGCCCCTCGAAGATGTCACGAAGCGTGATCTGGACGGGTTCCGGGAGTACCTCGTGCTCCAACGTCACTACAGCAAGAACTCGCTCTACACGACCGTGCGCGGGCTCACCTGCCTCTTCCGCAGCTTCGGCCTCAGCGTCGCCGACGGCCTCGAGGCGCCGCGGCGCCCCGAGCGCCTTCCCCACTACCTTTCGGAGGAGGAGACCCACCGTTTGTTCGAAGCGGTCCAAGGTTCCGCGCGGGACTCGGCGATCGTCCACGTCCTGGCGTTCGGCGGCCTCCGCGTGGGCGAGCTCTGCCACCTCACCCTCGAGGACATCGAGTTCGAGCGCAACCTGCTGCACGTACGTTCGGGCAAAGGCGACAAGGACCGCGAGGTCGTCCTCGAGGACCGCTCCCGCGCCGCCGTCGACCGCTACCTCACCGAGCGCACGCTCGCCGGCGAGGGGAGCACGCGCCTCTTCCCGGTCGGCCCGGTCACGGTCGAGCGGATCGTGCGGCGCGCCGCGAAGGACGCGGGGATCCCGCGCCGGGTCACGCCGCATATGCTCCGCCACACCCTCGCGACCGCGCTCCTGAGCCGAGGGTGCGACATCCGCTACATCCAGAAGCTCCTCGGCCACGCGTCCGTCGCGACGACCCAGATCTACACCCACGTCGATACGACCGCGCTCCGCGCGGCCTACCAGCGCGCCAAGCCGCAGTATTAACCCGGGAACGCCTGCGCCCCCGCGTGCCGGACGCGTCCGGAGCGGTCCTCATCCTGGGGGCGGGTGTGAGCGGATGCGCGCTCGCCTTCCACCTCACGAAGCGATCGGTGGGCCCGGTGGTCGTCTACGACCCGGCCACGCCGGCCGCCGGAGCGACGGGGCGCGCGGCAGGGGTCGTGACCGAGCAGCTCTGGGACCGTTGGGACGTCGAGGTCACGCGGGAGTCGCACCGCGAGTACGCCCGATTGTGCCAGCGGTGGGAGCCCGGGGCCTACCTCCTCAACGGCTTCGTCCGTTGGACCGCCAACCGCGACGCCCTTCCCGCCCTCGACCAGGCACGGGCCCGATTGCGCGGGTGGGGCGTGGAGATCGAGGACGCCGATGCGGGGGACCTCGCACGATGGCTTCCCGAGGGACGGTTCGAGGACGTGGCGGGCGCCCTCTTCAGCCCGCACGACGCGTGCGTGACCCCGAGTTCGCTCGCCACGATCTACGCCGAGGGCGCCCGTCAGGCCGGAGCCACGTTCGACTTCGGGAGGCCGTTCGGAGGGGTCCACCGCGAGGGCGATCGATGGGAGATCGACGCCGCCCACGGGACGCTCTCCGCCCCCCACCTCGTCGTCGCCGCCGGGGCCTGGTCGAAGCGGATCCTCCTCGCGGCGGGCCACCCGCTCCCGCTCGTCCCCTATCGTACCCAGGCGGCCGTCCTCCTGCCCCCCGTCCCCCGGACCGAGACGTTCCCGA
>JBOGRS010000012.1:0-36837 GCA_050749685.1 Thermoplasmata archaeon
TCGTCGGTGTGGCCAAGGCGAAGGAGCTCATCTTTACCGGGAACATGATCTCCGCCGCCGAGGCGCTCAAGGTGGGTCTCGTCAACCGCACGGTCCCCGCCGGTCAGGAGCTCCGAGCGGCCCGCGACCTCGCCCACACGATCGGTCAAAAGGCACCGCGCGCCGTCGCGGCGGCGAAGCGCGCCATCGTCGAGGGTCGCGACCGCTCCCTCGCCGACGGCCTCGCGCTCGAGGCCTCCGAGTTCGAGAAGGAGGTCCTCCCGAGCGACGACCTCGGAGAGGGGATCGCCGCGTTCGTCGAGCGCCGCCCCCCGAAGTTCACGGGGGCGTAGCGATGCCCTTCGAGTTCGCCTTCACCGCCGACCAGGAGGCGTTCCGTGACGGCGTGCGCCAGTTCCTCCAACGCGAGGTCGCCCCGATCGTGGCCGAGATGGACGAACGCGAGGAGTTCCCCCGCGCGACGGTGGACAAGATGCGCGAGGAGGGCTACTTCGGCGTCCCCGTCCCCGAGGCGTACGGCGGCCTCGGCCTGGGGAAGGTCGGCTACTGCATCCTCCTCGAGGAGATGGGACGGGTCGACGCTTCCCACGGGGCGATCGTGGGAGCGCACACGTCGCTCGGCACGACGCCGCTCCTCTACTACGGGACCGAGGAGCAGAAGCGCCGGTGGTTGATTCCGGCCGCGCGCGGGCATCGCCTGCTCGCCTTCAGCCTGACCGAGCCCGCTTCCGGAAGCGACTCGGGAGCGGTCCACACCGCTGCCGAGCGCGCCGGCGACCGGTGGGTCCTCACCGGCACCAAGATCTACGTGACCAACGGGCGGGAGGCGGACACGGTCATCGTGATGGCGGGCAACGACGTGAAGCTCGGACCGAACGGCGGCGTCACGGCCTTCCTCCTCGACAAGGGCACCCCCGGGTTCTCCGTCGGCCGGTGCGAGAAGAAGATGGGGCTCCACGGCACGAGCACGGCCGAGCTCGTCCTCGACCACGTGGAGGTGGGGCCCGAGAACGTTCTCGGCCCGGTGGGGAAGGGCTTCCACGTCGCGATGACCGCGCTCGACGTCGGACGCGTTTCGCTGGGCGCGGCGTCGCTGGGCGCGATCCACGCGGCGACGACGGCCGCGCTCGACTTCGCGAAGAACCGCACCCAGTTCGGCCTCCCCATCAGCGAGTACGAGGCGATCCAGTTCAAGCTCGCCGACATGGCGATGCACGCCCACGCGCTGCGCTACCTCGTCTACCACGCCGCGGCGCGCCAGGACGCCCTCGGGACCGATCCCTCGGCGTGGACGAAGCTCGAACGCCTCGACAAGACGCGGGAGTCGGCCATCGTCAAGTGCCTCGCCTCCGAGTGGGCCAGCGACGCGATCGACGAGGCACTGCAGATCCACGGCGGGTTGGGCTACATCCGCGGCACGCCCATCGAGCGGGCGTACCGTGACGCCCGAATCGCCGAGATCTTCGAGGGGACGAACGAGATTCAGCGGGTCGTCGTGTCGCGCGATCTCATCGGCCGGGGGTTGTAGGCGGAGGCGCGGGAGGGGCCCCGAACGTCGCCTGCTCCCGCAGGACTCGACGAAGGACCTTCTGCACGCCGCTCCGCGGAAGTTCCGAACGGAACTGGATGCTCCGCGGTGCCTTGTAGTGGGCGATGCGCTCGCGCACAAAGGCGATGAGGTCGTCGGCGCCGATCGTCGCGCCGTCCTTGCGGACGATCACCGCGTGGACGTACTCCCCGAGGCGCTGGTCCGGCACGCCGATCACCGCGGCCTCGCGGACGCCGGGGTGCTGGTAGAGGACCTCCTCCACCTCCCGCGGATAGACCTTGAGCCCGCCCACGTCGATCATGTCCTTCTTGCGCTCGACGATGTAGGCGTAGCCATCGGCGTCCACCTTCGCGAGGTCGCCCGTGAGGAGCCAGCCGTCCTGGAGCACCTTCGCCGTCTCCGCGGGCTGCTCGTAGTAGCCCAGCATCACCTGGGGGCCTTTGACCGCCAGCTCGCCCACCTCGCCGACGGGCACGTCCCGTCGACCGGTCTCGGCGTCCACGATCCGTTGGTCCGTGAGCGGGAGGGGAAGACCGATCGATCCCGCACGGCGCTCGCCCTGGATCGGGTTCGCGTGGGTCACGGGGGACGCCTCGGTGAGCCCGTAGCCTTCGATGAGGTAGCCCCCCGTGACGGCCTCGAACTGGCGCGCCACCTCGAGCGGCAACGGGGCGGAGCCGCTGACGCACACGCGGATCGACTTCACGTTGGTCCGTGCAAGGTGGGGGTGGTGGAGGATCGCCTGGTAGAGCGCGGGGACCCCCGGGAGCTCCGTCGGGTGGTAGCGATTGACGAGTCGCAGGATCTCCGTAGGCTCCGGGCGCAGCTCGAGGACGATCGTCGCGCCCTCGAGGAGGGGGTAGTTGAGCGCGACCGTCATGCCGTAGACGTGGAAGAGCGGGATCGCGGCGAGCACGACCGCGGTTCCGGGGTCCTGCACGTTGAACCACGCGCGGCACTGGAGGGCGTTCGCGACCAGGTTGCGGTGGCTCAGCATCGCGGCCTTCGATCGCCCTGTCGTGCCGCCCGTGTACTGGAGGACCGCCACCTCCTGGGACGGTGGAACGGCCGGGGGCTTCGGCCAGCCGCCGGGCGGATGAGCCAGCGCGGTCCGGAACGCCCGCACGCTCGCCCTGCGGGGAACGGCCGTCGAGCGGCCTTGCCGGCGGGCGACCATGCGGACGAACGGCCGCAGGTAGAACGGATAGAAGTCGCTCAGCCGCGCGACGTACTCGAGCGGGACGCTCACCTCGTGGCGGACCTTGTCGAGCTCGGGGTAGAGGATCTCGAGCGTCACGATCGCCTTCGGTTGCGCGTCGGCGAGGAGGTGGACGAGGTCCTGGCCGAGGTAGAGCGGGCTCACCTGGACCACCGTGAGTCCGAGACGCAGCGCGGCCACGTAGGCGATCGGATAGGTCGGATGGTTCGGAAGGAAGATCGCGATCCGGTCGCCCGCACGGAGCCCGTCCTCGGCCAGCGCCGCCGCGAATCGGTCGGTGAGCTCCCAGAACCGAGCGTAGGTGAGCGAAGTTCCGTAGTAGACGAACGCCGCGCGACCCGGCCAACTCTTCACGCTCTCCTCGACGAGGTCCGGCCACCGCACGTCGGGCACGGTGAGGTCCCGCGGGACAGACACCGGGTAGCGGTCGACCCACGGCCTGGCGGTGGCGGTGCCCGGCCCGGCCATCGAGACGCCCTCACCCCGCGGGGGACGGTGCGACCGTCGCCCCGCGCTCGAAGCGCACGCCGGGTTTGTAGCTCTCGACCCAATGGACCGGCTCGCCGAGGGTGAGCTCCGACTCGCTCGCCACGGCCGCCATCCACCCCGTCATCCGGCCTCCTTCCTCGAGGTCGACCACGACGTAGGCGTACGGCGCCTCGTTGAGGAACTCGTCGCTCGGGACCGTCTGAACGGTGAACGTCGCGATCCGGCCCCGCCCGCTCAGGGTCGCTTCGGTGAGGTCGCGTTTCCCGCATCGAGGGCATACGAGGCCCCACGTCGCCGTAGTGAACCCGCACTGGCTTTGGAAGCCCCGCAGGCGCCTCTCCTCCTCGTAGCCTCGGCGGTAGTCCTCGATCGTGTGGGTGGCCGTCGGGCAAGCGTCCACGCGAACTACCTCCGCCCGAAGATGTGGACCGAGCACGACCCGCCGGTCGCCCCCACGTTGTGGGCGAGGGCGACCTCGGTCTTCGGCACCTGACGGCCACCGGCCCGGTGGTTGAACTGCTCGAAGATCTCGACGATCTGGCCGGCGCCCGTCGCGCTCACGGGGTGCCCCTTCGCCTTGAGGCCCCCCGAAGGGTTCACGGGTCGCGCTCCATCGTGCTGCGTCACGCCCTCGACCGTGGCGGCGCCGGCGCTCCCCGGGGCGAAGATGCCCAGGTCCTCGAGCGCCATGACCTCGGCGATGGTGAAGCAGTCGTGGACCTCGAGAAAGTCGACCGACGAGGGCTCGAGATGGGCCGAACGGAACGCTGCCTCCGCCGCGAGCCGCGTCGCCGGCAATCCGGTCATCGTGGGCCGGTCGTGCATGTCCGCGATCGATCCCGAACGGACCGAGGCCCGGACGACGAGCGGTTCGGCGGCGGGGGCGCCGACGGTCTCCTTCGCGGCCACGACCACGGCCGCCGCCCCGTCGGAGAAGGGACAACAATCGAAGAGTCGGAGGGGCGAGGCGATCACCGGCGAGCTGAGGTAGGTCTCCATCGTGATCGGCTTCTGGAAGTGCGCATGGGGATTGTGGGCGCCGTTCGCGTGGTTCTTGACCGCGACCGCGCCCAACTGTTCGGGGTGAGCGCCGTGGCGTGCCTGGTACGCCTTCGCGAGCGTCGCGTAGAGCCCGGGGAACGTCGCGCCGTTGCGCGCCTCGAACGGATAGTCCGCCCCGATCGCGAAGTAGCTCGTCGCGGCGAGCGTGTCCAGGTGGGAGAGCTTCTCCACCCCCACGACGAGCGCCGCGTCGAGGAACCCCCCGGCGACGTGGACGAACGCCTCGTGGAACGCCGCGCTCGAGGACGAGCACGCGGATTCGATCGTGCAGGACGGGACCTCCGGTATCCCGAGCGCGGTGTTGATGAGCGGTCCGACGTGGGCCTGGCGCTCGGCCACGCCGAAGGCGTTCGCGACGAACGTGTAGCCGATGCGCTTTGGGTCGATCCCGGAATTCTCGATCGCCGCCAGCGCCACCCGCGAGGCCGCCTCCCGGCCGCTCTCGGTCATCTTGCCGTACCGGTTGCTCGCGGCGCCGACCACCCACGTTTCGCGCATGGTCCCCCCCGGGACGGGCCCGTCTAGGGGTCGGAGCCCCATAACCCTTCTCGGGTCGGCGCGCCCGGTTACGGCCGACGGTCGAGCCCGACGATCGCGGCGAGCTCCTGGAAGGCGCGCTCGGCGGCGGTCGCATCCCGCGTCTTGATGACCACCCGTCCGTCGCGTCCGAGGGTGAGCTCCGGTACGAGGCTCACGATCAGCATCACACGGGCATCCACGACGGAGACCCCCTTCGCCGTGAGGTCCCGACGCGCCTTCTCCAGGTCGACCATGAGGCGAGGCCGCGGCGTCGCCTCGAACGCTCCTCCGTTCGAACAGAGCTTGAGCGTCGTGTATCCCATCGCGGCGGCTCACCTCAGAGGACCGTCGCCCGCCGGACGCAATCGTTGACCATCGTCTCGACGTCGATCCGCTCCTCCTGCTCGCCGATCTGAAGGAGGTTGCTGCGCGTGGCGGGTCGGTCCGGGACGGCCTGGCAGCACAGCCCCGGCCGGGTCGAGATCGTGTAGGTGCCGATCTCCTTCGCGACCGCCTCGATCTCCTGCTTGTCGAACCCGATGAGCGGGCGCACGATCGGCAGGCGGACCGCCGCCGTGGCGGAACGCATGTTGCTGAGGGTCTGCGACGCGACCTGGCCGAGCGACTCGCCGGTGACGAGGAAGGTCGCGCCCTCCTTTTCGGCGATCCGTTCGGCCGACCGCCACATGAACCGGCGGCACATTACGCACCCGACATGACGGTCCGTGTTGCGCATGAGCGTGATCTGCGTCGGGCCGTGCGGCAGGACATAGAGCGGGATCTTCCGCCCGAACCTCGCCTCGAGGACCGCCAGATGGTCGCGGACCTTCTCGAGGGGCGTCTCGTCGGTGAAGGGACGATTGTCCATGTGGACCCCCACCACGTCATGTCCCTGGCGCAGGACGAAGTAGAGGCTCACCGGGGAGTCGATCCCCCCGCTCAGGAGCATCACGCCGCGCGCCATGGCGTGTCCAACGAGGCGCGGCATATTTGAGACCTCCCCCCGGATCGCTCCCTCGGCGCGAGGCGTAAATACCCGGCGGGCTCGAGGCCGACGTGCCCGACGCGCCGTCCGCCCCGGTCCGCCTTCACGCACGCGTGATCGGCGAGGGAGCTCCGGTCCTCCTAGTGCACGGCCTCGGGGGGGACCACACCAGCTGGGGCGGCGTCGCCGGTCGGCTCGGGACCCGCTTCCGCGTGACCGTTCCCGACCTCCGGGGGCACGGGGCGAGCCCGCTCCCGGAGGGTTCGACGCTCAGCTTCGCCGAGCATGAGGGCGACCTGGGGCGACTCCTCGACGAGGCCGCGTCGCCCTCGACCCACGTGGTCGGGTTGAGCGCGGGTGCGTTCCTCGCCCTCCGGTGGACCATCGACCACCCTCAGCGGGTGCGCAGCCTGGTCCTCATCGGGGGAGCGTCCCACTGCGACGCCCACACTCGGGCCGTCGGCGAGAGGTGGGCGGAGACCCTCCAGAAGGACGGGTTCGATGCGTACGTTCTGCGGCTCCTCAAGGACCTCGTCGCCCCGGACTGGATCGAGGCGCACATGGAGTTCGCCGACCGGCTCAAGGAGGATCTTCGGGGTCGGGACCTCAAGGGACCGGTCCTCTGGAGCCGGGCGATCCGTACCTTCGACCTTCGGGGTCGGTTGGGCGGGATCCGGGTGCCGACCCTCGTGATGCACGGGATGGACGACCAGGTCGTCGACGCCTCGCATGGGCGCCTCCTCCGCCAGGCGATCCCGGGCGCCGAACTCAAGCTCTTCCCGAACACGGGTCACCTCGTCCCGATCGAACATCCGATCGAGACCGCGGACGCGATCGAGCGGTGGGTCGCGGCGGCCGAGGGGGTGCCGTCGGCCCCGCCCTCCCCGTAGCGACGCGATCCCGAGGGTCCCCCCTCTTTTCTAGGCGTTCGGTCTAGCCTGACGGACCATGGCGACGGACGGATCACGCGACCTGGCCCAACGGGTCGCGGAACTAGAGAGGACGGTCGAGGAGTTGCGGGAGCACGTTCGACGGCTCGAGCTCAACCTGGCGGTGCGCGGCGAGCACGTACACGACCGGGCGGTCGTACAGCGCCACGTCGTCTACGATTGGCAATGACCCCGGGCGGGGCCCTCGCATCGTCCCGCGACCCGGGAACCGAGAGGGTCGTACCGTGGCTGGCTCGGTTCCCCTCCTCCCGACCTCCCACGGCGAACGCGGGGGCCGCCGTGATGATCGTCCTTCGCGAGGGGAGCTCCGAGGTCGAGACCCTGCTCATCGAACGAACGGTGCGGGAGGAGGATCCCGCGTCGGGACACGTCGCGTTCCCCGGCGGACGGACCCAAGCGGACGACCCCGACCTCGCGGCCACGGCGGTCCGAGAGCTGGAGGAGGAGGTTGGATTGACCGCGACCGACCTTGCGGGCGCGCCCGTCTACGTCGGCACCGACTTCGCGACGGCGTTCTCCATGCGGATCGGGATCTTCGCGGCCGCCCTCGCTCCGACCGGACGACGAGCCTCGGTGTCGAGCCCTCGCGAGGTCGCCCACGTCTTCTGGCTCCCACGCTCGTCGCTCACGACGACCCGCCGCATGACGCGCGAGACCCGGGTTGGCCCGAGGGAGGTGGAGGCGACGGTCTACGGCGCGCACGTCCTGTGGGGATTCACGCGTCGTGTCCTGCTCCGGTTCTTCGAGTTCCCGACCCCCGACCCGGCGAACCCCCACGACCCATCGATCTCCCGGCACTCCCCCTTAAGAACTTAACCCCGTTAAGTGAAGGTCGATCGCGCACCGTGACCCACCCGTGGAGCGGGGCCACGCGCGCGCTCCGTGCGACCCCGCCGAAAGTCGTCGACGGCCAGCACTGCCCCAGCCCGGGGCCCTTCCCCGAGGGGGCGACCCCGCCGCGCTCGGGCCGGATCCAAGAGACGATCCGAGGAGGCTCGAGGAGACCCGGGGCCGGCCCCTCGCCGCTATGCCGGACCGGTCGGGCCGGGTGACCTCGTACCGGACCCCGGCGCCGTCGCGCCGCCTCCGTGTTTCGGCGGCCCGAGGTGGTGGGACCAAACAACCTTTATAAAGGGGGTTTAAATACCGCGGCCAAGGGATCCTCATGGTCAAGATCCGGATCGAGAACGTGGTGGCCTCAACCTCGCTGGGCGACGAGCTCGACCTACAGTCGATCGCCCTCGGTCTAGATGGCGCCGAATACGAACCGGAGCAGTTCCCCGGCCTCATCTACCGACTGAAGGAACCGAAGACCGCGATTCTGCTGTTCCGTTCGGGGAAGGTCGTCTGTACCGGCGCGAAGAGCATGAAGGAGGTGGAGGACTCGATCCACACCGTCGCGGCCCAGATCAAGAAGGGGGGCCAGAAGATCACCATGCACCCGCGAATCGAGGTCCAGAACATCGTCGCGAGCTCGGACCTCGAGTCCGAGATCAACCTGAACGCGATTGCCGTCACCCTGGGTCTCGACCGGGTCGAGTACGAACCCGAGCAGTTCCCCGGGCTCGTCTGCCGCATCGACGAACCGCGCGTGGTCGTCCTCCTGTTCGGCAGCGGGAAGCTCGTGTGCACCGGCGCGCGCAAGCCGTCGGACGTCGAGGTCGCCGTCAAGAAGATCACGAAGGAGCTGCGCGGCGCCGGGCTCCTGCGGTAGGGCGGCCCGTCCGGGGCGGGACGATGCCGCGCCCGCTTGATCTACCCATCGTCGATCACCACTGTCATCTCTCGCTCCACGGCGAGGGGGTCCGGGCCGCCCGGCGCTTTGCCGCCGCCGGCGGAACGCACCTCTTCCTGGCCACCCAGAACTACTCGACCGGCGATCCACCCACCCGCGTGGACGACTACGCGAAGCAGTTCGAGACGACCGAGGCCCTGGCCCGCCGGGTGACGGACGCCACCGGGGTGGTCGTCTACCTCGTCGTCGCCCCGTACCCGATCGACCTCCTTTCGACGGCCTCGCGTCTCGGGCTCGCCGCCGCCGTCGAGGTCCAGATGGGGGCCCTCGAGCTCGCGGGCCGGTGGGTGGACGAACAGCGGGCCGTCGCTCTCGGCGAGGTCGGACGACCCCACTTTCCGGTGTCGGGGGAGCTCGGCGAGGCCGCCGAGACGGTCTTTCGCCACGCGCTCGAGGTCGCACGGGATGTGGGCTGTCCCGCGGTCGTCCACTGCGACGACCTCGACGCCGACGGCTATCGGGACCTGGCGTCGTTCGCCGCGAAGTCCGCCTTTCCGCTCGGGAAGCTCGTGAAGCACTACGCGCGCGTCGTGCGGCCCCCCGTCGAACTGGGTGGGATCGTCCCGTCGTACGTGGCGCGCCGTGACACCGTTCGGGACGCCCTCCCGCAGCCGGGTCCGTGGTTCCTCGAGACCGACTTCCTCGACGATCCAAGGCGACCGGGAGCGGTCCTCGACCTCGCGACGGTGCCCCGTCGAGCGAGCGCGATCGCCGAGGGC
This sequence comes from Thermoplasmata archaeon, assembly GCA_050749685.1. Lineage (GTDB taxonomy): Archaea > Thermoplasmatota > Thermoplasmata > Lutacidiplasmatales > UBA184 > Lutacidiplasma. The sequence goes on from JBOGRS010000012.1 coordinate 9,288, forward strand.
TCGGCCGACGCACGCGATCGATTGTCGGTCCCGTTTGTCGAGTCGATCCGTTCCGTCTACGGATTCGCCCCCACCCTCGCGGGAGCGGCGCCGTGAACGCCACCCGACGGCGCGGGCGGCTCGTGGTCCTCGAAGGGATCGACGGGACGGGGAAGTCGACCCTCCAGCGCTCGCTCGCGCGACGGTGGCGCGCGGAGGGTTGGAGGGTCGATTGCGCGCACGAGCCGAACGATCCGCGTCTCGGCCGAATGGCCCAGGCGGCCGGGGTGACCGACCCGTGGGCGTCGGCCCTCCTCTTCACCGCCGACCGGCTCGCGGCGCTTCCCCGGCTCGAATCCGCGCTCGCGCGGACGGATATCGTCCTCATGGACCGGTCATTCTTCTCGACCCTCGCCTACCAGGGCAGTCTCCTCCCCCCGGCCGAGCGCCGCGCGCTCGCCCGGCTGCAGCGACACGTGACGCTCCTTCCCGATCGTGTCGTCCTTCTCGACCTCCCCGCGTCCGAAGCGTTGCGCCGGATCGGACATCGGGGGCGTTCCCGCGAGCCCCTCGAACGACGTCGGACGCTCGGGCGGGTCGCCCGCGCGTATCGGGCCATGGCGCGTCCCCCCCGATGGGTTGTCCTCGATGCGACGTTCCCCCCCGCGGAGTGTGCACAGCGGGCGCACGCGCGCCTGCGGCGATGGCTGGGCCGCCCCCCCCACGGTCGGACCGCCGCCAAGATAATCTAGTGGGCCGTCCCGGGAGCAGGGGATGACCTTGGGCCCGATCCTGGTGGCGGAGGAGACGCTCGACGCGTCGTACCTCCCCCCCAAGCTCGTCCACCGCGAGGAGGAGCTCGCCCTGCTGGCCCAGCGCTACCGTCAGGCGCTTGCCCGTGGGGCGCCCTACCACCAGCTCCTTACCGGCGGCGTCGGGACGGGAAAGACCGCGCTCGCCCATCGCCTCGGGGACGACCTCCAGCGAGCGCGCCTCAAATCGGGGCAGCCTCCCGTGCTGAAGCTGTACGTCAACTGCTGGCGCCGCTCGAACGATCGGACGATCCTCCTCCAGCTGCTCCGCGGCGTGGGCGTCTCGCTGCCCGACCGAGGCTACGCGCTCAGCGAGATGCTCGACGTCTTCGAGCAGGGGATCCGGCGGACCCCTCGCCATCTCTTCATCATCCTCGACGAGGTGAGCGCCCTCGTTCGGCTGGAGACGAAGCTCGTCTACCTGCTCACGCGCGCGCCGGAAGTGGGGTTGGGCTCGATCTCGCTCTTCCTCATCGCGTCGGAGGACGTCCTCCCCTACCTCGATGCCCCCAGCCGATCGAGCTTCGGCGTCACCCACCGCATACAGCTCACCCCCTACGACGCCGCCGGCCTCGCCGACATCCTGGCCGCCCGTGCGGAGGTGGCGCTTCGACTCGGGAGCTACTCCCGGGACGTCCTCGAGCAGATCGCCCGCGTCGCCTCGACCAGCGGCGACGCGCGTTTCGCGATCGAGCTTCTCGCCGGCGCCGCGCGCGCGGCCGACCAGGAGGGGGCGCGCGAGCTCACTCCGGAGCACGTCCGTGCGGCGAAGGGCTCGATCTACCCGACGCTCACCGAGACCAAGCTCGAAGACCTACCGGGTCCGTCGCTCATGGTCCTGCTCGCCCTCGCCCGGACGTTGCGCGGGCCGCGCACGTCGAGCACGACCGAACGCGTTCGCCTGGCCTATGGAGCGCTCGCCGAGGAGCACGGGGTGGCCCCGGTGAGCCGCGTCACGTTCTGGCGGACGGTGAAGGAGCTCGAGCGCGAGGCCCTCGTGCACGTCGAGCCGGCGAAGAACGGTCAATCGGCCAAGCTCAGCATGGACGAGGTGCCCGCGAGCTTCCTCCAGACGCTCGTCGAGAGCTACCTCGCCGGGGCCGCGCAAGCAAAGCCTAAAGCGGGCGCCCGGCTCGGACGGTCGTGAGCGCGGCCACGGTCATTTCCGGGGTGAGCCCCGGACCGACGGACCGCCTGCCGTTGTGGATCCGCACACGCCCCCCGTCGGGACCGCAGTACCCCGAGGTCCGCGCCCTCCTCACCGACCTCGGGCTGGGAACCGTGTGTCGGGAGGCGCGCTGCCCGAACCTCTCGGAATGCTGGTCCGCCGGGACCGCGACCCTCATGCTCCTCGGGACCGAGTGTACCCGCCGCTGCGGGTTCTGCGCGGTGCGCACCCACTGGCCGAACGGGGCGGTGGATGCCACCGAACCGGCGCGGGTGGCCGAGGGCGTGCGCCGCTGGAAGCTACGCTACGTCGTCCTCACCCAGGTGTGCCGCGACGATCTGCCCGACGGAGGTGCGAGCGTCCTCGCGGCGACCGTGAAGGCCATCCACGGCGCATCGCCCTCGACCCTCGTCGAGCTGCTCATCGGGGACCTCGGGGGGCGTGATGACGCGCTGTCCCGCCTTCTCGAGCAGCCGCCGCACGTGCTCGCCCACAATCTCGAGACCGTCCGGCGGTTGTCGCCGAGCGTACGCGACCGTCGGGCCGGTTACGACCGTTCGCTCCACCTCTTGGCGCGCGCGAAGGCCCACGGGCGGCGTGACCTCGTGACGAAGAGCTCGATCATGCTCGGCCTCGGGGAGACCGAAGCCGAGCTCGCCGAGAGCTTCGTCGACCTCCGGAGGGCGGGCGTTGACCTCCTCACGCTGGGCCAGTATCTACGTCCGGGGCCCGACCACCTGCCGGTCGATCGCTACGTCCCGCCCGAGGAGTTCGACCGCCTCCGCGCACGCGCCCTCGCCGCCGGGTTCCGGGGGGTCGAAGCCGGCCCGCTCGTGCGCAGTTCGTACCGTGCCGAGGGGCTCTACCGGCAAGCCGCTCCCTTGACGGAGGGTTAGACGTGGCGAAGAAAGCGAAACGCAAGCTCGAGGAGGACGAGGCGTTCATGTCGTTCCGCTTCCCGTCGTTCGACGAGCGCAAGTTCATCGACCACGAGTTCGAGCAGTCGTGGGCGATCGCGATCGCCTTCGTCCTCGCCGTCCTTCTCGCCGCCGCCTCCTACGGGATCGACCGTGCGGGTCTCCCCCTGATCGTCCCCGCCGTCCTCGGCGTCATCCTGATCGCGGTCTCCCCCTTCCTGGTCGGGCGCCTCCGACCACTGGCCCACGAGTACACGAAGGGCGATTGGGCCGGGATCATCCTCACGGTCTTCTTCGGCTGGCTGGGCCTCTGGTTCCTCCTGCTCGACATCTTCCGCTTCTGACGGTCGCTCGAAGCACCTCGAACCCCGGAACCGAACCGCCCGTACGACAAACGTATCGCCGACCGCGCTTCGAGGGTCCGATGCATCGGGGCGTGGAGGTCGGGATCTACCTTCGGCCGGACGTCCACGACGACAACTTCGTCGCCACCGCCCTCGCGAACCTCGCGGCGTTCCGGCTCCAGGAGGAGCGCCATGAGCACCTCGAGTGGCAGGTCGTGAGGGTCGAAGGGTCGGCCCATCACCACTATCGGCTCATCCTTCGCCACCCCGACCGCGTCCTCGACCTGGGCTTCCGCGCCCAACTCGAGCGCACCCTCGACGACCTCTCCAACGAGACCGTCGACCGGTTGCGGGAGCGTCTGCGCGCGGCGGAAGCGCAAGGTCTCCGCCTCGCTCCCCTGCGCAGGGTGCCTCAGGAAATCGACTACTGGAAGGACGACTTCTGGAACTGGCTCGGGTAGGGCGCGGGGCGCGCCCGGCGTCAGCGGGGGCGCGGCGGGAGCCATGGAAGGCGCTTGTCGAGAAGGTCCGCGAGCCCCCGCGAGAGCTCGGGGCTCGGGTCGGTGTCCTCGAGCGAGCGGAAGAAGCTTGCCGGCCCGAGCTCGTGGCGCAGGTCGCGCCCAAGGGCGAGATGCTCGAACGCCTCCGTGAGCAGCTCCTCGATGCCCCGGGTCGATCGAAGGGTCTCCACCGCGAGACGTCCGTCGGCGGTGACGTAGGGACCTTGAAGGACGGCGGCCGCCGGATCGGTCCACTTCTCGAGGAACTGTCCGACGCGGTCGATCCCCGGTGGGGGGCCGTCCTGAACCTTGACCCCCGGAAGCTCGCGTTGGGCGACCTCGAGGAGGACGACCACGCGCCCCTCCCCCGCGGCGCTCGCGGTCCCGACGACCTGGAACCCGAGACGTTCGGCCTCGTCGGCGAGGGCGCGCTCGGCCTTCGCGAGCTGGGGGTAGAGGATGTCGTCCACCAGGTCCGGCCGGGGCATTCCGAGGATGGCGACGTGGGTCCGGCGTTCGGCCAGACGCCGTTTCGCGTCGGCCGGAGCGAGGGCGGGCCGGGGAGGGAGGTCGAACGCACGCGCGCTCGGGTGATCGAGGTAGTGCCCGGCCGCCAGGATGAAGCGACCGAGGTTCCGGCGGGTGAGCGCGGTCGCGACATTCCGATTCGGGTCCACCGGGTCGTCGAGGAGCAGCGCGACGTCGTCGGGGGTGCGGGGGGCCGCCGTCGGACTCGACAGAAGCCGCACCGGGATGCGCCACCCCCGCGCCGCCGCGAGGAGCTCGCGCAGGCGGCCGAACCGGAGCACGAGGAGCTCGACGAGGTATCCCGAGAACCCTCCCGTGCGCGCCTCGGAGCCGTAGACCCCGAGCGCGCGGAGGAACTGCTTGGTGAGGCGCACCTGCGCGACCATCTCGGGGGTCTGACGTTGGGTCAGGTACTCCTGGTGGAACGGCGTGCGGTCGACGGCGCTCATCGGCCGGGACGGGTCGTCGACGGCGTAGCCCGGGACGGCGTCGACCTCGATGCCCTCGAACGTCCCGTGCCGGTAGGGATGTTCCGCATACTTCGTGACCGGGTCGGTGAGCACCTCCGACCCCAACGCAAGGCCCTCCCGCTCCAGGACCTCGCGGGGGACATCCGTTCGGAAGAGGAGGAAGAGGTCGATGTCCAGCCGGTCCCCGAGGTACGTCCCGCGGGCCGCGCTGCCGGCGACGAGGCACCGGACCACGGGGCTCCCCCGGTTTCGGACGGCCGATTCGGCCCGCTCCACCAGGAGGCGCGTCGCCGTGCGCACCCGCTCCATCATCTCGGGGCTGGGGGTGATCGCGCGGAGGACGGCGTGCTCGATCGCATCCGCGGTCGGTGCGTCCGAGCCGGACGGGGCGGGGGAGTCGGGCACGCCCGGCCACACGGGGAAGGGCACTTCAAACCTTGTCCACGGGAGCGAACGCGGCGGACCGAATCGTTATCGTGGGCGGGGGACGTACCGTGCCGGAGGCCGGTCCATGGCCCATGTCGCCACCCTCTTCGAACCGCTCGCGGACCACAAGGTCCGCTGCACCGCCTGCGCGCGCTACTGCACCATCCCGTCGGGTTCCCATGGGTTCTGCTTCGTTCGGAAGAACGAGGGCGGACGGCTCACGCTCCTCAGCTACGGTATCGCGTCGGCGATCCAGGTGGACCCGGTGGAGAAGAAGCCCCTCTCCCACTTCCATCCGGGCGCGCGCGTGCTCTCGATCGGGACGGTGGGGTGCAACTGGCGCTGCCAGTACTGCCAGAACGCTGAGATCTCCCAGGAGCGCGAGGTTACCGGTCGCCCCTTCTCCCCGAAGGACGCCGTCGCGACGGCCCGTCGGATGGGCTGCGACGGGGTGACGTTCACCTACAACGAGCCGACGATTTTCATCGAATATGCCCTCGACGTGATGGCGGAGGCCCACGCCGCCGGGCTCTTCGCGAACTTCGTGACGAACGGCTACATGACCCCCGAGGCGGTGGAGCTCATCGGACCCCACCTTGAGGCGGTGAGCGTCGACTTCAAGGGGAGCGGCGAGGAGGGTTTCATGCGCAAGTACATCAGCGCGAAGGGACCGGCGCCGATCCTCGACACGCTCGTCGACCTCAAGCGGCGCGGAGTCCACGTGGAGGTGACCGACCTCATCGTCCCGCGGGTGGGGGACGACCCGTCCGCGCTGCGCAAGCTCGCTCGCTTTGTCCGCGAGCGACTGGGCGCCGAGACCCCCTTCCACCTTCTGCGGTTCCACCCCGACTACCACATGATGGAGTTCCCCGACACGCCGGTGCGCACCCTGGAGGCGCTCCACGCGATCGCGAAGGAGGAGGGGCTCGAGTACGCCTACCTGGGGAACGTCTGGGGACACCCGCTCGAACACACCTACTGCCCGAAGTGCGGGGCGATCGCCGTCGAGCGGTTCGGGTTCTTCATCCGAAGCTGGAACCTCGACGAGGAGAACCGGTGCCGGGCCTGCCGGCACCCGATCCCGATGGTCGGCCGACTACCGGCGAGCTACGAACCCGCATCCATCCTTCCCCTCGCCTGAAGGGCGTCGGCCCGCCATCGCCGAGGTGGGGGCGGCGTGCGCCGCATCGCGGCGGGACCCTTGCGGCGGAGCGGAAAGCCCCCGGGGGGAGCGGGCCCGCGGAGCGTTCGGACGCGGTCGACGCGACCGTCCGTGGGGTTCGTCAAGCGCGCTTCACTCGCCGCTTATCTCGTAGCGTTCCGCTCCCGAGAACAGTGACCCTACGGTGGTCGGATCGGAACGGAAGAACATGAAGGATCAGGAATACTACAATCTGGTCGCGGCGGGACTGGCATTCGGCGTCGTCCTCGTGTTTCTCCTTACCGCGGTCGTGGGAGCCGCTGCCAATTCGAACTCCCCGCCCGCGACTCCCACCGGACCCGCGCACATGTACCTCACGGTCCAGATCAACCCGGACACGGGAATGCCCCAGTACTCCCCCGCAAACTTCACGGTACCGGTGGGCACGGTCACCTTCACGATCGTCGACTACGATTCCGCGGTGAACTGGGACGGATGCACATGCAACGTCAGCGGGACGGTCGGCGGAACCGAACTCGTCAACGGGACGTCCCTCGCGACGGTCTCGAACGCCAACGTGGCCCACACCTTCACGATCCCGACCCTTGGGCTTAACGTCCTGAGCCCCGGCGGCGGGAGCATCGTGACCTTCACCGTCGTGCTGACCCAGTCCGGCTCGTACGTCTGGATCTGCACCGATCCGTGCGGGTCGGATGGCTTCAGCGGCGCGCCCATGGGGACGGACGGCTACATGTCGGGTACAATGACCGTCGGGTAGCGAGACGACACGGTGGGCTCGACGCGCCTGCGTCGCCCCCGACCGGGGCTCCCGCGCCCCACCTCGGCGAACCGGACGACCCGATCCCGCGGATCGTTCCCGCCCATCGCGTACCGACCTCGCCTCGCCGGACGGCAGACGAGCTTAAGCCGCCCCGACCTACCACTTGCGCCGAAGGGCGAGTGGCGGCGTGGGCCCGCTCGCCCACGTACGAGGTTCGAATGAGCGGCACGCGGATACGGGTCCGGGCGGTCGAGGGGGAGCGCGAGGCCTATCTGTCGGTGCCGAAGGAGCGGACGGCTCCCGGCGCGGCCGTGATCGTGATCCACGAGATCTGGGGGCTGAGCGACCACATCTGCGACGTCGCGGACCGTCTTGCGGGGGAGGGATATCTCGCCCTCGCTCCCCAGCTCTACACCGGCGAACTGGCCGACGCGATGGCGCCGGCCAAGGTCCGCGATGCCATCGCGCTACTGCGCCGCGCGCCCCCCGAGGTGCAACGCGACCCCGGGAGGATGGAGGAGCTCATGCCGACGTTGTCAGGGGACGAGCAGCTCGGGCTGCGTGCGCTGATCCGCGTCATGAGCGCGGACCAGCGCGATATCTTCGCACGGGATCTTGTTGCGATCGTCCAGCAGCTCCGCGCCCACCCGAAGGTCGACCCGAAGCGGGTCGGGAGCGTGGGCTTCTGCATGGGGGGAAGCCTTTCCGGCCGTCTCGCCACCCAGGATCCCGACCTTCGGGCCTGCGTGATCTTGTACGGTGAGGCGCCCGAACCCCGGGAGATCCCGTCCATCCGGGCGCCGGTCCTCGGCCTCTACGGAGGCGACGACCCCCGCATCACCGATACGGTCCCCGCGTTCGCCGAAGCGATGCAACGGGCCGGACAGAGCTTCGCCTACCACGTCTACCCCGGGGCTAGGCACGCCTTCTTCAACGACAGTCGCGAGGCCACCTACGACCCGATGGCCGCGGCGGACGCGTGGCGGCGCATGCTTCGCTTCTTCGCCGACCACCTCTAGGGTGGGGGCGACCGCGGAATCCTCCGCCACCCTCGCGCATCGCGCAGGAGGGCGGGCAGATCACGGCCGAAGGGCGCCGACATCGTCACGGGGCCGGGCCGCGGGCCGCGATCCGGACCCAAAACGTCGGTGATAGAAGAACGTCCGCACGGAGACCAATCGACCTGGTCGGACCGACGCCCGGACGGGCCCCGCTTGGCTCGAGCGGGCCAGGAATCGATACGCCGCTTGCTTCGCAAGATCGAACGCGACCAGGTCGAGGATCGAGAAGACCCAAACGACCCCGACCCACACGAGCGGGAGCGGAGCGAAGAGGAATCCTCCCACCGCGATGGCCGTGGCGATCGCCTGCGTGCCCAGGACCGCGGCGACCAGGACCGCGGCGGGGCGGGACGACCAGAACGGACCTTTCGTCCGCGTTGCAAAGATACCGAGATGCCCGGCGACGGAGAGCTTGAGGTAGATCATCGTCTGGATGACCACGAACGGGAGCGCCCAGACGCGCAACGCGAGCAGGAACAGGAGGAACGAGAATCCCACCCCGACGACCCCGAGCAGGACCGCGATCGTCAGCACCGTGCGCATGTCCCAGCGGGTGGGGGCGGTCGCCGCCGTGGCGCGATCGTAGGCGATCGATAGGATCGCCCCGTCGTTGAGGACGGCGATGAGGACGATCATCACCGCGGTCACCGGATAGAGGTCGAACGCGAGGATGGAGAGCGAGAGGAAGAGGAGCAGTCGGACGGTCTCGCCGACCCGGTAGATCGCGTACGAAGTCATACGGGCGAAGATCCTGCGGCTCTCGGCGATCGCGTCCACCAGGACGCGGAGACCGGGGGTGAGGAGGACGACGCTCGCCGCGCCGCGCGCCACGTCCGTCGCGCCCGAAACCGCAACCCCGACATCGGCCTTCTTGAGCGCCGGAGCATCGTTCACCCCATCCCCGGTCATCCCCACGATGTGGTCCCCGCGTTGCAGCTGTTCGACGATCGCGAACTTGTCCTCGGGAAAGACCTGGGCGAATCCGTCGGCCGCCTCGAGCCCTCGGATGGAGGCGGCCGACGTCGCCCGACCCTCGCGGACATCCTCGGCCGGTACGAAGTTCGTCCCGAGGCCGAGACGACGCGCCGTCTCCTGGCCGATCGCGAGCTGGTCACCGGTGAGGATCTTCACGCCGATGCCGAGCGAACGCGCCTGGGCCACCACGTCCGGGGCGTCGGCGCGCAACGGGTCGAAGAGCGGGAGGATCCCGAGGAACCTCCACGCGCCTCCCGCGTCGCGGCGAGCGACGCCCAGCGTGCGAAACCCTCGGGAGGCGAACTCGTGGACCGCGCGGTCGGCCCGCTCCCGATCGGTCCCGGTGAGCTGGCTCAGCCCGAAGATGACCTGGCAGGCGCCTTTACACACGACGAACTGGGACCCCGCCGCGTCCCGGACGTGGGCCTCCGTGCGCTTGGTCGTCGGGTCGAAAGGCCGGTAGTCGGTGACCGTGTACCCGTGGAGGTGTTCGGGCGGCGCGCGGGCGAGGACCGCGACATCGATGGGGTCGCGATTTTCGACCCGGGAGGCCAGCGCCGCCGCGAGAACCACATCCTCGGGGGCCGCTCCTTCGGCGGCATACGGGTCGCCCATCGTCATCCGGTTCTCGGTGAGCGTCCCCGTCTTGTCGGAGCATAGGACGTCCATGCCCGCGAGCTCCTCCATGGCGGAAAGGCGGGTGACGACCGCCTGCTGGCGGGCCATCTTCCGCGCGCCGATCGCCATCGTCACCGACAGCACGGTGGGCATCGCGACCGGGATGGCCGCGACCGTCAGGATGAGGGCGAACTCGAGCGTCGTGAACGGCGATCCCCCGCGAACGAGGGCGACCGTTTCGATGACCGTCGCGAGGACGAGGGCGATGACGATGAGGAAGTTCCCGATCTTGAGGACCGCGCGCTGAAAGTGACTCACGGTGTGCGCCGTTTCGACGAGCTCCGCCGTGCGTCCGTAGAACGTCCTTCCGCCCGTCGCAGTGACCACCGCATCGATTTCGCCTCGCGCGACAAGGGAGCTCGAGTAGACGGTGGACCCCGCTACCCTTTCCACCGGGAGCGATTCGCCCGTGAGGGCGGATTGGTCGACCTCGATCTCACCGGGTCCATGAAGGAGGACGTCGGCCGGAACGACATCCCCGGGCCGCACGCGAATCCGGTCCCCCGGGACGAGCTCACGGGCGGGGATCGACGTCCAGGCGCCATCCCGAAGGACCCGGGCGTGCACGGCCAACCGGGCCTGGAGGGCGGACACGGCGTTACCCGCCTGGCGCTCCTCCCAGAAACCCACGAGGCCGTTCACGAGGAGCAGCGTCAGGATGATCCCGAGGTCGTCCCAGTTTCGCGTGAGGAGCGAGAGCGCGGCAGCGACCTCGATCATCCACGGAATCGGACCCCAGAAGTAGCGCAGGAACTGCACGACGGGATTCGCGACCTTCTCCGGGATCTCGTTGAATCCCGAATTCGATCGGATGAGCTCGACCTGGCTCGAGGAAAGGCCTCCTCCGGCGTCCGGCCGATCGCCCATCATGTCGCCCGGTGCCTTCCTCGCTGGCATGACGGCCGACGCTCGGAAAGCGCGGTGTGAGGAAAACGATTGGGTGGCGGCGAGGGTGCTTGCGAGGGAGGAATCCGCCCTACGTCACGTGCGCTCGATCGGTCGCGTCGAGTCGAACGGCGGCCCGGATGCGACTCCGGATCGTCGGAGAGCGGGCCTCTTCCATCGTTCGTACCCGGGTCACGCGGCTCGATTTCGCGGAACCGACGAGGAGCGGGTGACGCTTCGCGAGCTTGGCGCCGTTCCCGAATCCCGAGGTGCACCCTAGCCTGCTTATTCGCGCCTCGGGGAGGCGTTACACTCCTGTGGGCCTCGTCCGGCGGACGATGTCCACTCGGAGTCGTCGTCCTGGCGGTCGCGATTCGGCGCAAGGATGGGGCGAATATCATCTCATGGCTCGATCCAGCTGGGAAGTTCACGTTACCCGGGGCGCCGGCTCGAAAAGGCTCCGTTGGCGGTAGGTCCGGTGCCGGGGCCAGGCACGGGCCCACTTGGCCAGTGCTGGGACGAGTTTACCGGGCGCTCACATTCGATCATGAACCGACGCTCTATCGGTCACAAGAGCCTTATATCTTCGCGTAATGTCGCGTAATGTAGAGATATGCCGAAGGCAGTTATCGAATTATCGGACCACGCCAACCGGGTGGTGAATGTGGTGAAGGCACGCGACGGCCTCAAGGGGAAATCGCAGGCCATCGAAGTCATCGTGTCAGCCTATGAGGAAACGATCCTGGACCCTGCCTTCCGCCCGGAGTTCATCGAGAACCTTCAGAAGGTCCGGAAGGGGCCCTTTCGAAAAGTAGGATCGTTGAACGCTCTCCTTGGGGCGACCCGGTGACCTGGGAAATTGAGGTCTCGCTAGCGTTCGAACGGGACTACAGGAAGTTCTGCCAGCGGAACGCCGGGTTCCGGCGGGCGGTGGACTCCAAGGTGGAACAGATTCTCCAGAACCCTCTCCACTACAAGCCGCTGCGAACCCCTCTGCACGGTGTGCGGCGGGTCCACATCGCCGGTTCGTTTGTCCTATTGTTCGAACCGGACGAGGGACGAAATGCGGTCCGGTTGCTGCGACTCGTTCACCACGACGAGGCCTACGGCATCTGAAGTAGCCCCTTCGGCAACGCGCACCCTTTGCGCAATTGAGGAGCCCTCGCGGTCGGTGAGCTGAGGAGCGCGTGCCGGGGCCAGGATTCGAACCTGGGAACTCCTGCGAGAGCAGATCTTGAGTCTGCCGCCTTTGGCCGCTCGGCCACCCCGGCGCGCGGAAGGCAGGGCGACTCCCGGGTTAAGCGTCTTCCTGTTCGTCGACGTCGTTCTCCAACGGACCCTCCCCCACCTCCTCGGCGAGGGCGGCATCGGCCTCCCGTGTGGGTCGGAGGGCGGTAGGGATCGGTGCGTGCCGCGCGTGACCCCGTCGGAGCGGGACGCGCCGCACGCGTCCGCATCGCAGGCACGTGCGTACTCGGCGACCCAACCTCAGACGGGTGCGAACGGTTCGCCCCTCCACCCAGTAGACCGAGCACCCTCGGCAATACAGATCCCGAAGTTCGTGCGCGAGACGAACGTTGTAGCGCATTCCGATCTTTCGCGCGAGCGCGACGTACTGGTGGGGAAGGGGTCCGTCGGGGCGGTGGGACTCGGCCTCGGCGAGACCGAAGAGATCCTGAACTCGCTCGCCGGCGATGCGGATCATCGTGGCGGTGCGCCGGCCCCGACGTCCGCGGCGGGCGGAGGTTGGGGGGCCTGACATACCGGACAGACGACAGCGACGGGCGATATCAGCGTGTTGCACCGCGGGCAATGCACCGCCTGACCGCTGAGCGCGGGGGGAATCCATTCTGCGGGTTGCGCAGGAACGGGAGGGGGCGATGAAGGCGCGAGGAGGACGTCGGAGGGCGACGGTCGGACCGCCCCAGCGGGCTCGGCGATCGTAGGACCGGTGGGTGCCACCACGGTGTGTCCGCAGTGCGCGCAGAAGAGAGCGCCGTCGGGCGCGACCGAGCGGCAGTACGGGCAGATCGGCACGTCCCGGTAAACTATATCCCGTATTTGACCCTCGGTGGGCACGTTGAGATCCCGGTACGTAGCCCTCGTGACGCGCGACCCCGCGCTCTACGCGGAGCTCGCCGGGGCGATGCGCGAGCGTCGGACTCCCTCGGTGAGCCTTCTACCGGGGCAACGCATCCCGGCCCGCGCGGCGGTCGTGCTCACGAGCCCTGCCGAGGTCGAGCTCATCGACCACCCGCGGGTCCTCGCCGTTCCCGAAGTCGGAGGCCGCGCCGCGCTCTGGGCCGCGGTGGAAAGCGCCCTTCGAGCGGACGCGATCCACGAGGAGGTCGTAGTGGGCTTCGACCCCGGCCCGCGTCCGGGGTACGCCGTGATCTCCGGAGGCACGCTCCTCGTGACCGGGACCCTCGACTCCCCCGAGGAGGCGGCGCCCTTGGGGACGCACGTGCGCCACCGGTTTCCCGGGCGCGACGTACGGTTCCGCGTGGGGAGCGGCGACCCTCTGACCCGCAACCGCATCGTGAACGCGCTCCTCCCGCTCCACCGACCGATCGAGATCGCGAACGAGCGCGGGACGACGCCCCGCGGGCTGCGCGTCCACCGTGACGGTGCCGCCGCCGGGGCGATCGCACGGACCCCGGGGCGGACCGTGCACGGTCCGACGAGCCTCTCCGCGACCCCGGGCGAGATCTCCAATCTTCAACGGGTCAGCCGGGAGGGGAGCGGGGGACGGTTCACGATCTCGCGGGACGTCGCGGTCCGGGTCCTCCAGGGCGAGCTCACCCTGGGGGACGCTCTCGCCGATGGCGCTCGACGCTACGGCCCGCCGAGCCGGGACCCCCGTCCCGCCGGTGCCCGCCCGTTGCGCGAACGCTCTTAAGGCGAGGGACGGTGGGCGCCGTCCGTGACGGTGCCGAACGAGGTCGAGGCGCGCATACGTCGCCTCGCGCTACAGAATGCCCTCGACCACGCGGGGGCTGCTCGGCCCGGTCCCATCCTCGCGCGCCTTCTGGCCCAGGACCCGTCGCTGCGCTCCCGTGCCTCGGACCTTGAGCCCGCCGTGCGGGCGATCGTCGAGGAGGTCGATCTGCTCGACGTCGGGGCTCAGGCCCGCGCCCTCGAGGCCCTCGGAGGGGCGGTGGCCGAGCCTGCCCGGACCCCGGGAGCTTTGCCGGGGGAGCTCCCCCCGCTCCCGGGCGCGGTCCCGGGGAAGGTCGTTCTCCGCATGGCGCCGTTCCCGTCCGGGGCGCTCCACATCGGGAACGCTCGGATGATCTTCATCAACGACGCGTACCGCCGCCGCTACGACGGCAAGCTCCTGCTCGTGTTCGACGATACGATCGGCTCCGAGGAGAAGCGGATCGACCTCGAGATGTTCGACCTCATCCGCCGCGACCTCGAGACCGTCGGGGCGACCCCGGACGCGACGTTCTACAAGTCCGACCGGATCCCGGCGATGTACCCGTGGGCCCGCCGCGTGATCGATGCCGGGGTCGCCTACGTCTGCCGATGCCCCGCGGCGACGCTACGGGAGAATCGCGCCCTCGGGATCGCCTGCCCCGAACGTTCGGAGTCGGTGGGCACCACGCTCGACATGTGGGAGGGGATGCTGAACAACCGATTCGCCGTCGGGGAGGCCGTCCTCCGTCTGAAGACCGACCTCCACGACCCCGACCCGGCATTCCGCGACCGCGTGCTGTTCCGCCTGAGCGATCTCGACCACCCGCGCGTCGGCCAGAAGTACCGTGTCTGGCCGATGCTCGAATTCTCGTGGGCCGTCGACGACCTTGAGCTCGGCATCACCCACGTGATCCGCGGCAAGGACCTCGTCATCGAGGACCGGATGCAGCAGTTCATCTGGAACGCCCTCGGCCTCGTCGGCCCCCCCTTCCTGCACTGGGGCATACTACGGGTACGGGAGGCGAAGATCTCCAAGAGCAAGTCGTACGTGGAGGTGAAGAGCGGCCTGTTCGACGGGTGGGCCGACCCGAAGACCTGGTCGATCGCGTCGCTCGAACGGCGCGGGATCCGCCCCGAGGCACTGCGTCGGTTCACGCTCTCCTTCGGCCTGTCGCTCGCGGACATCGAGGTCCCCGCCGAGACCCTGTACGCCGAGAACCGCCAGCTCATCGACGGGACGACCCCCCGCCGCTCCGTCGTCCTCGATCCGGTGATGGTCGAGGTCGAGGGCTTTCCCGCCGAGCTTGCCTCCGTAGAGCTCGCGAACCACCCCGAGCACCCTGAGATGGGCAAACGCCGCGTCCCGACGGGCCCCCGATTGTACCTTCCACGGGCGGACCTCGCCAAGCGCCTCGGCGAGGAGATCCGTCTCAAGGACCTCGCCAACATCGAGCTCCCCCGCGCGTTCCCGGACGGCACCGACCGTCTTACCGGCCGCTTCACCACGCGGGAGAACAAGCGGATCCCCCGCCTTCAGTGGGTCGGCGCCGAGAACGCGGTCCCGGTCGACCTGCTCGGTGTCGAGGGCGAACACCGCCCCGGCCTCGGGGAGGGCGAACTCCGCTCGGCGGTCCCGGGGGACGTCTACCAGTTCGAGCGGCTCGGTTTTGTGCGCATCGAGCCGACGTGGGTCCGGGGGAGCTCGCCGGTGCGCGCGTGCTTCGGCCATCCGTAACGGGCAAATCCTTAGGCCCCGGCCGGACTCTTGGACCCGGAGAGAGGCGATGCGGTTCCTTCACACGTCCATCACGGTGCGGAACATGGAGGAGAGCCTCGCGTTCTACACGACGGTGCTCGGGCTCGAGTTCGAACGCCGCCGAACCATCCCCGAGAACCACGCGGAGATCGCCTTCGTGCGCGATCCGGCGAGCGGGGCGCGCGTCGAGCTCACCCACTGGGAGGGCAAGGACCGTTTCGACGCGGGGGACCAACTCGACCACCTGGCATTCGAGGTCGAGGACATCGACCGCTTCCTCGCGGAGGCGCGATCCCGAGGGGTACGGGTCGCGAAGGAGCCGTACACGCTCTCGGGAGGGAGCGGGAGGATCGCCTTCGTGCTCGACCCGGACGACGTGTGGATCGAGCTCATCGAGCGCCCGAAGGACGGGCGGTGAGCTGACGGCCGCGTCCCGCGTCCCGCCCGCCGACGAAGCGCCCCGACTTCTGCGTGCCGTCCTGGGCGCGACGTTCTTCGTGCGGTTCGGATTCGGCCTCACGATCTCGATCTTCGCCGCCTACCTCCTCGGCCACAGCGTCCCGACGACCTCGGAAGGCGTGGGCACGGTGGGGTTCATCTCGTCCCTCGCTCCGATCGGCGAGTTCGCCACCGTCATTCTGTCCGGGGCGGCCGCCGACCGCTATGGACGTTTCCACGTCCTCATCGTGGGCATGGGTGCCTCCGCCGTCCTGCTCGCGATCGTCTCCTTTACGCGCGACCCCCTCGCGCTCGGGGGCCTCAACCTCCTGTTCGGCGTCGCGAGCGGGGCGATCCTCGCCGCGAGCCTCGCGGTCGTGGGCGACCAGGCCCACCTGGACGAGCGCGGCTACCAGATGGGACGGTTCGACGCCGTCAACC
The DNA here is from genome assembly GCA_050749685.1 of Thermoplasmata archaeon. Lineage (GTDB taxonomy): Archaea > Thermoplasmatota > Thermoplasmata > Lutacidiplasmatales > UBA184 > Lutacidiplasma. The sequence goes on from JBOGRS010000012.1 coordinate 25,507, forward strand.
TCCTCGGATGGGTGCTCGGGTTCGCGAGCGGGTTCGCGATCGAAGGTAGCCTCCCGGCGCTCGACCTCGCCTGGACGTTCCGCGCCGGAGCTCTCGCGTTGGTCGGAGGTCTCGCCTTCGCGCTCTACTCGGGCCGTCACCACACCGAGGTGGGACGCGCGGGAGCGTTCGCCTGGAACCGGATCCGGTCGGCCGTCGCACGCCGGGATGTCCTCCTTGTGACGCTCCCGTGGCTCGTCATCTACCTCCTGCTCGGGACGCTGCTCGTCTTCCTCGGGACGGCGGCGACGAGCGCGGGCCTTCCGATCTCGACGATCGCCCTGCTCATCGGTGGAGGAGGGCTCGTCCTTCTGCTCACCCAGCCCACCTTCGGGCGTCTCGCGGATCGGTTCGGCCGCATGCGCCTCATGATCGTTGGCACCTTCGGGTTCCTCGGCATCCTCTTCGGCGCGGGCCTCCTCACCGCCTTCGGGGCGCGTCCCGAAGCACTCGCGGTCGTGGGGGTGAGCGCTCCCGCGGCGCTCGCTTACGGACCCGCCGCGCTCGCCGCGCTCACCGACCTGAGCCGCGAGTACACGCGGGCCACCACGATGGCGATCTACTCGCTCACGATCAGCTTGGGGATGCTCCTTGGGATCCTCGGCTCGACCCAGCTCTTCAGCCGGTTCGGGAACGACGGGCTCTACCTCTTCTTCACGGTGGTGGGGATCGCGCTCACGATCCTTACGGTCCTCCGCTACCAGGACGTTCGCGCGGTCCGCGTCATCCCTCCGCCGAAGGGCCCGCCGTAGGGTTCGACGCCTACGACTCCGGTTCGATCACGAGGTGGCGGATCAACGGGAAGGCCTGTCGCATGGACGCCGCTACCTGGTCGATCACGGTCTCGATCTGGTCCGTCGTGAGCCCGTCCTGGAAGTTGACCTTGAGCGCGAGCAGGGCGTCGTCCGGCCCCAGCATCATCGACTGGAGGCTGCGCACCTGTCGGACCCGCGGGTCCCGTTCGATGAGCTGGAGGATGCGGCGGGCGGCGTCGGGCGAGATCGCCTTGCCCACCAAGAGCTCCCGGTTCTCTCCCGCCAGCAGGACCCCGGCGGCGAACAGGAGGACCGCCACGCCGCACGACGCGACGCCATCGACCACGTAATTCTGGGTCCGGTAGACGACGACGATCCCGGCAAAGACCACGACGCTCGCGAAGATCGACACGAGATCCTGGAAGAAGATCGTCTTCAGTCCTTGGTGGGCGGACTCGAGGAGCTCGGTGAGCGTCTCGCGGCTGCGCCGCAGCTCCTGGAGGGTAACGGCGATCCCGGCGACGCTCGTGGCGAGCGTCGCCCCCACGACCACCAACGCATCCCCCAGGTGGGTGACCGGCTGGGGGGCGACCACCTGGTCGAGCCCGCTCACGAAGACCGTGAGCCCGGCCGACGTGAAGGTGACGAGCGTCGCCGCGAACGCCCAGAAGAAGCGCTCCTTGCCGTGACCGAACGGGTGGTCGATGTCCGGTGGCCGCTGGGAGGCGAAGAACCCCCACATCAGCATGACCCCGCCCGCGAGGTCGGTGAGGTTGTAGATCGCCTGGGAGAGCACGGCGTGACTTCCGCTCGCGAACGCCACGGCGAGGTTGATGACGAACATCGTGGCGCTCAGCGCCAGAGTCGCCCAGATGATCAGCTGGGAACGCATCGGGGGGCGGGGATCCTCCCGGACCCATGGGGGGGCCGCGGAGGTTAAGCTTGCCGCTCGCGCTCCTTCGGGCGAGGGCGACTCCCCCTCGCCCTACTCGAGGTCGCGGTGGCGCCCGTCCCGCGAATCGAAGTACGTCCAGCCCTGCATCGTGTCGAGGGAGAGCTCGCCCTCGACCCGGGCCTGACGGGTACCCCGGGCGATGACGAAGTCGACCTCGAGGAGGTGCTGGGTCAGGTTCGGTCCTCGCTCGGAGAGGCAGACGGACTTGATCGCGTCGATCCGCTGCCAGTGGACCTCGGCGCACCGGCCGACGAGGAGGGCGGGGGAGTAGTCGAGGTCGAGTCGGTCGAGGTGGACCCGCACGTCGCGCACCACCTCCGGACTGCAGTTGTAGAGGAAGATCCTCCACGAGCCGGACGCGACCACCGGCGAGACCAGCCAGTCGGGCTCGAGCTCCTTGCGTTGGCGGTCTCCGATCGGCCACAGGTACGGGAAGAGGTGGCGTGCCCCGGTTCCGGGGTTGCGACCCTTGCTCCCCCAGCGCCAGCGCTGGACGGCGCGAAGTCGCGAACGGAGGAGCGGGGTCTCGTCCTTCCAGTTTCCGTAGCCGATCGGAGAACGGCGGGATAGCTCCCGTTCGATCTCGGCGGCGCTCCATTTCGGGAACTCTCGTTCGATCGATTGGACGTGTCGCTCGAGCTCCTGGCGCTCTTGTCGCGACACCGTCTATGCTCCGACAGTTGTCGCACCATCGGGTTCGGTCTAGTTAAACCAATCGTCTATCGGCAAAACCGCGTGGACGCGACATCGGGACCGAAAAGTCGGACTATAGATGATGTGAGGGACCCACGATGGTCGCTGAACTCGCGAATGAGAACGCCCGAGGCCGAACCTACCTGCCCGACACCGACGAGGTGGCGGCATGAACGCGCTGACGCTGGAGGACCAGTTCGAGCGTGCGCTCGGCGCGTGGGACCATCACATCGAACGGTGTTCGGTCTGCCTCGTCGAGGGGACCACCCTTTGCTACGAGGGCGAGTATCTCTCCGCCGAGGTCGTCGATGTCCGTGAGGCGATCGGCGCGGACGAGTATCGGGTCAAGGTCCGAAGCCCTATCCCGATCCCGATCCCGGATCGCCGCCCGATCATGCCGGGGGCCGTGGCATGAACGCGTCGCGCCTCGGCCTCGGCCTCGCCGTGATCGCGGCCCTTGCGGTCGCGGGAATGTTCGGCATCGGCCTCACCTCGGCGTCCAGCGCCCCCCCGGCGGCGATCAGCGGGTCGCACTTCGTCGGACCCGCGCCCTTCAGCTCGGGCCCCCACGTCGCGAGCGTCGCGTGCAACTACACGGTGATCGTCACCGCGCTTCCCTCGACCGTCCGGATGGGCGAGCCGGTGCAGATCCTCGCGAACGTTGTCGCGAGCTCGGCCAATGCGGCCCACTGCGACAACCTCGCCGTGATCCACTTCGCGGGGCTTCCGATCGGCGTGACGTCGACGAGCGCTCCGATCGCCATGGGCGTCGCGCAGCAGGTCGGGTCGTTCGATGTCGTGGTCACCTTCACGACCCCGTTCGGCTCGGGAACGGGAGCGACGACCTTGGTGGTGCAGCCGTAGTCGAGCCGTACCTCCGCGCGCCATCCGTCCACCCTTTCGTCCCCCGCCTCGCCGACGGAGGACCCCCGACTCGGGTCCTCCGCCCTCTTCGGTCGGACGGTCCGGCGGGACGATCGATCGTTCGGGAGGGAGGCGTGCCTCCAACGAACCCTTAAATCGGCGGCATCGCTCCGCCGGTCGGCGTGGTACATGTCCGACGCGGGACCCCGGAAGATTTCGGAACCCTCGAATCCCCCGGTCGCTCGTGCGCCTCGTCCGAAGCTCTCGGAGATGGGGCTCTCGCCGGGCAAGCGCACTCGCCTGCTCCGTCTCCTCTACGACCATGGCCCCGGGGGAGGTACGCTGCTCGTCCTGCCGATCGACCAAGGCCTTGAGCACGGCCCCGCCGACTTCTTCGTCAACCCGGAGGCGTTGGACCCGGACTACCAGTTCCGGCTCGCGCGCGATGGGAACTTCTCGGCGATCGCGCTGCATATCGGTCTCGCCGAGAAGTACTACCATCGCTACGCGGGTGAGGTCCCGCTCATCCTCAAGCTCAACGGCAAGACAACGATCCCGAGCGATGCGCAGGCCTTCAGCCCGCTCACCGGGACCGTGGAGGACGCCGTGCGTCTCGGCGCCGATGCGGTCGGCTACACGCTCTACGTCGGATCGCCCGCGCAGGACCGGGACATCGCCCAGTTTCAGTCGGTCCGACGGGACGCGGAGCGGTACGGCATGCCGACGATCCTCTGGGCGTATCCCCGCGGCGAGGCGGTCCAGAAGAAGGGGGGCAAGGAGAGCCTCTACGCGATCGACTACGCGGCCCGCGTCGCTCTCGAGGTCGGCGCCGACATCGTGAAGCTCAACTACCCGGTCCGTTCCGAAAAGGACGCCGAGAGCCCCGCGCCGTACAACGCTCTCGACCTGACCCCCGATGCGGCCTTCCGCAAGGTCGTTGAGAGCGCGGGGCGTTGCCTCGTGCTCGTGAGCGGAGGGGAGAAGGTGGACGACGACCGGCTCCTCGCCAAGGTGCGGTCGTCGCTCGACGCCGGGGCGACCGGGATCATCTTCGGGCGCAACCTCTGGCAGCGACCCTACGAGGACGCCCTCAAGATCACGCGGCAGCTCCATGCGATCTTTGGGGAGTACGGAGAACCCCTCGGATAGCTCGGGAGTCCCGCTCCTCCTCGTGCTCGCCGGCGAGGACCACCCGAAAGCGTGCACCGGCCGTCGGCTCGTTCGCTCCGGGCTCGTGCGCGAGGTCGCCGCGGGCCGACCGTTGCGGCACCGCCCGATCCTCCTCGACCCCCGGGACGAGCGGCCGCTGTGCGCGGCCGACCGCTCCCTCGCCCGGCGCGTCGGGGTCCTCGGGGTGGATTGTTCGTGGAACCGCCTCAACGCCCGCGGAGGGTATCCGACGTTCGGAGGATGGATCGACCGACTGGCCGTTCGACGTCGACTTCCCTTCCTGCTCGCGGGCAACCCTCAGCACTTCGGACGGGTCGGCGAGCTCAACACGGCCGAAGCGTTCGCCGCCGCCCTGAGCGTGCTGGGGGAGGCTACGCGGGCGCGCGACCTTCTCGCGAGCTTCCCGGGCGGGGAGGCGTTCTTCTCCCTGAACCGCGAGCCCCTCGGGAGCTACGCTCGCGCCACGGACGCGAATGACGTGCGCGCGGCCGAGCGCGAGTACTTCTAGCGCGTCGCCCCCGGTCAGTGGGGGGGGACGAATGCTCTCCCTTCCGTCGGGAGGTGCTCGATCGCGACATCCCGTACCGTCTCCACGCGGCGCCCGATCGGGAGCCGGCCCACGATGACCCCCCCGAAGCGCTCGTACACGCGCGTCGTGTGCAGCGTGAGGCAGCGATCGTGGAAGACGGGCCGTCCCACCAAGTCGGGGTCGTGGCCCCGAAGGAAGATGCGGGCGCCGAGATGGTGGAGGAACGCCAAGAGCTCCGGCTCGGTGAAGGGGACGCTCACCCCGCGATGGCTCCGCGACGCCCCGCAATCGCCCCAGACGACGTCGAGGATCGTATCGTCGGAGGGCGACCGGAACGCCTCGCGCGCCACGACCCCCGTCGGCGCCCGCGGGAAGCCGCCGTGGGCGAGGTAGGCGCCGGACGGCGAGACCGCGGCGAGGGGACCCCGCTCGAGCAATCCCATCAGTCGAGCGTAGCGGTCGACCTCGGGTCCCCACAACGCGTCCACCTCCTCGGGGGTGTCCATCGGAAGCACCGGGAGGCGACGGGTCGTCTCGTGATTTCCCTGGATCAACACGACCCGGTCCGGATATTCCGCGACCCACTGAAGGAGATAGAGGGCGTTGGCGACCGAACCTTCGGCACAATCGTCCGGCGCGCGATCGAGGTAGTCCCCGAGGCCGACGAGGGCGCGGCGATTCGGGTCCCGGCCGAAGAGCTCGACCGCGGCGACGGTGGACCTCCAGTCGCCGTGCGTGTCCCCGAAGACGATGGCTTCCTCGACGGGCGCGACCGGGAAGTCGACCAACCGGCTCGGTGCCATCGGGACCTGGGCCTCGAGCCGGTCGAGGAGTTCGTCGGCCTCCTCCGGCTCCATCTCGAGGATCTCCTCCGGCGAGCGGAGGCGCGCGGGCCCGGCCGGGATGCCGGGCCCGCTCATGGTCGAGTCCGGACGGATGCGGGGGGCCGGAGTTCCCGGCGCGTCGGGGAGTCCGACGCTCCGTTTGAACCGGCGAATGCCCTAGGCAACAGGGTCCTAAGCCCTGCCTCGCGAGCCCCGTCCGGCACGTCGGACGGTTTGGCCGAGCTGGAGCACCCCCGCGCACATTCCGGAGGAAGAAGTGGGAGAGAAGAGTAGCCCCGGCAGGATATTCGGCGCGACGGGGTCCGCCCCGCCGACGCGTTCGAACCTGCGTCGCGAGATCCAGAGTCTCGCATGATTGGCCACTACACTACGGGGCTACGGGGGGGCCCAACTTCGGACCGTTCTTAAACTTGCCGAGAGCGATCCGGCCGCCCGACGACCGAGCGAGCACGGGCCAAGGCGGTCCCGCCCCGCTCCGCCCAAGACACAAATACCTCTGCGCGGTCGCCCCCGAGACCATGCCGGGGGGGTCGCATGGCCGCGCAGGGACCCACCGGAATCCGGGCGGAGGTTGGGGCTTGGGCCGGAGGGCGGCCCGAGCCGAGGCGCGCCCGGGTCGGAACCGAATGGATGACGTTGGGGGGTCTCGCCTCCCTCGCGGTCATTCCCCTCCTTCTCGGGTTGGATAGCTCGAACCTCAGCGCGATCTCGAGCCACTTCGCCACCGCCGGGGTCGACCTCGGTGCCTCGTTCCTGCGCATGCTCCTCGCCTACGGTGCCTCGCTCGCGTTCTCGATCGTCTACGGGTACTTCGCCGCGGTCCACCGGACCGGCGAACGCATCCTCATCCCGGTCCTCGACATCCTCCAGTCGATCCCGATCCTAGGGTTCTTCCCGATCGCGATCGTCTTCTTCGTCGGCCTCACTCCCCACAGTTGGGTCGGCCCGAACGTGGCGTCCATCTTCCTCATCTTCACGTCGATGTCGTGGAACATGGCGTTCGGCGTCTACGAGTCGCTCAAGTCGGTCCCGGTCGACCTCAAGGAGGCCGCCGCGTCGTTCGGGGTGCGCGGTTCGCAGCGCCTGCGCCAGCTCCTCCTCCCCGCGACGATCAACCGGCTCGTCTACAACTCCGTCCTGTCGTGGACAGCGGGGTGGTACTTCCTGGTCGCGGCCGAGATCATCTCGACCGGCAGTTCCTCGACGACGCTGCCGGGGATCGGGAGCTATCTCCTCGCCCAGGCGGCGAACGGCAACACGAACGCCCTCGTCGCCGGGATCGTCCTCCTGGTGGCCCTCATCGCCGTCCTCGACTTCGTCCTCTGGAGGCCGCTCGGCCGTTGGGCGGAGAAGTACCGCTACGACCAGACCCCGTCGGGGCTCGGGGACGTCGGCGTGTCGTTGAGCGGACGCACGCCGCTGCGCCGTGCCGCGCACCGGGTCGTCCGCGGGGTGCGCAGCGGGGTCATCCTCGTGGGCACGCCGATCACCTCGCTCGCCGCGCTCGCGACGGCCCCGATCCGCGCGCGCTCGTCCTCGCCGCGGACGCGCGCGGGGGCGTTCTACGTCGCCGTCGGCTCCGCGCTCATCATCATTTGGCTCATCCTGATCCGGCTCTCCGTCCTCGCCTACGGGATCCTCACCGGACCCATCGATCCGGGGATCGCGGGCGACATCCGCCTCCTTCCGCTCGCCGTCGTGAATTCGTTCGGACGGATCCTCGTGGCCTACACCCTCTCGCTCGCGATCGCCCTACCGCTGGCCGCCGTCCTGGCCCGACGGCCTCGGGTCGCGCGTGTCGGCCTTCCCGTCGTGGAGATCGTCGCGAGCGTGCCCGCGACCGCGCTCTTCCCGCTGTTCATCTTCGCGCTCGCGGGGGTCCCGTTCATCGGGTTCCAGGGCGCGGCGATCCTGATGCTCGTCACGGGAATGGTGTGGTACCTCTTCTTCAACCTGCTCTCGGGCCTGCGCGCGATCCCTCCCGACCTCGAGGAGGCGGCCCAGTCGTTCTGCCTCCCCCGGCGGCAGTACTACCGTCGGGTGATGCTGCCGGCGGTGATCCCCGCGCTCATCACCGGTTCGATCACGGCGTTCGGGGGAGGCTGGAACGCGCTCGTCCTCGCGGAGTACCTCAAGTACGGCACCCACCAGCTGAGTGTCCTCGGCGTGGGCGAGCTCATCGACAAGGGAAACTTCGCGACCGGCAGCTCCGGGCTCCCGCTCATGGTCTCGGCGCTCCTCACGCTCGTCATCGTCGTGGTCGCGGTGAACGAGCTCATATGGAAACCGCTCTACCGCCGGGCCGTCGAACGCTACCGGTACGATTGAGACGAAGCCGAGGAAGGGAGGGATGGCGCTCATCGAGGTGAACGACGTGGAGAAGAGCTTCGCGTCGCGCCACGGAACGATGACGATCATGAACGGCATCTCCTTCTCCGTGGCCGACAACGACTTCCTCGCGATCGTCGGCCCCTCCGGGTGCGGGAAGTCGACCCTCCTACGGTTGATGCAAGGGCTCGATCGTCCGACCTCCGGTGAGATCCGGTTCCGCGGTCAGCCCGTGCGGCCGGTGTGCAGCGAGATGGCGATGGTCTTCCAGAACTTCGCCCTCTATCCGTGGCTCACGGTGAAGGAGAACGTCCAATTCGGGCTCGAGGCGAGGAACTGGACGGACGAACGCCTGGACGCCCAGGTCGATCGGTACATCTCGGTCACGGGGCTGGTCGGTTTCGAGGACGCCTACCCGCGGGAGCTCTCGGGCGGGATGCGCCAACGGGTCGGCCTCGCGCGGGCGCTCGCCGTCGAGCCGGCGGTCCTTCTCATGGACGAGCCGTTCTCGGCGCTCGATCCGCTCACCGCGGAGAGCCTGCGCGAAGAGGTCCTCCAGCTCTGGCGCGACCCCCAGCTGCCGCCCGAGGCCGTCGTTCTGGTGACCCACAACATCGAGGAGGCCCTCCTCATGGCGGACCGGGTGATCGTCCTTTCCCGCCGACCGAGTCGGGTCCTCGCGGGGGTCATCGTCAACCTCCCCCGTCCGAGGGACCGGAAATCCCCGGCCTTCTACGAACTCACCGACTACGTCTACTCGCTCATCACCGAGGGTGGGGCCCCGGCACCGAAGCTGAACGGAGGGGCCGCGACCTCGGAGGGGGGGGCGACGGTGCCGCGGAGCGCTTTGCGGTGAGGCGGGGCGTCCTTCGGCCCGGAACGAATCCTTATAGCCCGACGTCTTGCTCCCACCCCCCGCCTCGATAAGGAGGGTCGGACGCACGTGCCTACAACCTACCCCAAATGCTCCCCGACGGAGCTCATGGGCCTCTTGGTGCTGCTCAATGACCACAAGGGGAGCGAGGATGTCGCGCTCCTCGCGGATGACCTCGACCTCGAGATCGACGAGATCCTGCCGGCGATCGAGTTCGCCGTGGCCCTCGTGCTCCTCAAGGTGAGCGACGGACGGTCGACGCTCACGGACGCCGGCCGCAAGCTTCTCGCCGGGACGATCCGGGAACGCAAGAACATCTTGCGCGAGCAGTTGACCAAGACGACGCTCTTCAAGGCGCTCGTCCGAGCGCTCGAGAACGCGCCGGAGCGCCGCCTTACCGAGGAGGAGGTGAACCGCCTCATCGAGTTCACGACGGCGCCGAGCGATGCCTTGGTCCAGAACATCATCAACTGGGGCCGCTATACGGAGCTCTTCCGCTGGGACTCGGACGCTCATCTTCTGCTTCCGGCGCGGGCCCGCTCGTCGACGCGTAGCCTTCCCCCATCCCGCCCTCCCGCCGCAGGAGGCGAGGATGCCTCGTCGATCGGGAATGCGGGGACATCGAGCCCGGCGGCCGCGCGCGCGGCGGACCGTCTCGCGTCGCGGGCGACCCGGCTTCCCTGACGCAGGCCCTAACCCTTAAACCCGCGAAGACGTGCCTCGCGGCGCTGGGCACGTAGATCAGCGGAAGATCGCTGCTTTCGCAAAGCAGAGGCCGGGGGTTCAAATCCCCCCGTGTCCACCTCGCTCCGTTGGGAAGTGGTGGCCGCAACATCGAGCGGGCCATGCAGCCGTGTTCTTCAACCAGGCTTGGGTTGACGCCGCCTCGGGCGCGCGACGGGACTTTCTCGTTGGGCGTCACGATCCCCCGTACGGCGTGTCGAACCCAGCCTTCCCCGCACCGAACGTGAGCGTCAGAGGCAAGGCAGGACGAGCGCGACGAGGGTCATCGCTCCCGCGCCCATGGCGAGCCCCGAGAGAGGTCCGAGGGCCCATCCCACGAGGATCCCGCGTAGGGTCCGCGGGCGCAGGGTAGCGCGGCCACGCGCGAGTCCCGCCCCCGCCATGGCGCCGATCAGGGCCTGGTTCATCGACGTGAATGCGCCGAAGAAGACCACGCTCGAAAGGATGACGAGGGCCTGGGAGAACTGCGCCGCCGTCGCCATCGATCGATCCAAGCGCACCACATCGAACGCTACGGTCGCGAGGAGTCCGGACCCCCAGGTGACCACGCCGAGGGCCAGGGCGATACCGCCCACGATTCCGGCCACGAGGACCGTCGAGACCCCCGTCGAGACGAAGACCGCCGTCGCGTTCGCCACGTCGTTCGCCCCCATGGCGAAGGACGCGATGAGTCCCATCACCACGAGCCATGGGGCGGCCCGCATGAGCGTCGTCGCACCCGGCGAGCCGCCGGCCCGGTGAGGGGCGACACGGTCGAACCCCCGGGTGAGGACGAATCCCAGCCCGAAGGCGACGAACGGTGCGCTCACCCAGATCGCGACCATTCCCGCGAGCGTACCGGCATGGATCGGGATCCCGATCGCGAGCGCCACCCCGATCAACGAGAAGACCAGGATCTGGATCGTGGAGGTCGGCACGCGTACGATGTTGTAGAGGCTGGTGAGCGCGAACGCGCTCCCGACCACGACCGCGGCCGCCGCGAGAGGGATGGATGGGCTCGCGACCAGGTTAAGACCCACGTTCTCCACGACCCGGCCACTCGCCAGCGCCGCCCCGAAGAACGTGAGGAGGGCCATGCCGACCAGCGCGGGGCCGCGTCGTACCGCGCCCATCGCAAAGGCCATCCCCATGCACGCGCCCGTGTAGTGGGCCCCGATGCTCCACGCGAAGGCGAGCGCGAGCGCGACGAGGATCAGTTCGCCGATCCCTACCCCCACCACGGACCGGCTCCGGGGACCGTCGCTCGGACCCCGTGGGCCGAAGTACGTCGCAGGTTAAACCTTCAGTTCGCGACCGTACGGGGCGCCACGAACTTGAGCGGGCGGCGGTTTCGTCGACCGGCCGACGGCCTCGCGCGCGGTGCGATCGGCGGGCGGGAACCTCCCGCGCGACGGTCCCTACGCCCCCCCCAGGGACGTGACGCCGCCGCTCCGGTCCTAGTACTACTCTGGGACATGGGGCGGTAGTCCCGCTGGTGCCCGTCCACTGGAGGCTACCCATTCAAGTCCGGAGGGTATTGGATCTCCGGCATGCCC
>JBOGRS010000013.1:0-36189 GCA_050749685.1 Thermoplasmata archaeon
GACGATGACGAGGTTCGCGTCGCCGTCCGCCTCGAGCGCATCGGCGACGCCCTGGAGGGGAGGGGCGGGGGGCGTGGGCCCGTCGGTCCCCGAGAGAAGGGAGGCGCGCACCGCCGCCCAGCTCGCCGGCACGACCGTGTCGGCGAAATACGCCGGCGACAGGTCGTGGAACGTGAGGTGTTTGTGGAGGACCTCGTGGTAGCCTGGCTCGAACGAACCCTCCACCTCCGAAAGGACCTGCTCGCGCGAACGCGTGAGGCTCACGTACACGACGCCCCGCGGGTAGTGGAACGGCCCCTGCGCGCTCCCGAGGAAGAACTCGTGAAGGACGGGATCCTCGTAATGGAGCATCAGGTGAACCGCGGACGTGAGCGCGAACTCCTGGTGGCCCGAGCCCGCCTCCCCCGCGAGCAGCACGACCGAGCCGGCCGGGACCCCGCCGGTGAGGTGATCGAAGTCCGGCACCCCGGTCGGTACGCGCGGGAGACCGAGCGCGGCGATCGGCGAACGGACGAGGGGCGAAGCGTCGGCGTCGCCGCCCGCGGTCGGGACGTTCCACGGTCGCGGCGCCTCGATGGCCATGCGGTGCTCCGTGGGGCGTCGAGCGCCCGGCCCGGTATTAGTAGGCTCGCTTGGACTGGGCGGCGCTCGAGGCGTACGCGTCGGTCTTGAGGAACTCCCGGAGGAGCACGGTCGCGTAGCTCCCCTTCGGCAGTGCGAACGTGAGGGTCATCGAACGGTCCTCGTCGGAGCTCGTGGCCCGGGCGCGCCGGCCAATGGGGGGGAGGGGGACGAGGAGGGGCCGGCACGATCCCGCGCTCGCGAGATCGGGCGCCGAGGGGAGGAGGAAGTCGCGACGGGTCACCCCTTCCTCGGCCAGGACTGCGTCCATGATCTCCTTCGCGGGACCGGGCACGTCGAGCGACGCGTGGCCGACGAGCGGACCGGCGACCCGGGCCCCGGAGCGCGCGGCGAGGTCATCGCACTCCGACAAATTGTCCTCGACGACCGGGATCGCGGGGGTCCCGGGGACGGTCCCGTCCCGCGCGACGCGCAGGAGGACGTCCCCGGGAACGGGCCGGGTGAGCGAAAGGCCAAGGTCGACCCGGCGCGTCACGAAGCGGTTGAAGAGGAGCGCCTGGTAGGCGTGGACGAAGAGCGTTCGGAGCTCGCGGGAGAGGGCCCGCAGCGCCCGCTCGGGAGGGTGACCGCGCGCGAGATGGTCGAGGAGCTGGCGCTCGAAGCGCAGGCTCGTGGGGAACTCGCGCAGCGCGCGCACCGCATCGTGGTGCTCCGCGTAGGCGGTCCGCGCGTCGACGCCCAGCCCGTCCCCTCCGGGAGGGATCGCGGTCAGGTAGAGATCGACCGCCCGCTCGAGGTCGCCGTGGACGAGCGCGCGGCCGACGTCGTGGGTCACCGGCCGGACCTCACCGAACCGCTGGCCGCCGAAGAAGTTGGGGAAACCCCCCGCGTCCTGAAGGGCACGGTGCGTCGCCTCGATCCGTTCCGCCGCGTCCGGGTCCGAGAGCCCCGTGATGCGCACCTCGAACGCGTTGCCGAAGTGGTGTCCCAGGACGAGACCGTCGCGCGCGCGGTAGGCCTCCCGGATCTCGACGTCGGCGAGGTCGACGGGGCCGTCGGGAGGCCGTCCGCGGTAGGAGGCGAGCCGCTCGGCGACGGCCCGCCGGTCCTTCGTCCCCGCCCAACGGATCGCGTGGGGGGGGAGCCTGAGCCGCTGCGCGAGGCGTTCCGAGAGCTCGTGCTGCTCCCAGTTGCGGCTGACCACCCGCAGGACCGTGAACGGGCCGTCCTCGGCGGGCATCGGGTAGAGCGAGATCTCTCGGACGCGGAAGTCGTCGGCCTCGCGCTTCAGGCGCCCGCCCACGCCCGGCGTCGTCGTGGCGTAGAACCCGAGGCCGAGACGGGTCTCGGCGTCGGGCGGAATCCATCGCTCCGGCGCCATCGTACGGGCGACGGACTCCGCCATAAAGCCCTTACACCGGACGCACGTCGGCTCCTCCGATGATCCAGGCGACCGCGCGGGTCCTCCAGAACATCATCGAGATGCACGTCGGCACCGAGACCTGGACGTGCACCCCCGTCGTGAGCGCGACCGGGGCGATCACCCGCCGCATCGCCTCCTTGTTCTCGACGGTGTACGAGACCCACCGCGCCGCCGAGCCGGGGACCCGCCTCTCCACGGTGTCCTACCACCCGAAGAAGGACGAGATCATCATCCAGATCGGGGAGGAGAAGTGGCGCACGAAATCGTCGCTCTTCGGGCCGATGACGTTCGAGTACGCCGGTCGCCACTACACGATCTTCGAGAAGCTCACGGGTCGCTTCGGTCTCCTCGAGGGGACCGACCTCATCGCCGCGGGCGAGCTCGGGTTCCGCTCGTGCGCGATCCGCGACTATCCGCCCGAGTTGGAGGGTATCCTCGCCAACCTGGCGCTCGGTTACCTCATCCGGACGCTCGTCTGGGAGATGTTCCGCTAGGCGCGAACGGGCACGCGTACGACCCCGAGGTCGTGGTCCAGCTGCTCCCCCGCGGGAAGCCCCTGCTGGGCCAGGAAGTCCGGCCACGCGCGGTTCGCATGGATGTCGTGGGACGCGAGGTAGCCGCCGGCGGCGAGGCACGGGAAGGCGGTCGCGTACTCCGCGTGCATCGTCGCATACTGGTGGAGGGAATCGTGCAGGAAGAGGTCGATCGCCCCCGAGCGCCGGGCGAGCAGGCCGGGTAGGAGGTCGTCGGAGCGGCCCTTGAGAAGGGTCCAACGTGGATGGAGCCGCTCGGGGACGAGCCATCCGATCCCGCGCCCCCCGAGCTGGGCGCGGCCCTCCTCGCGGACGGCGAAGACGTCGACCCCGATCGAGTCGAGGTGGCCGGCGCCGTTGCGCTCCATCGCCTCGAGGATGAGTCGGGCGCTGTACCCCGAGGAGATCCCCGTCTCGATGACGCGCTCGGGGCGCTGCGCGCGCACGAGGAGGTAGAGGAGGGGGGCCTGGATGAGCGCCCCGGCGCTCGGGAGCCCGCCTGCCTCCGCGTCGATCGCCACTTGCAGGGGGGCGAGCTCGTCGAAGTAGGCGTCCAGGTGGGCGCGCGCCGCGCCGGTGAGACGGAGGAGCCCGGGCCGGGCGACCTCGTACATCGGGCGCCAGTCGAGGAAGCGCGGGTTCTCGCGGAAGGTCACCTCCCGGCCGCGCACCTCGCGCGTCCAGACGTAGCGGGCCCACGCGATCGGGTGGCGGACGAGGTGGTGGAGACGGCGGCTCACGGACTGGGCGAAGGTTTCGGCGATCGGCGCCACGCTCCTCGGTCGCGACCGGGCGGCGGCCCACCCCGGTCGCTCGCTTAAGGATGCCGGGACCTCCGCTCGGCGTCGCGGCGGACGCTCCGGGACGGGCCCGGGACCATCGCCCGGGCGGCCCGGCGGATCCCGCTGCGTCGGGCGAGGTTGTGGGGGAGCGTGAAGACGTGGAACGGGATGGGGAGGAGGAGGAGCGCCCCGGCGACGACCGTGCCAGCCGCGATCGAGTAGGCGAGGTGGACCCCGAAGTAGGCGTAGAGGGCACCTCCGAGGAGCGTCCCCAGGAGGCCCCCCGCACCGCTCACCGCGTTGTAGAGACCGAGGGCGCGCCCGCGGGACGACCGACCGACGAGACGGACCAGGAAGAGGGTGCTCGCCGTGCTGATGAACGCCCAGGTGACGCCGAGGAGCGCGTTGAGGAGGGTGACCCACGCGACGAGCATCGGACTTCCCAGGCCGAGGAGGATGTAGACGGGGCCCCAGAGGAAGAGGAGCATCAGGAGGACGCGCCCCGTGAGGGTCCCGAGGAAGACCGTCTTCGGAGAATGCTCCTCGACGGCCTTCCCGGAATGGAAGAAGAGCGACGTCGACGCCGCGGCCGCCCCCAGGTAGACGATGAAGATCGCCGCGTCCGAGAACTTCGCGTCCTGCCAGAGGAAGACGGGGAACGGCCCGTAGAAGATGTCGAACCCTACGGTCATCACGAAGAGCGCGGCCAGGAAGAGGTACTCGCGGCCGGGGAGCCGGTCGGCGCTCGTGCGCGTCAGGTCGACCAGGTTGAGGATGCGGGTGCGGAAGTGGCGGACGCGCTCGAGGACGCCGCGGTGCAGGTTCACGAGGTCCGCGACCGAGAGCCGGTCGAGGCGCACCGCCGGCTCCTCGATCCAGATCCACGCGATCACCGCCGAGCCGATCGCGAGGAAGCCGGCGGTCGTGAGGAGCGCGGTCATCACGTCGAGGAGGCCCGAGCCGACGTTGATCACGAACAACCAGACGAAGCCGACGGCGAGACCCGCCGTGGTCCCGATCCCGGAGATGAGGCCGAAGAGGCCGATGTCCGTGGGCCACCAACGTTTGTGGCGGGTCTCGAGCAGGAGCATCGTGCCGATCGGCGCGCTCGCGGCGCTCGCGAGGCCCTCGACGACGTTGAGCCAGAAGTAGCTCAGGACGTCATGGGCGAGGGCGATGAGGATGATGCTCACGCCGGTGGCGAGGAAGGAGGCGACGAGGAAGTACTTCCGGTGCGGGACCCGATCGGAAAGGTTCCCCCAGAGGATCGTGAACGGAACCTGGCTCATCGCGCTCGCCGCGATGATGATCGTCACGACGAACGCCGACGCCGAGAACTTCTGGAGGGCGAGGAGCGGGATGAGCGGGGTCGCGATCCCGTCCGAGACCGCGAGCGGAAGGTAGGCGAAGAACCACAGGTCGTTGGTCGACGGACGGAGGGGGACGCTCGCCTTGATGTCCATCGAGCGCTCCTCCGCGGAACCGGTGCCTCGGATTCAGCGGGGGCGGCGGCATAAAGACTCGTTCGCTCTGGAAACGCGGCGGCATGCGTGGGCCCGTCGGAACGCCGGGACAACTCTACGCTACGGGGGATCCGGGGGCGGCGGCACCCCGACGGCGGCAAGGAGCCGGAGGAACTGGGGACGGTCGATCCACTCGACCAGGAGGTACTCCCGGAGCGTCGCGTCGTCGACCCCGAGCCGTCGCGCATCCTCCACGACGAAGCGGTACGCCTCGACCTCGGTGGGTCGATCGACGTACTCTACGCCGGGAGGGAAGAGATCGGCGCCGGCGTGGCGCTGGAGTACGTGGACCAGCTCGTGGAAGATGTCGAGGTAGAGGACGAGCGCCGGGCTCTCGCGCAGGTGCGACGCGCCGATGACGACGCAGTCCGTCCCCGGGGCCACCGTCGGCCGCGGGCCGCGTCGGGACTCGATCGGGGTCCACGGCGCGACGTACATCCACAGGTCCTCCGCGACGAGGTCGATGAACGTCCCGCGCCAGAGCGCGTCCCGACGCGACGGGTCCGACGTGAGGCGCGATGCGGCCCCGAGCTGGTCGAGCCCGGGGAAGACCGTGAGCAGAGGATGGCGACCGAGCGCGACGCCGCGCTCGATCCGGAAGGCGTCGGGAGGAGCCCCGCGGTGCGGCACCGGCGGAACCCGCGAGGGACCCATCCTCCGAGCGAGGTGGTTCGGGGTTTAAGGATGCGCCGTGCCCCCGCGACGGATTCATAGGCGCGGGGGCTCACCGGGCACCGACGGCCATGCCGAACCGCACGCTCACGTTGCTGCGTCGCGTCGAAGTAGGTCACGCGAGCGACCCCGCCCGCTCCACCGGGGTGACCGCCCTCCTGTTCGGGGTCGCCGCCCCGACGGTGATCGACGTGCGGGGCGGGGCCTCCTGCACGTACGACACCGCCTCCCTCGCGCTCGACGCCACGTTCGGCCGGCGGTGGGGGATCTTCTTCGCGGGCGGGAGCGTCTACGGGCTCGACGCGGCGCGGGGGCTGCGCACGGCGCTCGCGGAACGTGGCGCGGGGCACACGACGTTCGCCAACCCCAACCCGGTGATCCCGATCACCGGCGCGACGCTCTTCGACCTCCCGGACGAGGCCGTCGAACTGCCCGACTACGACCTCATCGGCCGCGCCGCCGCGCGCGCGGCCTCCCGCGTCCCGGTCCCGTCCGGTCGGATCGGGGCGGCGACGGGTGCCTCGCTCGGGAAGTACCTCGGCCGGGAGCGCGCCACACCGGGCGCCCTCGGGTCGGCCGCCGAAGCGACCGATCGGGGGGGCTCGATCGGGGTCCTCGTGGTCCTCAACAGCGTGGGGGCGGTGCGCGACCCCGAGACCGGGCGTTGGCTCGCCGGAGCGCGCTCCGCCGACGGTCGCATCGTGCCCCCGACGGAACGCAGACTTCGCCGCCGCTCGGGAGCGACGCCGTCCCGGGGGACGACCCTCGTGGCCGTCGTGACGGACGTCCCCGTCGACCGCCCGACGCTCCAACGGATCGCGATCTACGCCCACGCGGGGCTCGCCCGGGTGATCGATCCGGCCCACACCGCCAGCGACGGCGACGTAGTGTTCGCCTCCTGCACGCGCGAGCCCGCTCGGCCCTTAGGACGGAACCGAGACGGTCGGCAGGGCGATACGTTGGGGTCGTACGCCGCCCGGCTCGTCGTGGTCGCCGCGCGCACGGCGGTCGAGGCGCCGCTCAGCTAGTGGCCGGCGCCCGGCGCAACGGGGTTCCGCGGAGCCCGCGGATGAGGTCGGTCTTCGTCACGATCCCCACGGGCGCACCCCGGTGCGTCACGACGATCGCGGGATACCGACTGAGAAGGTGCGCGAGCAGGTCCGCCGGGAACGCCCCGTCGACCTGGGGGTAGGTCGGCTCTTGCACGTCCCGCACCTTCGCCCGTCGACCGCCCGGGTCGGCGAGCGCCCGCAGGAGGGCGGTCTCCGAGAGCGACCCCGAGACCCGGTGGCCTTCCGTCACGGGTACCTGGGAGATCCCTCCCCGTTCCATCAATTGGGCGGCGTCGGCGAGGCCGATCGACCCGTCGGCGGTGAGGAGCGTGCGGTTCATGAGGTCGCGCGCGGTCAGATGGGGCGCGGCGATCCCCTCGTGCTCCTCGAGGAAGGCGACGATCCGCTGGACGAGCTCGTAGGAGGGCCGGATCTGGCCTCGCTCGATCCGGGAGAGCGTCGCGGCGCTCCGTCCGACCGCTTTCGCGAGATCGCCGAGCGGTATCCCGAGGGAGATCCGACGTTTCCTCAGTTCGGCGAGGGACTCCATGCCGGGGGCGGCATGGAAACGTCCCCCCAAGTGCCTTTGCACCGGACGAAGGGGCCGCCGTCCGTGAGGTGATCCGGTAAAGGCGTCGCGGCGGCCCCCGGCGCGGGAGGGACGTGGACCTTACCGACCAACCCCGAAACCTACAAAGCGTAGCCGGAGCCTCCGAAGGACAGGGCCATGACCGCACCGCCGCGTCGCATCTCGTGGGTCGTGGCGCCCCCCGAGGTCTGCTGTCTCTGCAAGGAACCTCTGACCCAGCCCCACGAGGTCAGCAGCTGGAACGGCACGCCCGCCCATCGCGAGTGCGTGCGCATCCACCTGGTCCAGCGGGACCCGGCGTTCCGCGAGGGAGGGGGCGAGGGCGACGAAGCGGCCGACGAGTCCGTCGAGTCGCTCGACGGCGTCCTCCCGCGGGACGACGACGACCCCGACTCCGGATAGGCGAGCGATCGGCGTCCGCCCGAGGGCGGGACCCTGAAGGGCCCCACGGTGCGTCGCTGCGCCGGCCACACAATCCATATGAACCGTCACACCGTCGCGTTGTTCGGAGGTCCGCCTCCCAGGAGGTTCACCGGTGCCCGAAGTCGTCATCACCTGCGACTGGACGATGATGAGCAATCATCACGGTAAGGAGTTCCTGGGCTTCGGCACCACCAGCCCGGCGTACATCCTTCCGGAATCGGTCTACCAGCGCCTCTTCTTCCCGACGATGCCGGTCGACGAGAACGGGTTCCCCGTTCAGGCCCCCTACGGGATGCGCAAGATCGAGGCGTCCCTCCTCGACGCCGGGATCGACGCCCGCATCGTCCACCCGAGCTACCTCGATCGCTACATGCCCGGGACGGCGAAAGTGCTCCTCGTCTCGGGCCACGACTACTTCGGGCTCAACCCGCCGTCCTCGACGTTCGGCGGGGTCATGCACAAGGACCCGCTCAACTGCGTCAACTTCAAGCGGCTCCTCACCCAGCCGCACGTCCTCGAGGCGCGACGCCGGGGCATGAAGCTCATCGCCGGCGGTCCGTGCGCCTGGCAGCTCGCCCCGGCGACGCGCGTGAAGGTCCCGTGGATCGGTGAGTTCGTCGCGGCGATCGGGGGGATCGACTCGGTCGTCGAGGGGGAGGCGGACCAGTTCGTCCGCGAGATCGTCCGTAAGGCGCTCCACGACGAGTTCCTCCCGCCCCACGTCGTCCTGGGCGCGAAGGAGGCGCCCAAGGTCGAGGAGATCTCCTCGATCCGCTACTCGAGCGTCAACGGGCTCGTGGAGATCGGTCGTGGCTGCTGCCGCGGATGCTCGTTCTGCTCGGTCACCACCCGCCCGACGCGCTGGTACCCCCTCTCGAAGATCGAGGAGGAGCTCAAGGTCAACGCGGCGGCGGGCGTCCGCAAGGGACTCCTGCACTCGGACGACGTCTACTTCTACGGGAGCCCGAACGTGATGCCGCGCGAGGAGAAGCTCCTGCCGCTCCTCCGGCTCGCGAAGAAGCACTACGAGCAGGTCGGTTGGTCGCACGTCGCCGTCGCTTCGCTGATGACCAAGCCCGACCTCCTCGCGAAGTGCGCCGAGGTCCTGATCGACGAGCAGCAGAGCTGGTGGGGGGTCGAGGTCGGGGTCGAGACGGGGAGCCCCCGGATGATCACCGCGGCGATGCCGGGCAAGGTCGCTCCGTTCAAGGCGTCCCAGTGGCCCGAATTGGTCGTCCAGGCCGCGGGCCTGATGAACGACAACCACGTCTTCCCGGCGTGCACGTTCATCGTCGGGCTCCCGCAGGAGACCGAGGACGACGTCCTGAAGACGATCGACCTCATCGACGATCTCTGGGACTTCAAGGCGATCCTGGTCCCGATGTTCTTCGTTCCGTTGGGGCACCTCAAGTCGAAGGATTGGTTCCGCCGCGACAAGGTCTCGCGCGTTCACGAGGAGCTGTTCAAGCGCGCGCTCACCCACGGCCTGCGCCAGTCGAAGGGCCTCCTGAGGGACTTCTTCGACTGGGAGGGGAGCCACACGTCGGCCTACCGGGCGACCTTCCGCGGGTTCATCGGCTTCCTCGAGGTCCTCTCGCGACTCAACGGGCTGTGGAGCGAGCCGACCCGGCCGACGCCGGCCATCGTGAGCCCGATGCACCACCCCGAGCTCCTTCCGACCCCGACGATCCCGATGCGGGAGTGAGCGGGTCCCCTCACGCGGAGTCGTCGTCCCCGGGCGGGGCATCGACGGCCGGGCCGCGGTGGACCGGCCGAGGGCGGTAGGTGGGCAGTCGTCCGGGCGCGTTCGGGTCGGCGAGCGGCGCGCCCACGACGTCGATCGTCACCTCCTGACCGTGCCCGTCGTAGGCCCTCCACGACCCGGGGCCGTACGGGGCGCCGAGGATGAGGTGGCGGCGGCCCCAGTGGCGGAAGAGGCGAAGGTCCGCCTCGGACGGGTGGAGCGCCCCGGACGGGTGGGAGTGGACGGTGCCGGCGACCGCGAGGTCGATCGGGATCATGTGGAGCTGGAAGTTCGCGTGCCGCCGGCCGGACGTGGTCCCCGGGAGGAGGAGAAGCTCGGAGATCGTCCCGGGAGGGTCGGCGCGTAGGATCCCCCCGAACTCGTTGGGGAAGGAGGAGCGCGCGCAGGCGAGCGCCGAATCGAGGCAGCTGCGGGTGATCGCGTGGGGCGTCTCGCCGAGCCGCGGGCCCCCGACGGCCCGCTTACGCTGGGGGCGGAAGATCGGCATCGTCCGGTGCGTCCTCCTCGCCCGCGTCGGCCGCCCACGGGAGGACCCCCTTGCCCTTGAGCTGGCGGAAGAAGTGGGAGCCGAAGCGCACGAAGAGCGCGTGCCGCGGCGAACGGTAGGCGGTCACGATCGTCCCGCCCGGGACCTTCGCCTCGTGATGGCCGTCGATCACCACCGTTCCGTCCTTGTCGGGAAGGACGAGGCGCACGCTCACGGACCTCAGCGGGTCGACGACGACGGCGCGCGGAGCGGTCTGGAAGGGCGCGACCGCGGTGATCACGATCGCCTCGATCGTCGGGTCGAGGATCGGGCCCTGGGTCGAGAGGGCGTACGACGTCGACCCCGTGGGCGTCGCGAGGATGATCCCGTCGGCGCGCAGCCGTCCGATCACCCCGCCGTCCACGCCGATCTCGAAGAGGCGCATCTTGGCCACCTGGCTCGTGTGGACGACGACCTCGTTGGTCGCGTCGGGGAAGTTGTCCGCGCCCACCGCGCTCGCGAGCTTCATCCGCTCCTCGAGGAGGTAGCGGCCCTCGAGGAGGCGGTCGAGCGCTTCCTCGAAGGACGGACCCGCGCCCGCGTCGACCTCCGCGAGGAACCCGAACGTCCCGGCGTTCACGGGGAGGAGCGGGAGGCGCGTGCGCTGGAGCGCGGCCAGGAACGTTCCGTCCCCCCCGATCGCGACCAGGACGTCGGCGTCGATCGCCTCGAGGGGCGCGCGCGGGAGGTCGGATCGGATCGCGTCCGCCGTCTCCTCGGCGAGGACGAGGTCGGCCCGTCCGTCCAGCCGGGCGATCCCCCGTCGAGCGAGGTCGAGGGCGGCCGGCTTCTGGGGGTTGGCCGTGAGGGCGATCCTCACGACGACCTCCCCGACCGCATCGCGGAGCGGAGCGCCGCGTCCCCGAACGCGAAGACGCTCGTGTGCTGGGCGAGGTCGAGCGGGATCGGGTCGAGGGGGTTAAACTCCGCCGTCCCGGCGCATCCGCCGGCCTCCACGAGGAGACGGTAGGCGGCGGCGATGTCGGTGACGCGCAGGTTGCGCTGGACCGTGTCGTTCTCGAAGATGTAGGCGTCCGCGCTCCCCTGGGCGACCATCGCCATCTCGATCGAGGCGCACCCGAGCGACCGGACGCGTCGCGCCTTCGCGGCCAAGCCGACGGCGCGCGCCGTCGAGTGGCGCCCGAGGTTGATGAAGTAGAGCTCGGAACGCGCCTCCCACGGACGGACCCGGATCGGACGGCCGTCCCGGAACGCTCCGCGTCCCCGCACCGCCCAGAAGTTGGCGCCGCTCGAGAGGTGGTGGATCACGCCGACGTCGATCCCGCCCAACGTCCCCGACCCGAGCGCGAGCGAGATCGTCGAGAACGGGAGGTTCCGAAGCGCATTGTGGCTCCCGTCGATCGGGTCGACGACGAGGGTGCGCTTCCCCCCGCGCCGCACGAGCCCCACCTCCTCGCTCAGGAGGTCCCAATCGACGTGCTCGCGCTCGAGCATCGTCAGGATCTGGGCTTCGGCGATGCGGTCGAGCTCCTCCGTGGGGGAACCGTCGGCCCCCATCGCGACGATGTCCCCGCGGTGCGGCGATGTACTCGCCCGTCGGACCGTGCGGTGGACCGCCGAGCCGATGCGGAAGAGGACCTCGAGCGCCGCGGCGTCCGCGTCGGGCACGCCCGCGAGACCCGGGGCGGCCTAATAGACCTACCTCGCGCCGACCGGTCCCCCGCGTCGGCGAGACGTTAAATCGCGCACCCCGCTCGCGCGCCGTGGAGCTCCAGTTCCTCGGCGGCGCATCGGAGGTCGGTTCGCTCGGTCTGGTCGTGCGCGACCAGGGCCGGACCCTGCTCTTCGACTACGGCATGACACCGTCCGACCCCCCCGCCTACCCGCGCCCGGCGCCGCTCAACCTGGACGCGGCCTTCCTCTCCCACGCCCACCTCGATCACTCCGGGATGACCCCGATCCTCACCCGGATCCCGCGCGCCTCGATCGTCGCCACCCCGGTGACGATCGCGCTCGCCGGCCTCCTCACCCGCGACGCGCTCAAGGTCGCCCGGCTGGAAGGGTACATCCCCCCGTACGACCCCGGGGACATCCGGGACCTCGACCAGCGATTTCGGGCCGTCGACCGGCACGGCGTCTACCGGCACCACGGCATCGAGGTCGAGCTCACGCCCGCCGGCCACATCCCCGGCGCGTCGATGTTCCTCTACCGCGGCGATGTCGACCTCCTCTTCACCGGTGACCTCCAGACGATCCCGACCCACCTCGTGGGGGCGGCCGAGCCCGTCCCCTGCGATGTCCTCGTGATGGAGTCGACCTACGCCGGACGCGAGCACCCCGATCGCAAGGAGACCGAGCGGCGCTTCCGCGACAAGATCGCCGAGACGGTCGAGCGCGGCGGCAAGGTGATCGTGCCGGCCTTCGCGGTCGGCCGCGCCCAGGAGGTCCTCATGGCGCTCGCCCACGACGGGCACGAGATCTACCTGGACGGGATGGCGCGCGCGGTCAATTCGATCTACCTCGCCGCCCCGGAGTACCTCGCCGATGCGCGCCGGTACCGCCGGGCGCTCGAGCACGTCCACCTGGTCGAGAGCGCGAGCCAGCGCCGCCATGTCCTTCGGGACGCCGATGTCGTCGTGACGACGGGGGGGATGCTCGACGGGGGTCCCGTCCTCCAGTACATCAGCGAGCTCTACCGCGACCCCAACAGTTCGATCCTCCTCACCGGCTTCCAGGTGGACGGGTCGAACGGCCGCCAGCTCCTCGACCAGGGGACCCTCACGATCGATGAGGTGACGGTCCGGCCGGCGTGCGAGGTGGTGAAGTTCGACTTCTCCGCGCACGCCGGCCACTCCGAGCTCCTCAAGCTCGTGCGCGCGACCCACGCGAAGAAGCTCGTCCTCATGCACGGCGACCATCGCGAGCAGCTCGCGGAGGCGCTCGGCCCGGACGAATGCGAGGTCCTCCTGCCCGAGAACGGGCAGAAGTTCTCCGTCTGATCCCCCCGACGGCGGGCGATCTAGGACGCCGAAGATTTCGGGGGGGTGTCCCACGCGTCGGGCCACTCCTCGACCCCCGACGCCGCCGCGGTGCGCGGCGCGCGCGCGCTCAGGATCTCCTCGATGCGGGTGCGCAGGGCGTCGATCCCCTCGCCCGTCTGGGCCGATACGCGGAGCCGGTCGGGGCGCCCCGATCCCGGTGCGAGGTCCGACTTCGTCTCGACGACGACGAACGGGAGGGTCGGGAACTCCTCCCGCCACCGGGCGAGCAGCCGTTCCTGGTCCTCGAGCGGATAGCCCGAGAGCTCGGTAGGGTCGAGGACGAAGAGGACGGCGCTGGCCGCGCTCGCGACGGCGATCTCGGCCTCGGCCTCGGCGGGATTGGAACGCGTCGGGCGGCCGAGCACGCCGGGGGTGTCCATCACCTGGAGCCGGTCGAACCCCAGGTCGGCGTGGCCGACGGCCACGGAGAGCGTCGTGAACGGGTAGCTCGCGACCTTGGGTCGGGCCGTGGAGAGGCGCGCGACCAGGGACGACTTTCCGACGTTCGGGAAGCCGGCGACGACGAGCGTCGGCTGGGCGGGATCGACCTTCGGCCGGTCGGCGAGGTAGCGACGGATCCGCTCGAGCTCGCGCAGGTCCTCGTCCACCTCCCGTACGAAGCTCGCGAGCTTCCCGTAGAAACGTCGCACGCCCTCGGCAAACTCCGCCTCGGAGGAGGCGCGGGCGATCGACCGCTTCTCGTCGCGCCCGAGTCCGCGGATCCGCTCCGTGGCGCGGTGGACGCGGTCGAGCGAGTGCTCGAGCTGGCCGGAGCCGAACGCTTCGGCCACGAGGCGGCGCTCGAAGTCGACGAGCCCGGGCCCGCGGAACGGCTTCGCCGCCGCGCCGAGGTGACGCAGGACCACGGCGCCGCTGCGCACGACCTTGAGCTGCGCCCTCAGGCGAGACCGGTCGAACCGGGTCTTGCCGCGGGGCGCGGCGCGGTAGGCCGTGCGAAAGGCCGTGTCGAGGATCCGGGACGACGGGCGGACGCCGGGACCGCTGGCCCGTGCCGCCCCGCGGTCCTCCTTACCCTTGCGCATCGGCATCCTACGCCCCGCCCCCCGACGAGCCGGGTCCCGCCATCAGGCTTTCCCCCGGCACGCCCCGGCCGAACGCCCCCCGCCCCGATGGGCTTTTGAAGGGTGCCCGGCTCCGGCGCGAATCGGGGTGACCTCGTGCCTCGATGGATCCCGGACTCGGCAGCGGTCGAAGCCGATTTGGTACGCGAGCTCGGGCTGACGAACGTCGACGAGCTCTTCGCCGACGTCCCGAGGAAGGTCCGCCTGGGCCGGATGGGCCTCGCGGCGGGACTCGAGGAGAGCGAGGTCGTCGCCGCCGTCGACAAGATCCTCGCCCGCAACAAACCGCTCGGCAAGTTCGCCTCCTTCCTGGGCGGGAGGGTCGCGTCGCGCTACCTCCCGGCCGCGGTCGACGCCATCCTCTCCCGTAGCGAGTTCTACACGTCCTACACGCCCTACCAGCCGGAGGCGAGCCAGGGGATGCTGCAGGCGCTCTTCGAGTTCCAGAGCCTGTGGGTCGAGCTCACGGGCATGGACGTCGCGAACGCCTCCCTCTACGACGGTGCGACGGCCGCGGGGGAGGCGATGCTGCTCTGCCACCGCCTCCACGAGGGGCGCCGCTTCCTGGTGCCGGCGAGCCTTCCGTGGGAGGAGAAGAGCGTCCTCGCCAACTACGGGACCGGCCCGGGGTCGCGGATCGAAGAGATCCCCTTCGACCCGAGGACCGGTCGGCTCGACCTGGACGCCGTGCGTCGCGAGGTGGGTCGCGGCGACGTCTTCGGCATGCTCGCCGACCTCCCGAACGGCTTCGGGCTGCTCGACGAGGGCCTCCTCGACCTCAAGTCGATCCTCGGGACGGTCCCGTACGTCGTGGTCGCCGACCCGCTCGCCCTCACCGTGCTCGATCCCCCGGGAAGCTGGGGGGCCGATGTCGTCGTGGGCGAGGGTCAGGGGTTCGGGTCGCCGCCCTCGTTCGGAGGCCCCCTCCTCGGCCTCTTCGCCTGCCGTCGCGAGCACCTCCGCGTGACACCGGGGAGGATCGTGGGGGCGACGCGGGACGCCGAAGGGCGTCGCGCCTTCACGCTCACCTTGCAGACGCGCGAGCAGCACATCCGACGCTCCCGCGCGACCTCGAACATCTGCACGAACCAATCGCTGCTCGCCCTCGCCTTCGTGGTCCACGCGACCGTGGTCGGCCCGAAGGGGCTCGCCGAGCAGCAGGCCCGCCTGAGCGAGAAGGCCCGCACGCTGGCGAACGCGCTCGCCTCCATCGACGGTCTCGCGGCCCCACGGTTCGACGCGCCGTACCTCTCCGAGTTTGCGGTCCGCGTGACCCGGGGTCGCGTCGCCCCCTTCCTCGCCGGCCTCACCCGCCGCAAGGTGCTGGGCGGACATCCTCTCGCCGACCCGAGGCCGGGCCACGGCGGACCGTCCGAGGAGCTCTACCTCACCGCGGTCACCGACCGGACCACGGACAAGGAGATCCAGCGCTACGCTAGGGTGGCGCGCGCCATTCTGCCCGCGGCGGAGGCGGCGGTATGACGTTCCGTCAGGCGCGCTGGGACGAGCCGCCGGTCTGGGATCTGGGCCCGAGCGATCCCGCCCCCGTCCCGCCGATCGCGACGGTCCCGGAAAGGATGCGGCGCCGCACCGGCGTCGCGTGGCCCGAGCTGGGCGAGCTCGAGGTCCTTCGCCATTACACCCGCCTCTCCCAGATGAATTTCGGGATTGAGACCTCGATCTACCCGCTCGGTTCGTGCACGATGAAGTACAACCCGAGGGTCGCCGAGGTGCTCGCCCGCCGCTCGGGAGCCGCGGACCTTCACCCGAACCAGCCGGAGTCGACGGTCCAGGGGGCTCTCGAAATCCTTTGGCGCCTCGAGCGCGCCCTCACGCGGATCACCGGCCTCCCCGAGGTCTCCCTCCAGCCCGCGGCCGGAGCGCACGGGGAATATGCGGCGCTCCTGATGGTGCGCGCCTACTTCGCCGAACGCGGGGAGATCGACCGTCGGACCGAGATCCTCCTCCCGGACACCGCGCACGGGACGAACCCCGCGTCGGCGATGATGGCCGGGTTCACGACCCGCGAGATCCCGTCGAAGGACGGGTGCGTCGACCTCGCCGAGCTCCGCAAGGAGGTCTCCGACCGCACGGCGGGTTTCATGCTGACCAACCCCAACACCGCGGGCCTCTTCGAAGGCCACATCGTCGAACTCGCCGAGATCGTCCACGGCGCGGGGGGGATGCTCTACTACGACGGTGCGAACCTCAACGCCATCCTGGGGGTGACGAACCCGGGCCGCATGGGGTTCGACGTCGCGCACCTCAACCTCCACAAGACCTTCGCGACCCCCCACGGCGGCGGCGGGCCGGGGGCGGGCGTCCTCGCGGCGGGCGACCGGCTCGCGCCCTACCTCCCCATCCCCCGGATCGTGAGGAAGGGACGGACGTTCCATCTTGACTTCGACCGGCCGAAGTCGATCGGCAAGATCAAGTCCGGGCTCGGGAACTTCGGGCTCGACCTGCGCGCCTACGTCTACCTCCTCGCCCACGGGGAGGAGGGGTTGAAGCACGTGAGCCGCCGCGCGGTGCTCAACTCGAACTACGTGGGCAAGAAGCTCGGGGCGCTGCTCCCTCGGCCCTTCTCCCCGCTCGTGAAGCACGAGTTCCTCCTCTCCGGGGCCCCGCTCACGGCGCGCGGACTACGCACCGTCGACCTTGCGAAGCGCCTCCTCGACGAGGGCGTCCACGCCCCGACGGTCTACTTCCCCTCGCTCGTCGACGAGGCGCTCATGATCGAGCTTCCCGAGACGGAGAGCCGCCGGGACCTGGACGCGTTCATCGCGGCGTTCACGCGGGCCGTTCAGGACACCCCGGAGAACCTGCACGCCGCCCCTCGCTCGCTCTCCGTCGGCCGGGTCGACGAGGTCGCGGCCGCGCGCCAGCTCCTCCTCTCGGCGAAGGACCTCACGGCCGCGTCCGCAAACCTTGAAGGGCGGCATCCCGTGGGGCCGGCTCCATGAAGGCCCGCGTCCGATCGATCTTCGATAAGCTCCCCGGCACCACCGAAGCGCTCCTCCTCGCGAACTCGGTCGACCCCCACCTCGACCAGAGCTTCTTCTACGTCTTCGATGTGCCGAGCGGCCTCTTCGAGGGGTCGATCGCGATCGCGCACCGGGACGGGAAGGTCGATGTCTTCTCCTCGCCCCTCGAGGAGGAGAGCGCCCGCCAGGCCGCGAAGGCGGACGCCGATGTAACCGTCCACGTCCCGGCGAACCGGGAGGAACGCGAGCGCCTCCTCCACGAGCTCGTCCCGCCGAAGGGCCACGTGGCGCTCAACTACCGCGAGCTCACCCACGAGGCGTTCCTCGCCCTCGAGAAGGCGCTGCCGTCCGCCCACTGGGTGGACGCGAGCCCGGCGATCCGCAGGACGCGGCAGGTCAAGGACGCGGAGGAGATCCGACGCCTGGAGCGCGCCGGCGCGATCGGCTCGAAGGTGGGCGAGGAGATCCCGAGCCTCCTCAAGAGCGGGATGACCGAGCTCGAGCTCGCCGCCGAGGTGGAGTACCGGATGGTCCGTGCGGGCGCGTCGGGCCGCAGCTTCGCGACGATCGTCGGGTTCGGCGCGAACAGCGCCGAGCCCCACTACGCGCCCCAGGGCCACCGCCTCGAGAGCGGCCAGTCGATCGTCTGCGACTTCGGCGCGTACTTCCGCCGCTACGCGAGCGACATCACCCGCTCCTTCCACTTCGGCCGGACCGATCCCGAGCTCAAGCACGTCCACGAGACCGTCGAGGCCGCGCAGCGGGCGGCCCTCGACGTCCTTCGGCCGGGGGTGAGCGCGAAGACGGTCCACCTCGCGGCGCAGCAGGTCATCGACGCCTCCCCGTGGAAGGGGCGCTTCACCCATGGCCTCGGCCATTCGATCGGCCTCGCGGTCCACGATGGCTTCGCGATGAACCACACGATCGACGAGCCGATCGAGGTCGGGATGACGATCACGGTCGAGCCGGGCATCTACCTCCCCGGCCACGGCGGCGTGCGCATCGAAGACGACGTCGTGATCACGAAGGACGGCTACCGCTTCCTCACCACGGCCCCGCGCCAGTACATCGAGGTCGCAGCGTGATCTTCGGTGTCCTCACCGGTGGCGGGGACTGTCCGGGACTCAACGCCGCCGTCCGCGCCGTCGTCTACCGCGCGGCGCGCGCGGGCCACACGACGATCGGCTTCCTCGACGGGTGGAAGGGGGTCCGGGACGACCTCACCCGACCGCTCGAGCCCGCCCAGCTCACGGAGGCGATCGCGCGGGGGGGCACGGTCCTCGGGAGCTCGCGGACGAACCCGTTCACGAACCCCGCCGATATCGAGAAGGTCCGCGCCACCTTGGCCCGCCACCAGGTCGACGTCGTCATCGCCATCGGCGGGGACGACACGCTCTCGGCCGCGCGCGAGCTCCATCGTCTCGGCCCCCACGTCGTGGGGGTGCCGAAGACGATGGACAACGATGTCGCCGCCACGGATTGGACGTTCGGCTTCGACTCGGCGTCGACGGTCGCGATGGACGCGCTCGCGCGCCTTCGCGACACCGCGGGGAGCCACCACCGTGCGATCGTCCTCGAGGTGATGGGACGCCACGCCGGTTGGGTGGCGCTCGCCACGGGCCTCGCCGGGGCGGCGGACGCGACGCTCGTCCCCGAGGAGCCGTTCGATGAGGCCGGGCTCGTGCGACGCGTGCGCGCCGCGGTCGCGCGGCGGGGCTACGCGCTCGTCGTCGTCTCGGAGGGCGTCGACCTGGGGGCGCCGAAGGGCGGCGCCGCCGGGCGGGACGAGTTCGGCCACGAGCTACTGGGCCAGCGCGACGTCGGGAGCCGCCTCGCCCGTCGGATCGAGACCCTCACGGGGGTCGAGACCCGGAGCGCGTCGATCGGCCACATCCAGCGGGGAGGCCCGCCGACGCTCTTCGACCGTGTCCTCGCGACCCGCCTCGGCGCGAAGGCCGTCGACCTCGCCCTCGCCGGCCGCTTCGGCGAGGTGGCGGTCCTTCGAGGGGGTGGGGTCGACGGGGTCCCGTTCGACGCGGCGCTCGCCGCCCCGAAGACCGTCGGACCCGAGTGGCTCGATCTCCTCCACACCTTCGACGCCTAGAGGGTCGACGATGGTGGTCCGGGCGCTCTGGTTCCGCAACGGTGCGCTCCACCTCATCGACCAGCGCAAGCTCCCCGGGACGCTCGCGGTCCGCCGCCTCACGCACGTGCGCGAGGTCGCGGAGGCGATCCGCACGATGGTCGTCCGCGGCGCCCCGTCGATCGGCGTCGCGGCCGCGTACGGGATGGCCCTCGCGTCCCGCGAGCCTCGCGCCACCCCGGAACGCGCCGCGGCCCTCCTCAGGGCGACGCGCCCGACCGCCCTCGACCTCTTCGTCGGCATCGCCCGCGTCGAGACCGCCTGGCGATCGGGCGACGACCCGCTCGCTGCCGCCCACGCGTTCCGGGACGAGGTCGTGGGGGCGTGTCATGCGATCGGGGAAGCGGGGGCGCCGCTCCTCCACGGGAAGGAGAGGGTGCTGACGCACTGCAACGCGGGCGCCCTCGCGACGGTCGAGTGGGGGACCGCGCTCGCCCCCATCCGGGTCGCGTGGCAGGCCGGGCAGCGCGTCTTCGTCTGGGTCGATGAGACCCGGCCGCTCCTGCAAGGCTCGCGCCTCACGGCGTGGGAGCTCGCCCGCGAGCGGATCCCGCACGCCGTCATCGCGGACAACGCCGCCGGTCACTTCATGCGGACCGGCGAGGTCGACGCGGTCGTCGTCGGCGCCGACCGGATCGCCCGCAACGGGGACGTCGCGAACAAGATCGGGACCTACGAGAAGGCGGTGGTCGCCCACGAGAACGGCGTGCCGTTCTACGTGGCCGCCCCCTGGAGCACGTTCGACCTCGCGTCGACGACGGGGGAGACGATCCCGGTCGAGGAGCGATCGGTCGACGAGGTGCGCACCCTCGCCGGACGCACGATCATGCCCGCCCGCAGCCCCGGACGTAACCCCGCGTTCGACGTGACCCCCTTCCGCTACGTCACCGCCTATCTGACCCCGTCCGGGGCGATCTCGGCCGCCCAGATCGCGGAAAGGGCACCGACGCCCCGATCTTCACGGTAGCCGGCACCTCGATGCGTCGAACCGCGCATTTAAGTAAGACGACCCAACTCGCGTGAGTGGGGTCACCCAATGGCAAACAACGTACCCACCGCCGGATTCGTGCTGTCGCTGATCGGAGGAATCTTCGTGCTGCTCGCGGGCATCGTGCTCGCGGTCATCGGGAGCTTCCTCGCGTCGTTCATCGGGGGGATCGCCGGGATCTTCTTCGTCGGGCTCGTGGTCGGTCTCCTGATCATCGTCCTGTCGGTGATGTTGTACGTGCGGCCCCAGATGAAGACGATCTGGGGTATCCTCATCATCATCCTCGCGATCGTGAGCCTTCCCACCGCGCTCGGCGGGTTCTTCATCGGATTCCTCCTCGCGCTGATCGGCGGCGTCCTCGCGATCACCTACAAGGCGCCTCAGGCCCCGCCGATGGTCGCCCCGCCGATGATGGCCCCCCCGATGGGCGCCCCGATGGGGAGTGGCCCGGTGCCCGCCAACTGCCCGTCCTGCGGGGCCCCGATGAACCCGGCGAGCCGCACCTGCACGAGCTGCGGGCGCTCCGTCTAAGTCGATACCCACTTCGCCCCCCTCACGGGGGGCGCGGTCCAACCCGTTCCCCTTCCTTCCTTCCCGTCCCCTCCGTGCTCCACGGACATCCTGGGTGGGGAGCCCCCGCCATCGAAGCACCGGGGTCAAGGTGACCCTGTACGGACCCCCCCGGGGCCGAAAGTTCGTGGGTTCAGGCCACGACGAGCGGCTGGCCGAGGAAGTGTTCGACCAGGTGGAGGGACGCGCTCACGAGCACGGCGAGATTGAGACCGAGCTGGTTCAGCGCCACGATACCGGCGATCGCCAAGAGAAGGGTTAGGGACCATGCGGACAGTACGGCCATCGTTCACGCCTCCGAGCAAGGCGTTCGACGCTCGGTCCGGTAGATAAACGCCGGTCTCCAATGGCAGCGGGGGTCCGGTTATCCGTCCTCCTCGGGGGGCGGCCCGACCTCGGCGCTCTCCGGGGCGACCTCGTCGGCGGGGTCCGGAGGAACGGCGTTCGATCGGCCCGTGCGGGTCCGTCGTCGCGCCCGTACGAGGAGGAGAGCGATGACGACGACGATGACGGCCGCCCCGAGCGCCACCGTGACGTAGCCTCCCGGGATCCCGGAGGAAGTGGGGGACGACGCCGCGGTCACCGTGAGGTTCGTGAGGGCGACCACGGTCTCGTTGACGGTATCGGAAACGGTCACGTGGATGGTGAAGGTCCCGGATTCCCCGACCGTACAGCTGAACGTCGGGGCATCCGGACCCGAGCATCCGGCCGGAAGGCCGGACCAGTGGAACCTCAGTGGGAGTGCTCCTCCGTTCGTCGTCGTCGAGAAGGTGACGTTCGCTCCGACGGCGACGGCCGAAGCGTCGGCCGAAAGGCGGGCGACGAGGGGCGTCACCACCACGACCATGATCGACGAGCTCGCGACCTCGCCCAGGGAATCGACGACGTCGAGGGTGACGCGATGCGAACCGATCTCGGTGAACGTGTGGCTCGGGTCCTCCACGAAGGCGCCGGGGGACCCGTCGGCGAACCCCCACGAGTAATTGTACGGCGCCAACCCACCGACGTCCCCCGCGCGGAACGCGACGGTGAACGGTACCGCGCCTTCCCTCCCGCTCGCGTTCGGGTCGACCGAGAGCGGTTCGACGACGTCGATCCGCGTCGAGCCGTTGACGGCGGCTCCCGTGGCGTCGACGACGGTGAAACGGACCGTGAAGCTTCCGGCGCGCGGGTAGGTGTGCGTCGCGGTCGGTGCTCCGTAGACGTAGGTCCCGTCCCCGAACGACCACGTCTGATTGTACGGCAACGTCCCTCCCGCCAGGACCGCGCTCACGCTGACGGGGAGCGGGGCGAGCCCGTTCGAGGGCGAGGCGAGGACCGACACGCTCAGCGGCGGTTCGACCAGGACGTTCGCGTGGACCAGCACGGTGTAGTTGAGCGAGTCCGTCACGTTGAACGTCAGCGCGAACGCCCCGGCGACGAGGTAGGTGTGTACCGCGCTCGCTCCGCTGACGAGATTCGATTTGTCGCCGAAGTTCCAGCTCGTGGTGTACGGCGCCGACCCCCCGAACGAGGACGCGTTGGCGTGGATGACCAGCGGAGCGTCCCCCCAGAGCGGCGCGACCATCGCCGAGGCGGACAAGGCGGGAAGGACCGTCACCCCGACGAGCGAGACGTTCACCTGGTGGAAGGCGTCGCGGACCGTCAGGCTGGCGGTGTAGTTCCCCGCGAGCGCATAGTAGTGGTTCGGGTTCGCCATCGTCGTCGACTGGCCGTCGCCGAACCCCCAGACGTACGAGTACGGTCCGAGCCCGCCGGACACGTGGGCGCGGAAGCCGATGCCGTACGGCCGCTCGACCACCCGCGCCGTGGTCCCGGCGGTCACCGCGAGGTGGGCCTGGATGGCCACGACCACGAGGAGCCGGGCGACGCGACCGTGCGCGTCGATCACGGTGACGACCGCCACGAACGTGCCCCCGGCGGGGTAGCGGTGCGTGACCGAGAGATTCGTCGCGTTGGGCGATCCATCCCCGAACGCCCATGCGGTCCGGTACGGTGCGCTTCCCCCGTAGATCGTCGCGCTAAAATTGACGACCAGCGGTGCGTCGCCCGCCGACGGCACGGCCGTCGCCCGCATCTGTTCGGGAAAGCCGGGGAAGGTCCAGGTGTCCGCGACCGCGCCCTGGGACGACGATGCGGAGACGTTTCCCCCGAAGAGGACGAGCATGCCATTGGCGTCGTCGTAGGCGAGCGCGCCGAACGTCCGGGCGCTCGGTGGAGTGGAGAAGTCGGCGCTCAGGTTCGAGCCCGCGGTCAGATTGGACCAGCCTCCCCCGCGGAAGAGCCACGTCGAGTTGGTCGTCGTGCATCCCGCCCCGGAGGAGGGTGAGACGGAGCCGCCGAAGGCGACGATCCCGTCCAGCGATGGGTCGTACGCGAGCGCGCTCGCTCCGCTGGCCGACGACGGAGGTTGACCCGCCGTTGCGGTGAGGTTGGTCCACGTTCCGGACGAGAACGCCCATGTGAGGGACTCCCCCGGGCACCCGCCGGAACTGCCGCCATAGATGAGGCCGTATCCGTCCGCGACGTCGTCGGCACCGCCGGCGAACACGAGTTTCGGCGGGCGACCGAACACCGTGGAGGTCACGTTCGACCAGCTACCGCCGGCAAAGATCCACGTGTCCTGATCGATGAGGTCCCGGCCGAGCGTACCGCACCCCGGGCACTCCCCGCCGTAGAGGACGACCCCGCCATCCGCCGGATCGTCGAAGACGACGCTCCCCGTTCGTGGCGAAGGGGCGCTCGTCGAAGCGACCTGCACCCACAGGTCCGACGACGTGTTGAACTCGAACGTCCAGTTGTTCGGGTACGCCCCGTCGGTGCCTCCGAAAAGCAGGAGGGTACGGTCGGTCGAGTCGTAGACCATCGCCGCCCCAAAGACCGGCGGCGGGGAGGACGCAGGGGGCGTCAGGATCTGGGTCCAGTTCCCGTCCTGGAACTCCCAGGTGTCTCCGAGAGGGAACTGGGCGCTGTCCTCGCCGCCGTAGAGGAGGACCGCGTTCGCGCCCGGGTCGTACGCCATCGCGGCTCGCGTTCGGGCGGGCGGCGCGATCGACCAGTTGGTGAGGTTGGTCCACGTTCCGTTCGCCACGACGAGCGATCGCGAGAAGTTGGCCCAGGAGCCGTGGGCGTCGAGGACGCTCACGTTGAGGTCGTATCGACCCACCGAAGCGTAGGCATGGGTCACGCTGGGGGTCGACCCGTTCGGGCTCCCGTCCCCGAAGTTCCAGGTGATCCCGTAGGGCGGATCGCCGAGGTACGGCGTGACCTGCGCTCGTACGCTTTCCGACGGTAGGGCCGACCGTGGCTCAACGGACCACGCGGCGCGGACTCCGGGACCGATGTCGAGCGTCCACGTGTCGTTCCGGACCGCCGATATGCCGGCGCCCCAACTGGTGTTCCCGCCGAAGAGGAGGGTTCCGTTGATCGCCGGGTCCCCGGCGAATCCCGCCCCAAACCTCGGAGACGGCCCGGCCGCAAAGAAGGGCGTCAGATTCGTCCAATTGCCGAGGTGGTACGCCCAGAGTTCGGGGGTGGCCTGACAGAAGAACCCGACCGCGCCGATACCGCTGAAGACGAGGACCGACTCCGAAGCGGGGTCGTACGCCATCCCCGCCGGGCCCACGACCCCGGGCGGCGCGGTCGGGAGGACGGGCGACCGATTGGTCCAATTGCCCGAGGAGAAGGTCCAGGTGGAGGAGGACACGGGGATACAACCGGGCGGGCCCGTGGACGAGCCTCCAAAGTAGACCATGGCGCCATCGGCATCATCGAAGGCCATCCCGGCACCCCACGCGGGGGAGGGCGAGGGCGACGAGCCGGTGAGGTTCGTCCAATTGCCGCCCGCGTAGCTCCAGGTGTCGTTCACGGGGGACCCGCCCGACGTGACCTGGCCACCGAAGAGGAGGACGTAATGGTCGACCGAATCGTAGGCGAAGAGCCCGGCGGAACGAGGCAAAGGCGCGCTCGTCGGCGTGAGGCGGATCCAGTTCGTCCCATTGAACTCCCAGGTATCGTTGAAGAAGGCGGTGGCGTTTCGACCCCCGAACAGGACCGCATAGCCGTCCACGCCGTCGTACGCCAGGCTCGCGCCCCATCGGGGGCTCGGTGCGACGGGAAGCGTACGGGTGAGATTGCTCCAGACCCCCCCGGCGAACTCCCACGTGTCGTTGACCGCGGTCCCCGAGGCGTCGCGGCCTCCGAACAGCACGACCGACGCGATCGCAGCATCGAACGTCATCGAGGACGAGTCGCGCGACGGCGGAGCGAGCGAGGTGGGAACGTGGGTCCATCCGGAGCCCGGAACGCCGGTGAGCGGTGGCGAGAACCGGGGGGGCCGCGTGGGGCCGGCGGACGGACCGCAACCTGAACCCACGCGAGGGCCGGAGGGGCAGCTCCACGGCGGTTCGGGCGCCGCGCCCGAACCGTTCGACAGACTCGCCGCGGCCGCCCGGAGGGCCACCGAGGCGGCCGACGGCGCCGTAGGGTTGCCTCCCGTGGAAGGTGGCGTCGCCGTTGACCCTCCGAGCGGGCCGGGTAGACCCATCGGGAGAAGGGTCATCGCGACGAGCACGATCAGGGCGACGTTCGGCGTGGGATTGCGTCGGTGCGTACCGTGCATGGCGTCGGGAGCGTCACGGACCTCCCCGTCTATATGCTCTTGTCAAGGAAAATCTCGCCACGAAGCGGCCGCGGTCCGCCGGGCGAGCTCGTGCGGCCATTCTCGTCCCCGTCGGACGTGGGATCCTCCGATCCCGGTTCGTTCGCGTTGCGGCCCTCCGGCCCTTCTCGACCCCGCCGTGCGACCTCGATCGACGGCGCGCGGGGCAAGGTTCAAGAGACGGCGCAGCTAGCGCGGTCGGGCGTGCCCTGGTAGTCTAGCGGTCTAGGATCTAGGTCTGTCGAGCCTGGGACTCGGGTTCGAACGCGCGGGAGGACCGCCTCCCCGCCGAGACTCCCGACCAGGGCGCTCCTCTCGCCGCGGTCCGCTGCGCGGCGGGGCGACTCCCCCTCACGCCGTTGCGCGCGGGTCCACGAGGTCCTGCGCCTCCATTCCCGATCGGAGGGTCGATCCACCGAGAACGGCACGATAGACCGCGAGGAGCCGGTCGATGTGGATCGCCGGCGTGTAGCGCGCGAGGGTTCGCCGGCGCCCCTCCGCGCCCAGACGGGCGGCCGCCTCCGGCGCGAGGAGGAGGGAACGAAGCGCGTCGGCGAGAGCGTGGGGGCTCGCGATGGGGACGAGCCGCCCGCTGACCCCATCGTCGACGATGTCGGGGATCCCCCCGATATCGGTCGCCACGACCGGTCGGCTCCTCGTGAGGGCCTCGAGCGCGGTCAACGGGAAGTTCTCCCAGAGATTCGAGGGCGTGGCCGCGACGTGG
The DNA here is from genome assembly GCA_050749685.1 of Thermoplasmata archaeon. Taxonomy (GTDB): domain Archaea; phylum Thermoplasmatota; class Thermoplasmata; order Lutacidiplasmatales; family UBA184; genus Lutacidiplasma. The sequence continues at coordinate 26,024 of JBOGRS010000013.1, forward strand.
ATCCCCCGGAACCACGCCTCCTTCGCCGGCCCGTCGACCTGCCCTCGCCAGACGACATGATCGCTTAGGCCGAGCCGGGCGACCTGGGCTTCGAGCGTGGGGCGAAACGGGCCGTCGCCGGCGAGGTCGAGGCGCACGTCGGGCACCGCGCGTCGCACGAGCGCGAGCGCGTCGATGAGGTCGTGGACCCCCTTGTACCATTCGAGGCGGCCGAGATACCCGATCGTCGGGGGCGTGGAGGCCGACGGAGGGGGCGTCGGCCGTTCGATGACCTCGGAGGGGATGTGGGCAAAGGAGGGCAAGTGGACCGCCGGCCGGTACCCGTGGGCATCCAGGTAGCGCGTGAGCGACATGCTCGGGCACAAGTACGCCCGAACGCGGGGCCGAACCTTCCGGTCGAAGACCCGTCGCTGCCACAAGTTGTAGGGTCCTCCCAACCCGACGTGGCAACCGGTAAAGAGGCACCGCGGCCGGACGCCGCCCTCGCAGATGATGTTGCCCGGACGCACGAGCGTCGAGATCGGGCAGACGAGTTCGGCGTCGTGCGCCGTCATGACGACCGGGGCCCTCACCCGGGCGAAGAGGTCGGCGACCGTGGCGAATCCGGCGTCGAAATGGTGCAACTGGACCAGGTCGGGGTCGAACGATCGCACGAGCCCGTCGAAGGCTTCGCGTACCTCGGGGGCGTCGAGGATATCCTTCGAGACCCGCCGGAGTCCCATCGATGGAACCAGCACGGTGGTCTCGCGCGCGAGGGGGCGATCCCCCGGTCGGTCGACGAGGTTGATCACGCGGTTGGGGTGGCCGCGCGCCTCGAGTTCGCTGCAGACCGTGCGAATGTACTCCTGGGCACCGCCACCGCGTCCGTCCCAGGTGTCGAGACGGAGGATGCGCATCGTCGACCTACCTTCCGTCGGACGCACCAAGGCCGTCGGACGGATAAGGGCAAGTGCCGTCGCGTGCGGGCGCGCCGCTCCCCCGTCGGGATTAAGTGGGCCCGCGCCTCACGCGATACGTGGCCGTCATCGGCGTCACGGGAGCGGCCGGATTCATCGGCGGGGCGCTCCTTCCCCGCCTGATCGCGAAGGGTCATACCGTCCGCGCGCTCGACAACTTTTCGGGTCCGTTGACGGTCGTCCACCCTGACGTCCCGGTCGAGCGCGCCGACCTTCGGGACGACGCGGGGCTCCGGATCCTGGGGGAGTCCGAGGTCGTCCTCCACCTCGCCGCTGTATCGGGCGTGATGGCGTGCGCGAACGATCCCGTGGGCAGCCGTGCGGTGAACGTCGACGCGACGCGTCGCGTGGCCGAGTTCTGCCGCACGAAGGGGATCCCGCTCGCCCTCGCCAGCAGCTTCGCGGTGGTCGGCATCCCCGATCGCCTTCCGATCACGGAGGCGACCCCGCCTCGACCTCCGCACGCGTACGCACGGCAGAAGGCCGAGGCCGAAGACGTCGTGCGGAGCGTGAGCGGCCCGGCGGGGATCCCCGTCGGGATCCTCCGGATGAGCAACGTTTACGGAAGCTACCGCGTGGGGGATCGGACGGTCGCCAAGGGCAACGTCCTCAACCTGTTCGCCCAGCAGGCGATGGACGGAACCCTCCACGTGAACGCCCCCGGTACCCAGCGGAGGGACTACATCCACCTCGAGGATGTTCTCGCCCACTGGGAGGCCGCGGCGCGTTTCCTTACGGAGCGCGCGGACGCGCCCGCGCCGTGGACCTTCAACGTCGCGAGCGGCGAGACCGCCACGGTCCTCGAGCTCGCCGACCGGGTATCCGCCGAGTTCCACCGGTCGTTCCCGGACCGTCCCCCGCTCCGGGTCGAGATCGTCCCCAACCCCCGGGGCGACATCGAGATCCTCCATCCCGACTTCTCGGTCGACCGCTCGGAAACGGAGCGGCGCCTCAACGTCCATTGCACCCACGACCTCGATGCTTCGATCCGGGAGATCCTTCGCGCCACGGCCGAGGCCCGGAGCCTTCCCGCGGACACCGGCGCCCGGAACGCTTAACGGCGGGTCGGGCGTCCGAATGCCGGTGACGAACGAAGGCCGCTCGCCGGGGGCGAGCTCGCCGTATCTCTCGCACGCCGTCGCCGGGGCGTTCCGCGATGCCACCGAGAAGGCTCTGCTCGACCACATCCGGTCCGCCCCCGTGCCCCGCCACCTCGCGATCATCATGGACGGCAACCGCCGCTTCGCCGCCGGTCACGGCATGCTCATCGAGGAAGGCCACCTCAAGGGGAAGGACAAGCTCGAGGAGCTCCTCAACTGGTGCCTCGAGGTCGGCATCCACATCCTGACCGTCTACGCCCTTTCGACGGAGAACCGGAGCCGGCCGAAGGAGGAATTGGACGCGCTCATGGACCTCTTCGCGACGAGCTTCCGCGAGATCGCGACGGACCCGCGGGTCCACCGCCACCACATCCGCGTCCGCGCGATCGGGGACGTGAAGAGCCTTCGGGCCGACGTCCAGGAGGCGGTCCAGCGGGCGGAGGAGGCGACGCGATCGTACTCGGACTACTCCTACAACGTCGCGGTGGCCTACGGGGGACGCGAGGAGATCCTCCAGGCGATCCGTCGGATCGCGGAAGAGGTACGCGACGGCGAGCTCGCCCCCGAACGGATCGATTCCGGGACCGTCGCACGCCACCTCTACACCGCCGACATCCCCGACCCGGACCTCATCTTCCGAACGAGCGGAGAGGAACGCATCTCGAACTTCCTGCTCTGGCAGGCCGCCTACGCCGAGCTCTACTTCGCCGACGTCCTCTGGCCCGGGCTTACCAAGATCGACTTCCTACGCGCGATCCGTGCCTTCCAGAGCCGCAATCGTCGTTTCGGGACGTGATCCCCCCCCTCGACGCCGACGGGGGACATCACCCCCTCCTGGTCAGTTTTAAATACAAGTGCAAAGTTACCCGTTTCGACTACCGAGAGGACTCTCGGAGGCTGGAAAGATGCTGACCGGACAAACGCCAATTCTGGTGCTGAAGGAAGGAACGAAGCGCGAGAAGGGCCGCGGCGCCCTCTCGAACAACATCGCCGCGGCGAAGGCCATCGCGGACGCCGTGCGTTCGACGCTCGGTCCGCGCGGGCTCGACAAGATGCTCGTCGACTCGATGGGCGATGTCGTCGTGACGAACGACGGGGTCACCATCCTGAAGGAGATGGACGTCGAGCATCCCGCCGCCAAGATGCTCGTCGAAGTGGCGAAGACCCAGGACCAGGAGTGCGGCGATGGGACGACCACCGCGGTCGTGCTCGCCGGCGAGCTCCTGAAGCGCGCCGAGTCGCTCATCGAGCAGAACATCCACCCGACGATCATCTCCCAGGGCTACCGCCTGGCCTCCCAGAAGGCCCTCGAGGTCCTCACGTCGATCTCGAGCGATGTCAAGATCGACGACGTCGCGACGCTGCGCAACATCGCGCGCACCGCGATGGCGTCCAAGTCGGTCTCGTTCAACCAGGAGCTGCTCGCGGACATCGCCGTCCGCGCCGTCACGGCCGTCGCCGAGAAGGGCGAACGCGCCTACGACGTCGACCTCGACAACATCCAGCTCATCAAGAAGCAGGGCGGCGCGATGACGGACACCCAGCTCATCGAAGGGGTCATCGTCGACAAGGAGAAGGTGCACTCCGGCATGCCCAACCGCGTCACGAGCCCGACCATCGCCCTGTTGGACGCGGCCCTCGAGATCAAGAAGACCGAGATCGATGCGAAGATCGAGATCAACGACCCGTCCCAGCTCAACGCCTTCCTCCAGGAGGAGGAGAACATGCTGAAGCGCATGGTCGAGCAGGTGAAGAAGAGCGGCGCGAACGTCGTCTTCTGCCAGAAGGGGATCGACGACCTCGCCCAACACTACCTCGCCAAGGAAGGGATCTACGGCGTGCGCCGCGTCAAGAAGTCCGACATGGAGAAGCTCGCGAAGGCCACCGGGGCGAACATCGTCTCGAAGGTGAGCGAGCTCACGAAGGAGGACGTCGGGACCGCGGGGCTCGTCGAGGAGCGCAAGATCGGCGACGACTCGCTGACCTTCGTCACCGGCTGCAAGAAGGCGAAGGCCGTCTCGATCCTGATGCGCGGTGGCACCGAGCACGTGCTCGACGAGATCGAGCGCTCGCTCGATGACGCGCTCAACGTGGTCGCCGTCGCCGTCGAGGACGGGAAGATCGTCTACGGTGGGGGAGCGGCCGCGAGCGAGCTCGCGATGCACCTGCGCGACCACGCCGCGAAGGTCGGCGGGCGCGAGCAGATCGCGTTCGAGAGCTTCGCCGAGGCACTCGAGTCGATCCCGCGGACCCTTGCCGAGAACGCGGGTCTCGACCCGATCGACATCCTCATCGACCTCCGCAAGGCCCACAAGAGCGGGCAGAAGAACGCCGGCGTGAACGTCTACGGGGGCAAGGTCGGCGACATGGTCGAGCTCAACGTGATCGAACCGATCCGCGTCGGGCGCCAGGCGATCGAGTCCGCCACCGATGCGGCGGTCATGATCCTGAGGATCGACGACGTCATCGCGTCCAAGTCCGGCGGCGGCGCGGGCGGCCCCGGAGGCCCGGGCGGCATGGGCGGCGGGATGGGCGGCATGGGTGGAATGGGCGGCGGGATGGGCGGGGACTTCGGCGAGGACTAGGTCCCGCGGCCCCGTCGCTCTACGAAAACCCCTTCCCCGCCCCCGGCCGCAAGCGCCGGGGGCGATACGCTTCTCTCCGGAATCGTTCGCATCTCGGAGCCCGCCGGCCCGAGCCTCGGCGCTCGCCCGCCGACCTATTCGCCGGTCGGCTCGGACGTCTCGTAGGGTGCGGCTTCCGCCGCGTCGTCCTCCGAGGGGGCCGAGGGAGCTCCCGGACCACCGCGCCGGCGAAGCAGCAGCACGACCGCCGCGATCACCACCACGAGCGCGACGACGCCGATGATGACGTACGTGAGGTTCGAGGAGCCGAGGAAGCTCCCGTTCGTCGAGGCGGGATTCTCCACGGTGAGGTTGCTCCGGCCCTGCGCCGTCGACCCGAGCGAGTCCGTGATCGTCACGGTGACGTGGAAGGTTCCTGTGGCGGACGGGGTGCACCTCAGGCTCGACGTGTTCGCACTCGAACAGCTCGAGGGGAGCCCCGTGTACGCGTAGGTGTAGACCCCGCTTCCCCCGACCGCGGTGACCGTGAGGACGGCCACCGTTCCCGGGGCCACCGTCGTGGGGTTGGCCGTAAAGTGGGAGACCGACGGGGCCGCGTTGACCGTGAGGAGGACGGTGCCGCGGGCGGTGCGTCCTTGGTGATCCGTCACCTCCACCGTGACCGCCGGGGACCCGGCGAACTTGGGGGTGCAGGTGACGTTGGCCGCATCGACCGTCGAGCACCCGGCAGGGAGGCCGGTGTAGACGTAGGCGTACGGGAGGGTGCCCCCGGCGACCGCCACGTCGATCGTCACGTTCTGACCCACATCGAGGACGGAGGGCGTCGAGGTCACCGTGGTCACCGAGGGCGTCGGATTGATGAGGAGCGTCACGGTGGCGCGGACGGTCATCCCGACCGAGTCCGTCACGGACCCGGTGATCGTGAACGACCCCGTCCCGGTGGGCGAGCATGTCACCTGGGATTGGTGGGGGAACGCGCACCCCGCGAGGTTGGACGCGTAGCTGTAGTTGAGGGCGCCCGTCCCGGCGCTCGCGTTGAGCCAAAAGGTGACCGCCTGCCCGGAATCGATGGTCGACGGGCTCACGACGAAGGCGGTGATGCTCGGGCCGATCCCCACCGAGAGGTTGAGGGCGGCCGTGGCAAGGAACCCCACGGTGTCGGTCACTTGCACGAACGCCTCGAAGGTGCCGCTCGACGCGGGCTGGCAGGTGAGGCGAGGAACGTTGGACGAGAAGCAGCCGGACGGAAGCCCTGTATAGTTGTAGGTGAGGGTTCCCGTCCCTCCGTGGGCCACGACCGTGAGGTTGGTCTGCTGGCCGATGTCGAGAACGAGCGGGAACGCCGTGAACGTGGTCACCGACGGTTTCACGTTGACGGTGAGGCTCACGTTCGCGAACGTGCCGAAGCCGGTCGCATCGACCACTTCCATCTCGATCGAGTAGCTGCCCGCGGTGGAGGGCCGGCACGTGAGGTTCCAGACGTCCCGGCTCGAGCAGCCGATCGGAAGGCTCGCGTATTGGTAGGAGTACGGGACGGTCCCGGCCGTCGCGATCGTCGAGAAGACGACCGTCCCGCCGGCGGTCGTCGCGCTCGGGGTGACGGAGAACGACGCGACCGACGGGTCGACGTTGACGGTGAGGCTCACGTTGACCGTGGTCGAGACGTTGAACGGCGTGCTGACGACGACCTCGACCGGGAACGTGCCGGTCACGGTCGGCGTGCAGTTGAGCTGGGAGGCGTTCACGCTCGCGCATCCCGCGGGGAGTCCGTTGTAGGTGTAGTTGAGCGCACTGCTGTTAGAGATCGCGGTGACGTTGAACGTGGTCGTCTGTCCCTGGTCGATCGTGGTCGCCATCGGGGCCAGGCTCGCGATGAGCGACGGCCCGTAGCTCCAGGTGTCGCCGAGGTAGACGTTCGTGTTCGCATTCCAGCCGCCGAAGAGGATCGAGTAATTGTCGAGCGGGTCGAACGCCATCATCTGAAAGCCGCGGCCGCTCGGGTGCGCGGTGATCTTAGAAGTGAGGTTCGTCCACGAACCGTTGAGGAACGACCACGTGTCCGTCATCATGTTCGAGGGTGAACTGACCTGCGAGGATCCGCCGTAGAGGACGACGTATCCTTTCGCCTCGTCAAAGTCCATCGCGGTGTAGACGCGGGCGCTCGGGTGGGTGGTGGGCGCCAGGTGGGTCCACGTGAGATTCGTATACTTCCAGGAGTCGGACGTCGCGCACGAGCTGGCGGTCGAGGTACATCCCCCGAACAGGAGGACGTACCCGTCCGCCTCGTCGTACGTCATGGCGGAACGGTAGCGTCCCGGGGGGTTCCCGGTCACGTTCTTCGTGATGTTGGTCCAGACCCCGCCCGAGTACGTCCACGTGTCCGCGAGCCCCACCCCGTTCGATTCGGTTCCTCCAAACATGAGGACGTAGCCGTCCACGGCGTCGTAGGCCATGTTGGGGCGCCACCGTTGCGAGGGGACCTGCGTCGAGCTCGAGGTGACGTTCGTCCACTGCCCGTGGAGGAAGGTCCACGTGTCGTTGAGGAACGCATAGGTGTAGGGGCTGGAGGAATAGTCGTAGCCGCCGAACATGACGAGGTAGCCGTCCTTCGCGTCCCACGACATCACCCCGAGGTAGCGAGGCTGGGGCGAGTTCGTCGGGAAGATCTCGGTCCAAATCCCGTGCGCGAACGTCCACGTGTCGCTCATCGAGGTGGTCGCGTAGATCGTGGAGTTCGCGCCTCCGAACAGGACGACATACTGGTCGACGGGGTCGTACGCCAGCATGCCGAGGTAGCGTTGCGCCGGGGTGGTGGAGTTCGCGGGTGCGATCGGGAGCCATGCCGCCGGCGAGGAGGCGTTGCCGGCCGGCCCCAGCGGAGCCAACGAGGGACCGGCGCCGGTCGCGAGCGAGGCACGGGCCGCGGCGACCCGCGCTGCGCCGGTCGCCCCGGGGTTCGCGACCCCGCTACCCTGATGGGGCCGGGCGGCCGGTCCTGGAGCGAAGGCGCCCACGTCCACGAGCAGGAGAAGGAGGACGACCACGGCGAGCCCGGTCACGTGGAGCATGCGGGGGCGAGGGCGCCCCGAGAAGCCGAGTCGTGTCATCGCACGGCGGACACGGTGGCGCTCATTATACCTTCGCACGACGCCGGGACGGGGTCGCGCGGTCGGCCTCCGACGCGCGGCGTTGGCGCGTCAGGAAGCGTGCGACCTCGCGGAACGCCTTCGCCCGGTGGGAGGAGCGCCCCTTCTCGGCGATGGACATCTCGGCGAAGGTGACGTTCGCCCCAACGGGTCGGAAGATCGGGTCGAACCCGAATCCGCCCTCCTCTCGTGGGGTAGGGACGATCTCCCCGCGGCAGACTCCCTCAAAGGTCCACGTGCGCCGTCCGCGCCGTAGCCCAACGACCGTCCGGAAGCTTGCCCTCCGCGGCCGCTCGCGCAGCAGCTCCAGGATGGGGCCGAACTTCCACATCCGGTAGATCGGGGCGGAGTAGACCCCCGGAAAACCGCCGAGGGCATCGATAAAGAGGCCCGAATCCTCGACCATCACGCACCCGGGAACGCCGGTGACCTGGCGGAGCTTGGCCCGAGCGACCTCGTGCAGGGAGTCGGCCTGAGGCTCGAGGAGCGAGCGGCGCGTCCACGTCACACGGAGTCCCCACGGGGCAAGGAGTGCGCGCACCTCGCGGACCTTGCCCGCGTTGGTCGTGACGAGCGTGACGTCCATCTACCAGGCGTACGCGTTGTAGGCGATGATCTCGTCCGGGCTCTTGCGCCCTTCGCCGTCCCCTTTGCTCCCACCGTTCGGCTCGGCGGGGAACCCGACCGGGATGACCGCGATCGGGTGGATCCCTTCCGGAACTTCGAGGACGCTACGGACCTTGTCCTCGTGGAAGTCGACGATCCAGGCGGTCCCGAGCCCCTCGGCCGTGGCGGCGAGCCTCAGGAGCGCGATCGCGACCGCGACATCGAGCGGATAAGCCGAGATGTATCCCCCGATCGTGAGGGGGAGGTCCTCCTCGACCGCGAACGCGACGACGACCACGGGGGCTTCGGCCACGGGCCTGCCCTTGACGCACGCCTGGGCGAGGAGTCGCTTGCGCTCGTCATCCTGGACGACCACGAACCGCCACGGCTGCATGTTGTTCTGCGAAGGAGCCAGCCGCGCGGCGGCGAGGACCTGCTTCAACTTCTCCGCGGGGACGGGGCGGGGTTGAAATTGCCGGCACGGTCGGTGCGAGCGAATGGCCTCAAGAACATCCATGAGTTCGCTCGGCGAGAATTCGGCTACCGACCACGCGCGATCGGCTCAGCCACCCCTGGGGAAGGGACGCATCGTGACCCTACGAGGTGCCTCTGGATTAAAAGCGTTTCCCGACCGAAAGCCGGGTCCAGGAAGTACGCCAGGATCTTCCTCGGGCCCTGGCCCACGAGAAGATCCCCCGTGGACCCCGGACGTGCGGGCGGTGGGCTCCGCCGATTGCGAGGGGGGTTCTCGCATGTTTCATTCGGCGTGTGACGGGCAGCGCGGTTCGGAGCCCGGGTGGATCGGCAACTCTTCAAGGTGGTCGTTTTGAGGGACCGCTCGTCCGGAATTCGCGGAGCGAGCTCGTCCTGAGCTTGCCCGACGCCCTACGGACGATCGCGATGTTCGGGCTCGCGATCGAGCGGTTCCACCTGCGCCGAACGGCTCGCCGATAGGTGACGGCCCCGCGTGGCCGCTCCGTCGGGATCCCGGCGCGAAGCCGCTCGTGGGGCCGAGGGAGAGTCGAGCGCCGGACCCCATGCGGCCGAGACATCGTGGGGCGGCGTGGGGAAGCTACGGCGGCCCCTTCCTCGCGGGAGCCGGCCGAAGCTCACCGCGGGCTCGGGGGGAGCGGTGCGCCCGCGCTCTGACCGGGAATCTCCGTGAACCAGCGGGTCGCCGTTTCTCCCCAATACAAACGAATGAGGCGGATCCGGTCATCCCCGTTCATGGCGAATCGGAAGGCGCCATCCCACCCGACTCGTCGACCCGCTTTCCAACCTCCAGCGGCCTCCGCGGTCGGCGGTTCGTGGCCCAGGGTCGCGACGAGGTCCACGACAGCGACCACCTCGTCCCGAGCGGCGAACATCGACCGAAGGACGACCGTCAGTTCGGGAAGCGCCCGCCAATAGCTCTCGATCGTGCGGCAGACCGTTTCGCGCCCCTCGATGGACGCGGGGAACTGGGGACCCGCGTCCAGCACGACGTCTTCGGTGAGGACCTCGACGAGTGCGGAGACGTCGCGACGATTGATCGCCCCGACGTACGCGTGCACCGCCGCGGACAGGCGCTCGTCCACCGGTCCCCCTTCGCCGAAACGGGTCTCGCCTACTTGAAAGCTCGTCGCGGAACGCCCTGCGGGAGCGTGCGGTACTGTGCCAAAGTCTGTTGACGGAGGGAGCCTCCCTCCTGTGGGGAACTTCAACGAACCCTACAGGAGAGGAGGCCAACGGAGCCAGAGGAAATCGCCCAGATTAACATATCCAACCTGTTCC
>JBOGRS010000014.1:0-35454 GCA_050749685.1 Thermoplasmata archaeon
ACCCCAGCCAGGCCGAGAGCGACGCGCCCTGCGACGAGACGGGCGAGGCGACTTCCTCGACCCCCGAGGTGTTGGCGATGATACCGGTGATCTGCGCCAGCTCGATGAACTCGGTCGAATTGACGGCGGCCGCGGGAAGGAGGGGCGACGCGAAGGTGACGAGGACGTTGGCCGGGAAGGCGAACCCCGGTCCGAAGTGGTCACCGAGGTTCCGGAGCCCGTCCGTGGCGGGCTGTCCCCCCGGGAGCTGCTGGTAGAAGTCGAAGGAGATGGGCGCCACGACGGCGAGGTAGAGGAGCGGGATGGAGACCGCGACGATGACCGCGACGACGGAGCGTGGGCGTCGCTGGGTGAGGCGCCCGACCCGGAAGAAGTAGGTCTTCTCGTCGGCCCACCGCTGTCGGACCCGCATGGCCTCCGCGTCCAAGCGGGCGCCCGTGCGGGGCCAGAAGATGCGCGGTCCGAGCAGGACGAGGAGGGCGGGCACGACGGTGAGCGCGACGAGGACGGTCAGGAGGACGGCGAGGGAGAGGACCATGCCCCACTGGGAGAGGAGGGCGACGCCCGAGAACGCGAGCGCGAGCGTCGCGAGGATCGCCGTCGCGCCGCTCGTCGCGACGCTCTGTCCCGCCCACGTGAGGGAGGTGATCACGGCGTCCTCGGACGAACGTCCGCGATGGAGCTCTTCGCGATACCGCGCCAGGAGGAAGATCGAGTAATCGGTCCCCACCCCGAGGACGAAGGTGTTCTCGAGCGTGAGCGCCGTCGGATCGACGTGCGAGACCAGCCGACCCAGGAGGACGATACCCCCGAGACCCAGGGCGAGGGCGATCCCGAGGGCGCCGAACGAGACCGCCGGGGTGAGCGGGGCGCGGAAGTAGAGCATGGTGATGACGATGAGGACGAGGACCGTGAGCGGGAGCACGATCTGAAGGCTCGAGTCGAGCGCACGGTTCTGGGTGAGGTCGAGCGCGGCCGCACCGGTCTGTTCGAAGGTCAGGGTGTGCCCGGGGTCCGTCGTCGCGAGGAGGGGCGGAACGATCCGGTTGATCTCGTCGACGTCGGCGAAGATCGGGTTGCCCCCGCTCGAGTTCGTGGCGCTGTCCCCCTGGGTGAAGGTCACGTAGACGAGCGAGGCCGTCCCGGACGCGTCGACGAACGGGCTCACGACCGAGAGCGGGACCGGGAGAGGGCCGGCCCCCGGGGCCCAATGGGACGCGATCGGTCCCGTCCACCCATCGAGGGCCGTCAAACTCGGTGGTCCGTCGGGGAACTGCGTCCAGACCTCGTCGACGAACGCCGCGGGGAGGCCGGCCGTCGGGCTGAGGACGACGGACGCGGCCGCGCGTTGGGCGGCCGGGTCGGTGAAGTTCTCGAACCCGATCTGCTCGAGCACCGTAGAGAACAAGGTCGCGCCGGGTCCGCTCGGCGCGAGCCGGGGCAGGAGGGGGGCGAGGGTCACGCGCCCGACGGCATCGGCGCAGGTCGGAAGCGCGGCGAGGTCCGGACACGGGGAGGGGGTCGAGTTGAACCCACCCCCGCCACCCCCCGGGGGGCCGGCGTAGAAGGCGGACAGTACGGCGAGGGTGCTGGAGTTCGACCCGAGCGCCTGGGCCGTCTGCTCGTCCGCGGGGTAGTTCCATTGCGACGCGGCGGTCGACGGGTGGCTCGCGACGAGCCCGCTCCACGCTTGGACGAACAGTGCCGGGGGCCCCCAGAGAAGGGTCGCGGAGTCGTTCGTCGCGTTGAGGAGCGTCGGCCGTGTCGACTGCGCGTTGTGGATGACCCCTGAGGCGAGGTCGGCCATGCCGTCAAGGTAACTCTGGTACGCGGTGTAGATCGACGTGACGCTCCCGACGCGTTCCAGTCTCGGATCGGCCGCGAGCGCGGCGGTGACCGCGAGGATGGTCGAGCGACCGGTGGGTCCGGTGATGTTCGGGCCGGTGAACAGGAGGAGGCTCGCGGAGGCGACCGACGCGCTCGGGAAGAGCCGGTCGATCTCGCTCTGCGCGACGGCGCTCGGGCTCGATGCCGGAAGGGAGGTGGCGGAGTTGGACGTGACCGAGTTGAGTTGGCCCAGGAACGGCACCGCGAGCAGGACGAGGGCGACCCAGAACAGGATGGGGTACCACGGATGACGCACGATGCCCCGCGCGAGGCGGGAGAAGATCCGCTCCCCGAGCGTGAGGGGGGCTCCGTCGCGCAAAGCCGCGAGTCCGCGGGCGGGGAGCGGGCTCACGGTCGTTCCCCCGGCGCCTCCTTAGAACCGGCCGCCGCCGTGGTCTTCGGGCCGCGCCAGGCCGGGGGATAGTCCGTCGGCCGGGCGAGTACGCGCTCGCACCGGACGACCCAGCCATGGCGGTGGGCGTGGAACTCGTCGGACGGGACGAGGGCCGAGCCGAATCCGAGGAAGTCCCCCGACGCCGCGAGGAGGGCGACGTGGGCCCCCTTCGGGAAGGGTCGCGTCACGCTCCGTACCCCGCCGCTCGCGAGGTTCGCCCCGTGCACGATCGCGCTCGCGGCGCCCTCCTTGAGGACGAGGGACGGGAACTCGCGGACGACCTCGTGAAGTGGGTGAAGGAGCTCGAGGAGCGCCGCGGACGACCCCGAGCGCGCGCGCATCGCGGCGTCGGCGAGGGTGGTGAGGGGGACCGATTGGGCCTCCGTGAACGGCCCGGTGCCGATCCGGCGGAGCTCCTCCATGTGGGCGCCGACGCCGAGGGCCTCCCCCAGGTCCACGGCGAGGGTGCGGACGTAGGTTCCCGAGTCGGCGACGACGTCGAGGAGAAGGTGCGTCGGGTCGCGTTCCACCAGCGTGAGACGATGGACCGTGCGGATGCGGCGCTCGCGACGGACCGCCGAGCGCACGGGCGGGAGCTGGTAGATCGGCCCGACGAACTCCCCGACGACGCGTTCCACCTCCTTCGTCGGGGCGGACCCGTGCAACGTGATCACGGCGACGTACTCCTTCGGGAAGTCGAGGAGGAGCGGGAGGAGCTTGAGCGCCGGGCCGAGCCCGACCCACAAGAGGCCCGAGACGTTCGGGTCGAGGGTCCCGGCGTGCCCCGCCTTGTCAACACCCACGATCTCGCGGGCCCACGCCGTCACCTGGTGGGAGCTCGGGCCCCGCGGTTTGTCGAGCAGCAGAAAGGCGCCGTGGGTGATGCGTCCGTCCACTTCCGCGGGGAAGGCGCCCCCGGAAGGCTCCGACCCGCTCGACGCGCTCACGGCGCTCCGGACGCGAGCTCGCGGACGGAGGCGACCAGGCGTCGGGCGACCTCACCTGCCGGGAGGTCGGACGAGTCGATGGTGAGGTCCGGCACTTCGCGTTCGAGGTCGATCCCGTAGAGGCGCCGATAGCGGGCGTTCTCGCTCGCCTCGCGGGCGGTGGTGAGGCGACGGGCCTCCTCGTCGCTCTGATCGTCCCGCCGCGCGAGGCGCTCAAACCGGACGTGGGGACGCGCGGTGATCACGACGTAGAGGACGGGTATCCCCCGGCGTCGCGCGAGGGCGCCGATGAGACGCCCGTCGAGCAGTCGCCCCGGGCGAGCGAGCTGGAGCATCGCGTCGTCCAGGGTCCGATCGACCTCGTCGTGCGTCTCGGCGTAGCGCGAGAACTCGGCGAGGTCCATGCCGTGGCGCCGCGCCTCGGCGCGGAACACCTCCCCGGCGCTACGGTACTCGAGCCCGAGCTGCTGGGCCGCCTCCCGGCCGGCCGTCGACTTGCCGCTTCCCGCCGGCCCGGTCACCGTGACCAGGGGGACGCTCACGCGGGGCCCCCCGCGTCTCCCGAGGCCGTCGCGGGAGCAGGCGGGAGCGTCGCGGCGTGGCGCTGGAGCGAGAAGTGCTTGAGAACGCGGCGGAAGACGAGCGAGAGCGGTACCGTGTAGAGCGAGAAGAGGAGGAACCAGAGGGGCATGATCCAGACCTGCTCAGTGAGCCGCTGGAGCGAACCGCCGAGGCTGATCGTCACGAGCGACGGCGACTGGGCCGCGAGTTGGGCGATGTAGAGTCCGACCCAGGTGTAGATCGCGATGACGAGGAACCATGTGACCGCCATCCCCTTGAGCTGCGCCATCGAGACCTCGCTCTGCAGGCGGGTGATCTCCTGCTGGTGCGGCTGGAGCGCCGCGATGCGGTCCTTCTTGCCCGAACGCATCGCCGCCATCTGGACCTTGCGGAACGCCGCAGCCCAATTCTGGACGCGCGCCGCCTTCACCCAGTCCGTCGTCCAGTTGTAGGCCACCGCGGTGAGCAGCATCTCGATGACCGCGGCCAGGAACATCGTGAGCAGGATGTAGTGCCCCGAGAACCCGATGAGCGGTGCGAGCGCGAGGCCGAGCGTCACCGCGACTTGGTTGCGCGTCGACGTGTCGAAGATCATGAGGATCCCGAGGAGGAAGAGGAACGTGAAGATCATCGTCGAGAACTTGATCTGCGGCGGGGGGGGACGGGCGTTCGCCGCCGGGGAAGGGGTTTCCTCCTCCTCGTCGTCCTCCGTCTCGTCCGTTTCGTCGTCGGGCGCGGCGGCCGGGACGCGCGGATCGTCCGCGGACGATCGCAACGGCGCGTCGTCGGGCGCCATGGTCTACTCGCCCCCGAGGAACCGGCGCAGGAGCGGGTTCATCTCCATCAGCTGCTCGCGGCCCATCGCCTCGTAGAAGTTGATGATGATCCCGACGGTCAGCAGGACCCCGGTCCCGCTCGCGTTCCCGACGGTCCCGATGAGGTCGGCGCCCGCGGCGAGCGCGCCCACCGCCGCGCCGCTGATGACCGTGATGACGGGGATGTAGCGTTCGAGGACGCGACGCAGCACGCGCGGCTCGCGCCGGAAACCGGGGATCTGCATCCCCGACGCCTCGATCTGACGCGCGACCGCTTCTGGCCCCATGTTCGTCGTCTGGATCCAGAACTTCGCGAAGATGATCGAGCCGATGACCATCACGGAGAAGTAGATCACCACGTGGGCGAGGTCCTGCCACGCCGAGTGGCCCACCAGGAATCCGCCGTAGGTCTGGGGGTTCAAGAGCGGGAGGAGCCACGATTCGAGGCCGTTCACCGTCGAGAGGTAGTAGGCGCCGCCGGTGAGGGGCGTCGTCTGGCTGACGCCCAACGCCTGCGCGGCCACCGAGGTGGCCGGGTAGGAGCCGATCCACCACTGGTGGCCGATGAGGGGGAAGTGCTGCAGAGCCCCGTTGTTCCACAGCAGGATCGAGAACATCGACACGTTCGCGAGGAGCGCGGCCATCAGGATGACCGGGATGTTGCTCGCGTAGATGAGGCGTAATGGGTAGCGGCCGCGCGCTCCGCGCGCCTCGGCGTGGGAGAGCGGGAGCTCGATGCGCGTCGATTCGGTCCATGCGACGAGGAAGAAGATCGCCGCCGTGCCGGCGAGCGCGACGACGGGATTGGGCGAATGCAAGAGCACCTGTTCCCATCCCCCGCTCGCCATCTGGCCGGCGTTGTAGTTCGTGAAGAACCAGATCGCCTTCGGGATCGTCCCGCTGGGCGGATTCTGGGCGGAGATCGCAATCGTCTGGTTCGCCGGGAGCCAGTTGAGGGTCCCCTGGACGATCTGTTGGCTCACCCCGGCGGCGATGAAGAGCGAGATCCCGCTCCCGATGCCCCATTTGCTCACGACCTCGTCCATCAGGAAGACAAGGTAGCTTCCGAAGACGAGCTGGGCCACGATGATCGAGTCGGCGAGGAGGGCGCCGTTGCCGGGCGAGGCCGAGTTGAGCGCCGAGATGAGGGACGCGCTCGGCGTGAGGTAACCGAAGACCTGGGGGATCGCCTCGACGAAGATCATGGCGATGACCATGACCTTCTGGGCGCCCTGGTACATCCCCTTGTCTTCGTCGTCGGTCAGGTCGAGGTTGATGATCTTCGCCCCGGTGAAGAGCTGCATGATGATCGACCCCGTGACGATGGGGCCGATCCCGAGATGCATGAGCGTCCCCTGCTGGCCCGCGAGGATGGCCCGGTAGCTCTGGAACAGGTCGATGACGCTCTGCTGGTCGACGCCGTAGAGGAAGATGTTCGTGAGCAGGAAGTAGAGGAGGAGGACGACGATCGTCCAGAACATCTTCGTGCGGAAGTGCACGTGGCCCTTCGGCTGGGCGACCGCGGGCATCCTCGAGGTGACGGGCTTGAGACCGTACAGCTTGGATTTGGGGCCGTCGTAGGAGAGACCGAGGAAGAAGAGGCCGAAGATCGCGCCCATGGCGATCGCGGTGACCCCGAGCCCGATCGGCGTCGGGTGGCCCCAGAAGTAATCGATGAGCAGGAGCGACGCGTAGATCAGGATGAGCGGGAACGCCCACGCGTAGTTGCGGGGGACCTCCTCCTCGGGCATCGGGCGGTCTTCGAGCCAATCAAGAGATTATATACTCTGCGGGGTCGATCACGTCGCGATCGGCGACGTGGGGAGCACGGTCACCTTCTCCTGCGCGTGCTTGGTCGCGTGGGGGACGAAGACCTTCCACGTCTTGTCCGTCGCGCCGGCGCCCAAGAGACGGTCGATCCCGACCTTCGCGAGGTCCGCGGTGACCGTCGTGCCCTCCTCCCGGACCGCGTTCGCGGCGCGGAGGACCGGCAGGAGGGCGGCGAGCTCGCCGACGTTCACGGTCACCGGATCCTCGACGATCTCGGGCGGGCGCTTGAACCCGTGCCGCCCGAAGTGGTCGGGGGCGTAGATCAGCATCGACTTGAACTTGTACTTGTGGAGCCCCGCGTTCCCTCGGCCGCCTTGCTTGCCCGCGCCGCGGCCCGCCTTGATCCCTCGGCCATGGGTCCTCAGTCCGCGGAACTTGCGCGTGCGACTCGGCATCCGTCCTCCTCCCTTAGAGCATCTTGCGCGCGAGATCGTTGATCGCCCGGCCGCGGTAGCCGAGCGCCCCTCCGAGGGCGAACGGCTTCTTCGTCGACCTCCATCCGCCCTTCGGCGCCCGGAGACGGAAGAGGGGACGCACGCCCGGGGCGCGGACGAGACCCTGGGCGAGGACCGTGCGGGTGAGCTCGTTGAGGTCCTTCGCGCGGCCGACCTCGGCGACGCTCGTGTCGTCGAGCTTCGCGCCGTGGACCGTCTCGCCGCGCTGCTTCAGCAGGAGATTGACCGTCTCGGGCTCGGCCTCGCCCCACGTGACGTACCCCTGGACCTTGGTGAGCATCCCCTTGAAGGCAGCGGCCTCGGGGAGGACCGTCGCGTGGTTCGGACGCGTCAGGTGGAGCAGGTCGAGCGTATCGAGGATATCGTGTCGCGCGTGGATCCCTCCACGCACCCGGATGACCATCCATGCCATGCGATCTACCTCCGTACCGGCGGACGCCGTCCCGGGGGACCCCGGCCGCGCCCGCCCGGGCCGCCGCGTCCACCACCCCGGCCCCCGCGCCCACCGCCGCGCGGACCACCGGGCGTCTCCTCCTTCGGGGGAAGGATGGAGGTCCCGATCGCCCCGCGGACGATCTTGAGCCGCTGGGCGTCCTCGGGCTGAACCTTGAGCTCGGAGAGGGCGAGGAGGGCGCGGAAGACCGCCTGGGCGTAGTTGACGGTGGTCTTCGTGTGCCCGTCGGTGTAGCCCCACGTGTCGGTGATCCCGGCGAAGCGCAGGATCGGCTTCGCGACGTCCCCGACCGCGAGCCCGACCCCCCGCGGGGCGGGCTTGAAGGTGACGACGACCGAGCCCGAGCGTCCCTGGACGAGGAACGGCACGGTGTGCGAGCGGCCGCACCCGCACTCCCAGCTCCCGCACCCCCTAAGGATCTCCACGATCTTCAGCTTCGCACGGTCGATCGCCCGGCGGATCGTCGGGCCGACCTCTTTGCCCTTGGCGCGGCCGAGACCGACGAACCCGTCGCCGTTGCCGACGACGACCGTCACGGCGAACTTGAAGCGGCGACCGGAATCCGTCATCCGCTGGACCATGTTGACGTCGAGCACCTCGTCGTGGAGCCCGGGGAGCAGCTGGTCGACGATCGGCGCCTCGCGCAGCGGCAGCCCGCTGCGGAGCGCGTCGCTCATCGAGGTGATCTCGCCACCGTGGACCTTGCGCCCGAGCTCGGTCTTCGGTACCCACGGCGGGGGCGCGGGAGGGCCGGGGGGCCCGGAACCGAACTGGGGTCGCGGGCTCGCCATGGCGCTCACGAAGCCACCTTGGGGCGTTCCAGGACGCCGGACAGTTGAGAGCGGTACATCTCGAGAGGTTGCGGAAGGGGTCGGGCAAGGTGCTTCCCGTTGAGGCGGTCCGCGCTCGGGAAGGCCCCCTCGCCGTGCGGAATCACGACGCCCGCGTCGAGTAGACCCTTGAGGGCGCCCAGGAGCCGACCCCCGTTCGACGGGCGACGCAGTCCGGCGTCCAGCACAGCCGCCGTGGCGCCCGCCGCTTTCGCCCGAAGACCGGCGAGGTAGCCGGTGAGGTACGAAGCCGGGGTGGAGACGAGGCTCCCCTCGGGAAAGCCGACCCGGGTGAGCTCGGGCGACTCGGCGGCCGCAAGGACGCGGTCACCGGTCGCGTCGTAGCCCGTGACCGAAACGATGACGCGTCCCGAGGAGAACCGAACGACGGCGCGCGGAATCCCCGACTTGAGGAGCTTGAGGCGGTAGCGGTAGTCCGTGCGGCCCTCACGTCGGCGGCGGAACGGGACCCGGTACGTCGGACTGTCGCTCACGGGGAACCCTCCGCGGGGAGATGCCCGGCGAGGCGCAGGTTGAGGATAAGGTGGTTGCGGCTGCGGAACATCCCGCCCTTTGCGCGTCGGTAGAACTCGCGATAGACCGGGACCGGGATCCGCTTCGCCGCCCTCAGTTCGACGAGCAGGTCGCGCTGCGCGCGGATGCGACGCATCCAGCGCTCCTTCCTCGGGACACGGCTGAACGGCGTCCCGCGACGGGAGCCGGGGCCGGTGTGCCGTCCCTTGGCGACCTCGCGGGCGTGCTGTCGGGCGCGTCCGCGGCTCGTGCCCCGAATGGCCTTCGCGCGGATGACCCGGGCCTTGATCGCGCTGCGGATGTCGGCCCGCGTGACCGCGTCGGCGATCTCCTCCTGGCTCGCCGGATCGATCCAGACGCGGCCCTCGCCACAGTCGAGGAGGAGCGCGGCGAGTCGCCGCTGGTTCGTGAGGTCGGGCATCAGGCCTCGGTCTCCTCCCGCTCCTGGACGAGCGGGTTGAGGACGTGGACCCCCAGCTTGCGGGCGGTTTCCTCGAGCACGAGGCGGCGGCGCGTGCCCACGGTGCGGGCGATCACGGCCGCATCGGTCGCCGCGTTGAGCCGCGTGAGGTCGTCGGAGGTCCGGACCAGGATCGGGCGGAAGCCGCTCGGCGTGAGGCCCCGGATCTTGCGGGGGGAGCCGAAACCGATCGACACGACGGTCGAGCGGTAACCGTAGTGGCGCCGCTGCTTCGACTGCTGTCCGCGCGGGCGCCGCCAGTTCTCCCACCGGCCGATCCGCCAGTACCGGTAGGAGGCCTGGCGCGTGAACTTCGGGCGACGGTCGTCCTGCTGGTCGCGCTGGCGCAGCAGGCGGGTCGTCTCGGCCGTGAGGGTGGGTCGTCGGGGGGCGCGGCGCGCCTTCTCGCGGGAAGGGGCCTTCGCGCCCGCCGTCGTCTCGGCGGGAGCCCCCGTGCGCCGTCGCGTGCTCGACTTCTTCGGGGTCGGTCCCGGCGTCGCCGTCTCGGGCGCGTCGGCGACCTCGGGGGCTTCCGGTTGGGGCGGCGTCCCGTCGGCCATCAGCGGGACTCCTTGAGGTGGGCGCGTTCGGTGATGTAGATGCCGTCCTGGAAGACGCGGGGGTCGTAATCGCGGATGTGCGTCGCGCGCTCGATATTGGCCGCGCTCTGGCCCACCAGCTCCACGTCGTGGCCGGACAACGTGACGATGTCCCCCTCGACCTGGGCCGTGACGCCGTGAAGGAGGGCCGCGCTGCGCGGGTGCTTCTCCCCGAGGAAGTTCTCGATGAGGAGGAGCTCCTCCTTCGCCTGGACCTTCATCGGGAAGTGGGCCGCCACGACCTTCATCTTCGCCTCCACGCCGGCCGTCACCCCGCCGGCGAGGTTGGCCACGTGCCGCTCCCAGGTGTGGAGGAGCGCTTTCGCCTTCTTGCGATTGGGCGGGATCGTGAGCGTGAGCGTGGCGGAGCCCCCGGCGACGGCGAACGCGAGGGCGTCGGTCGGGAACGACCGTGCGACCGTACCGAGCGGGCCGGTCGCCGTGATCGTTCCCGAGGCGGCGGAGAGCTTCGCCCCCTTCGGGAGGGGGACGGTGACCTGACGGGCGAGGACGTCCTCAGTAGACATAGGCGAGCAGCCTCCCCCCGATCTTGAGCTCGCGGGCCTTCGCGTGGCTCATGACCCCCTGGTTCGTCGAGAGCAGGAGGAGGCCGAAGTCCTGCGCGGGCAGGAACCGCGCCTCGAACCGCTCGAGGTCGCGGGTGCTCACCGAAACGCGCGGCTTGATGACGCCGCACGAATTGATGCGCCGCGACAGCGTCACGTCGTACGAGCCGCCGCGGCCGCCGGGCACGAACGTGAATTCGTCGACGTACTTGTTCTCGCGAAAGATCCGAAGGACCTCGCCGATGAGGTGCGACGTGGGAGCGATCTGCACTTTGCCCTGCCCCTGCTGGTCGGCGTGGCGGAGCGTGACGAGGGCATCGTTGAGCAGATCGTGTTGCATGATCGAAAGACCTCCCGTTACTGATACTTGCGGAATCCGAGGTCGTTCGCGACCTCGCGGAAGCACTGGCGGCAGACATGAAGGCCGTAGCGGCGAACGATGCCGCGCTTGCGGTCGCACCGAAGGCATCCCACCTTGCGGCCAAACAGCTTCTTCGGCTTCATCGAACGCTCCTCACTCCAGGTAGACGACCTTGAACCGGTCGGCGAGGAAAGCCCGCGTCTCGTCGCGCGACACGCGGAGTCCGTGCGGAAGAGGGACGGTGCGCTCGCGCCGGGCGCGGATCCGCCAGCCGATGCGTCCCACCTCGATGCAGACATCGAACCCCACGAGGCCGATCTCGGGATCGTACTTCATCCCGGCGAAGTCGGTGTAATCGGAGACCCCGAAGGATACGTTCCCGGTCCGGTCGATCGAGTCCGGGTCGAGCTGACGGTCGCGGGCATCGAACGCGCGCACGAGGAAGTCCTGCGCGGCGGGGCCTCGCAGCGTCACCTTCGCCCCGATCTCCTGGCCCTGCCGGATCCCGAAGTCGCGGTTCGTCGCCTTCGACCGCGTCGCCGTCGGCTTCTGGCGGGTGACCATTTGGAGGACACGTTCGGCCTTCGTGCGCGCCTCACCGGATTGCCCGACGCCGGCGTTCACCACGACCTTGATGACCCGCACGGTGCGGCTCGGGTTCGTCGCGCCCGCCGTGGCGGGGGCCGGCGAGGGGGCGGCGGCCGCGCTCATCGGGCGAGACCCTCCGGCAGCGCGATCTGGGGCGTGGTATCGCCGATCACGTAGACGTACTCCTTGATCGTCGAAAACCCCTCCTTGAAGTGGACGCGGTTCGGCTGCGAGGAGTTGCGGACCTCGACGCGGTCGACCCGCGCGACCTCGCCCACATGGCTGCCCCCGGAGAGGAGGGCCAGCTGTCCGGCCGAGAGCTTGAGGTGGCCCACGACCTTCTGGTCCGGGACGTGGATCTTGAGCGAATCGCCGACGCGCCACGGCGTGGTCGCCGGGGCGAGCAGGTTGCGCCCGTCGTGCAACGTCACCTCGACCTGGCCCCCGCGCACGGCGTGCTTGAAGCGGACCCGGCCGATCTTGATCCCCGCCTCGGCGGCCGCGATCGGGACGAGGATGAGCCGACCCAGGCGGTCCTTGAGGATGCGGTAGTGCTCGTCGAGCGGAGGGGCGAAGCTCACCGTGTCCATGAGGCCCACGCCGCGCGCGAGGTCCTTCACGACCTTCCCATCGACGAGGACGCTTCCCTGGCGCAGGAGGAGGCGGGCCTCGCGGGCGGTCGCGGCCAGCTTGCGGAGGTCGCGCACGACCATGAGGAGGGGGATCGACTCGTCCTGCGGGTGGGGACCGGGGGCCGGCCGCTTCACCCACTTGGTCCCTTTGCGCGGGATCGTCCACGTGCGGGGCATGGCGCCGCGCTTGAGACGGAACGTCATGCCGCGTCCTCCGTGCGGGCGGCCCTGGCGCCGGACGTCTTCGCCGCGGCACGACGCTTCGGCGCCGCGGGCGTCGTCGGAGCGTCGCCCGCCTCGGCGACGGTCGGGGCGGTGGTCTCGGCCTTCGCCCCGTCGTCCTCGTCCGGGACCTCGGCGACCTTGAGGAGTCGGCGCCGCCACGGGTCGGAAAGGTTGAGGCGCGTGAGCAGGAGGTGGCTGGTCTTCAGGGAGAGCGGTTTGAGCTTCGCGTCGGCCGCCTTCCCCGTCACGTTGTCGAGGGTCACCGAATACTCGCGCAGCGTGACCTTCGCGACGCGTTCCTCCCGCCCGACGTAGCTCCCCGAGAGGATACGGACGGTGTCGCCCTTGCGGACCGGGATCTGACGGCGGCCGTAGCGGGCGCGCAGCTCGCGCGAGAGCGGAACGGACATGCGGCGATGCCGCTCGAAGAGGTCGGCGGTGTAGGTCGCGAGGCGTTGGCGTCGGGGTTGCGTGGAACGAGTGGACATCGTGAGCCGCTCCTACAGGATGATCGACGAGGCCGCGGCGATCCTCGGCCAGCGCTCCGCCGCCTCCTTCGCGACGGGGCCCTTGATCTGCGAGCCCTTGATCTCGCCGGTCTCGCTCGTGATGACGGCGGCGTTGTCCTCGAACTGGAGGCGGGAGCCGTCGGCGCGACGGATCGGAGAACGGGACCGGACGATCACGGCGTGCAGGACCTGGCGCCGCATCTCGGGCGTGCCCTTCTTGACGGAGACGATGATGAGGTCGGCGATGCCGGCCCGCGGGTAGCGGCGGTGGGTGCCGTGCCAATTGCGGACGCTGATGATCTCGACGACCTTGGCCCCGGTATTGTCGACGCAGTCCAGGCGGGCGCCCTTCGGCAGGCCACGGCCCCGCCGCCCCGCAAGGCCCTTCATGGCGCCTCGGTCACGGCGGTGGGGTGGGCGGGCTCGGGCTCGGACGGCGACGCCGGCGGGGCCTCCTCGCCCTTCACGCGCAGCGAGGCTTCGCCGAGATCCTGGACGATGCAGAATGCGACGGTCTTCGACAGCGGGCGCGTTTCGGCGATCCGGACGCGGTGACCGATCGGGATATGGAGACAGGGTGGGGCGTGCGCGAGGTAGCGCCGCCGGCGCTTCTCGTAGCGCTCGTACTTCGACACGTAGTGGAGGAGCGTCCGTTCGACCACCGCGGTCCGCTGCATCGACGTGGAGACGACGGTCCCCTCGAGGACCTGACCGCGGACGGAGAGGTGGCCATGGAACGGGCAGTGGCGGTCGTCGCACCCTTCCCGGGGCGCACGGACGTCGAGACCGATGTCCCGGCCGCGGGGCGACGTGCGCTTCGGGGAACGCGACGGGCTCATCGGAAACTCCTTCGACCGTGCACGCAAAGGCGCTTCGTGCGGTCTTCGGGACGCACGCGAAGGGTCTCTCCTTTTAACGGTAACTGCCGCTCGCCGAGGAGAATCGTCCCGGAGAGCCCGGCCTTGGCGATCCGTCGCAGGCGGGACCGCCCCGGCCGCCGGATCACGAGCGTCTGGAGCGTCTCGTCCACGATCGTCCCTTCGAGCGGGAGCGGGACGACCCCGGGGGCGCGGTCGATGACGACGCCGGCACCCAGGATCTCGCCGGCGAGCGCGTCGGCCACGGCGCGCTCGAGGCGGATGGGGTTTGCCGGGTGGGCGGACATGGATGGCTCCCCCGTCGGTCTCGGAGCGAGACCTACGCGCGGCGCGCCCCCGACGCGATGCGGTGGGCGGGGGTGGCGGCGGAGATCTCGCGTTCGCGCAGGACGGTGAGCGCGCGGGCGACGTTGGTACGGAGCGCACGCATCCTCCCCGGGCTGGGGGGAGCACCGCCCATCGCGGCGATGCCGCGCTCGCGCAGGAGGTCGTTCTCGATGTCGGCGATCTTGCGGCGTAGGTCCTCCTCCGGAAGGCCCCGAAGTTCCTTCATGCGGAGGAGCGTCACGGCTTCGGCTCCTCTCCCGGTGCCGTCGGGGCGGGCTCGGGCGTCGCCGCGGCCTCGCTCTCGTCGAGCGGCGGAAGCTCGGCGACGGGGCTCGCGGGGTGGGGTTTCGCCCCGGCAACGTGGATCTCGTCCGGGAGCTTCGCCGTCGGGCTCATGATCCAGACGTTGACGCCGATGACGCCCGGCTTGAGCCGGGCTTGGTAGAATCCCTTGTCCATGAACAGGTGGACCGCCTCGCCGCAGTACTTGATCGTGCCGGACTTGAACCGCTCGGTGCGATGCCGCTCGCCGGTGAGCTTGCCCGAGAGGATGACCTGGCACCCGCGGGCGCCGCCCTCCATGATCCGGCGGACCGTCGAGTGGCCCGCCCGGCGGAAGTGCCATCCGCGCTCGAGCGTCGAGGCGAGCTTCTCCGCCATCAGCTGGGCGTTGAGCGACGGTTGGCGTTCCTCCTGGACCTCGATCTGGGGGTTGTCGAGCGCGAAACGGTTCGCGATGTCCTGGGTCATCTGCTTGATGAGCTCGCCGCGTCGACCGATCAGGATTCCCGGGCGCTCGCAGATGAGCGTGACGCGTGTGCCCATGGGCGTGCGCTGGATGTCGAGTCCCCCGAAGCCGGCGCGGGCGCTCTCGCGCACGAGGTAGTCCTTGAGGAGGACCCGACGGGTCGCCTCCTGGATGACCTTGCGTTCCATCGACATCTTACGCCTCCGTCCTTTCGGCGAGAACGATCTCGACGTTCGTCGTCTGCTCGTTCCACGCCGTCGCGCGCCCGTGGGCGCGGGGCATGTTCGCCTTCTGGATGCGGCCGCGCGCGCACGAGGCGACCTGGATGATCAACTGGTCGGTCTCCATCCCCTCGTACTCGGCGTTCGACTCGGCGTTCTGGAGGATCTCGAGGAGGTTCTTCGCGACCTTCTTGGGGAAGCGTCCGGGGCCGACGCCCGTGTGGTGGGCGGTCTCCTGATTGTAGCGGCGGAACGGGATGGCGCGGCGCAATTCGATGGCGTCCTCGAGGATCGCGCGCGCCCGCTCGAGCGACTGTCCCCGGATCGCATTGAGGACCTCGTAGGTCTTCTTCGGGGACATCGGAAGTTCGATGCCGCGCGCCCGCGCGACGGAGGTCGCTCCCTTCTCGTGATAGGTGTACCCGCGCATTCCCGACCTTTCCGCCTCACTTGAGCGGCATGAACTTCGACGACCGCGTCGCGCCGACGCCCGGGCCCGAGTGCTTCTCGAACCGCCGCGTGAGGGCGAACTCGCCATAGTAGTGCCCGATCATCTCCGGCCGCACCTCGATCTCCTTGAACTCCTTGCCGTTGTGGATCGCGACGCGGTGCCCGACGTGACCGGGAAGGATGAGGATGTCCCGGCCATGGGTGCGAAGGACCGTGCCCTTCGGCCAGTCCCGGATCCGGTCGAGAAAGGTAAGCTGGTCGGCATTGAACCCCCGGTGGATCGACCGGCGCGCCCGCGCACCCAGGAGCTTCGCGAGCTCGGGGAGGCCGAGCGCCTGGAGCTCGGCGAGGGTGAGTCCGCGCAGCGTGAACTCCTTCTTGCGGCGGACCTCGACCTTCTTCGCCTTGCGTCCCTTCGGCATGGCCTACTGACCTCCCCGCTGGGCCCGCTTGCGGCGCTGCGATCGAGAGAACCGTCCGACCTTGGCGCCCGGCCACGTTCCGGAGGAGACCGTGCTCGGCCGGCCGACGTGCTGGTGGGCACCTCCACCGAACGGGTGGTTGACGGGGTTCATCGCGACCCCGCGCACCTTGAACGCCGCCTTCGCGAGGGTGCGGTACATGTGGACCTTCTTGCCGGCCTTGATCACGGGCCGTTCGAGGCGACCTCCGCCGGCGAGCGCGCCCACTTGGGCGCGGCAGGTGGCGAGGAGCGTCTTGAAGACGCCCGACGGGAGCTGGATCGTCACCTCGTCGCCCGAATGGGCCGTGACGAGCGCACTTCCGCCGGCCGCGCGCACGAGCCGTCCCCCGTCGAACGGGTTCACCTCGACGTTCGCGACGAGCGTCCCGTCCGGGATGTCCCGCAGCGCGAGGATGCTCCCGCGGTCGGCGCGGCCGCGGTTGAGCGAGATGACGTCGCCCGTCGCGAGGCCGGCCGGCGCGAGGATACGCAAGGTGCCGCCCTCGGGAACGCGGACCACCGCAACGGGAGCGCTATGGCCGGGCGACTGGGCGAGGTCGAGGACCTTCGCCTCGCCGACCAGGCCCTCGATCGGGTGGAGGATGGCCCCGTGGTGACGGTGGCTGGGGGAGCGGTAGGGGCCGGTCCCGGCACCGCGGCGACGGGAGATGATCCTCTTTCCCATCAGAACACCCCCGCCCGACTCCCGATGTCCTCGGAGGAGTACTCCTTGGCGAAGCGCACGGTGGCGATCTTGCCGGTCCGGACGATCTTCGTGTTGACGTGGGCGACCTTGCAGCTGTAGATCTCTTCGACCGCGCGTCGGATCTCGGCCCGGGTCGCCCGGTGGTCGACGACGAACTCGAGCTTGTTCTGGCGCTCCATCTCGTCCATCGACTTCTCGGTCACGTAGGCGTGCAGGAGGATGCGGTGGCGCAGGTTCGTCATCCTTCGGTCCCTCCCTCGAGCCGGGAACGGAGGGCATCCAGCGCCGCCATGGAGTAGACCGTGAGACGGCCGGCGGTCCCCCCGGGCGCCAGATCCTCGGTGCCCAAGCGCGCCACCGGGACGACGTCGACGCCGGGAAGATTGCGGAAACCCCGCGCCTTTCCGGGGGCGCTCGTCACGACGAGCAGGCTGCGGGGCTTGCGGCGCATGCGGCCCCGTCGCTTCCCGCGCCCCGCGCGCACATGCACGCCCTCCCGGGCGCGCTCGATGTCGGACCACAGCTTGAGCCGTCCGAGGACGGCGCGGGCCTCGGCAGCGGTTGCCACGTCCTCCAGCGGGGCTTCCAGCACCACGGGGAGGTGGAGCCCCTCGGGTACGTCGTGGCCGCGGGCCTTCGCGAGGTGCGCTTCGCGCGTTGCGGCGAGCGCAGACTCGAAGGCGAGGCGGCGTTCCTTGATGTTGATCTTCTTCGTCCAGATCGTCTCCACGCGGGGAGGATGGGCGGCGCCCCCGCCGACGGTGTTCGGCGCCTGGGCGCCCCGCATGCCGCCCATCAGGCGAGGCGTGCGCGCGACGCCGCGCCCCTTGCCGGACCACTCGACGGAGTGGCGTCGGCCGGCGGTGAGCTTGGTCCCGTGCGGTTGGCGTCGGTGGGACTGGGCGGCCACGACCGCGCGCCGGATCAGGTCCTCGCGGAGGTCGGTGGAGAAGGCGATCGGGAGGGTGACGGTCTCGCCGGCCTTTCCCTGCAGGTTGAGCAGGTGGACGCGATGGTGCGGACGATGGCCCTCGATGACGGCCGGGGCGTCGCCCGGTGACGCGGAGGCGCTCATGCTCCCTGCTTCGAACGGGTGGAGAGGTAGCGGAGGTCGACCTTCTCGACGTTCGCGACCTGGCTGCGGATCGGGAGCCGGAAGCGCACGAGGCGCTTCGCCGGACCCGGGAGCGAACCGTGGAGCACGACGCACGGCGAGCGAAGCTCGCCATAATGGAGGAATCCTCCCAGGGGCGTGACGGACTCGGTGCGCGGGTCCTTGACGATCTTGAGGACCCGGATGTTGTAGGCCGTCCGGCGATGGTAGCCCATCTGACCGGCCTGGGGGATGCGGTAGGTCACGAACGAGGGATTGTGCGGTCCGAGGGTCCCGATCATGCGGCGGTGCTTCGAGTTCTTGCGCGGCTGCAGCTTCACGCCCCAGCGCTTCGTATGGCCCTGGAACCCCTTGCCCTTCGTCACACCGAGCACGTCCAGGAATTCGCCCTCCTTCGCGAGCTGATCGACCCCGAGCTCCTTGCCGAGGTGGTCTAGGGCGAAGGTCCGTCGCTCGGCGAACTTCTCGCCGGAAACGCGGACCTCGAACAGCGAAGGGACCTTCGAACCGACCCCCGTGATGAGGTGCGGCTGCGTGTGCACGACGAGGCGGACCTCGTCCCCGTCGATCGCGGCGAAGGCGGAGCGCGCCTCCGCGGAGCTCTCGGGGTGGGCGACGATGCGCCGCTTGAGCTCCTCGATCGGCGCGCCGGCCCAGACCTCGGAGACCACCCGCGAACCGTACGGTTCCCGGCGGTAGATCCGCGCCGCGACGACGCGTAGCGGCGGGACTTCGACCACGGTGACGGGCACGGAGACCTCCTGGCCGGCGGTGGTCGACCGCTTACGATAGTCGACGATGAACGCGTGGGACATGCCGACCTTGTAGCCGGCGAACCCTTCGAGCTGCGGCGTCTTCGGACCGCTCGGCCAGCTGCGGATCCGCGGCACGGGCCGGGCGGCGCGAACGCGAGGGGAAAAGCCGAGCGAGCCTCGGCGCGGACGGTGACGGGCCATTGATGATCGGGATTCCACCCTCTCGGAGGGGCCGGGGGAGAAACGTGTGGTATATAACGCTAAGGACGGACGTATCCGATTCTCCTCGAAGATCGCGGGAATTTTCGGGGCGCGGCCGTCCGACTTCGGGTGGAGCCTTGAACGCGCGCGTAGAGGAACGGACGGACGCCTCCGCGATCCGCCGTCGCGTCGGTAGGGGGTGCCCCTCCCGTTCGGACCACCTATAATGTTAAGGGAGGGTGCCCTCGATGGCCCGATCGTGACCGCTTCCACGGAGCCCGCGACAAGTTCGGCGATCCCCGTGAGCGTCGAGGACGTCGAACGGGCGCGCGCCGCGATCCACGGACGGGTCCACCGGACCCCGCTGGTCCTCGCGCCGCGCTTCCCCGGCCTCCCGGAGGTTCCGGTTTACCTCAAGCTCGAGAACCTGCAGCGCACGAACTCCTTCAAGCTCCGAGGCGCGACGAACCGCATCGCCCAGCTCACCGACGACGAGGTCCGCCGCGGGGTGATCGCCGCTTCGGCGGGCAACCACGCCCAAGGGGTGGCGCTCGCGGCCCGGGAGCGGGGAACACCCGCGACGATCGTCATGGCGAGGACGGCGTCGCCGCTCAAGGTCACCTCCACCCAGCGCCTCGGCGCCACGGTCATCCTTCACGGAGCCGACTACGAGGAGGCGAGCGAGGAGGCGCTGCGGCGCGCCCGGGAGGGCGGGCTCACCTACATCCACCCCTTCGACGACCCGTACGTGATTGCCGGGCAGGGCACCGTCGGTCGAGAGATCCTCGAGGACCTCCCGTCGGTGCGTCGGATCATCGTGGGCGTCGGTGGGGGCGGGTTGGCCGCCGGGATCGCCGCGGCGGTCCACGACCACCGTCCGGCCGTCGAGGTGGTGGGCGTCCAGCCCCGTGGCTCGAGCACGCTCGCGCGGGCCCTCTCCGAGGGCCACGTGGTCAGCGGAGGCCCGCCGCGAACGTTCGCGGACGGGCTCGCCACCCGTCACGTGGGTCAGCTCCCGTTCGAGATCCTCCGCGCCGTCGGCGCGAAGGCAATCGAGGTCGACGACACCGCGATCGCGCGTGCCGCCTTCCTCCTGCTCGAACAGGCGAAGGTCCTCGCCGAGGGGGCCGGGGCGGCGCCGCTCGCCGCCCTTCTCGAGCACCCCGAGCTCGCCGATCCTTCCCCCGTCGTGCTGGTCGTGAGCGGAGGGAACCTCGACCCGTTCCTGCTGGATCGAATCCTGTTCATCGGACTCTCGGCGGAGGGTCGTCTCCTCCGGTTGCGGGCGGCTCTACGCGATGCGCCGGGACGGCTCGCGGAGTTTCTCGCGATCGCGGCGGAGGCGAGGGCCAACGTTCGCCACATCGTCCACGACCGCGACTCTCCCGACCGGCCGCCGGGCGAGGTGACGGTCGAGGTCGAGCTCGAGGTCCAGGACCGGGCGCACGCCGCTCAGGTTCTCGCCGCGTACCGGACGAAAGGCGGGCCGGTCGAGGAATTGCCCGGACCCGGTGGACCGGTCGCACCGAGTTGAGGGGTTGCGTTTCAAGCCGTATATACCATCGCGGACATCGGTGACGTACCGGGTGACGTCGATGGTCGAACCGACCCCCTCCGGGGGTGACCACCTCCCTCAGCCGGCCCGGTTCTGGTCCGCGGAGGAGGCGAACCGGCGACTCGACGGGCTCCGCGAGCTCCTCCCACGACTGCGCAGTTGGGTCGTTCGACTGCGCAAGGTCCATGGTGAACTCGATCGCTTGTCCACGTTCTGGGGGAGCGAGGTCGAGGCGTCCGACCACCCCGACTCGATCCTGCGCGCTCGCCTCGTGGAAGAGGAGGCGACGCTGCGACGCAAGCTCGAGCACGAGCTCGCGCTCCTGCGGGAGGAAGCGATCGAGGTGAAGGACCTCGAGAGCGGGCTCGTGGACTTCTACGCGATCGAGGAGGGCGAGGTCGTCTTCCTCTGCTGGCAGACCGACGAGGACGACGTTGCCTACTTCCACACGATGGAGGGCGGGTACCGGAACCGCCGACCGATCCCGGAGGGCACGGACTCCGGGCCCCGACGCTCCTCCCACCACCCGGCGCGATAGGCCGAGCGCGCCGTACCGTTCCCCGGAGGGTCGGACCCCCCTAAGGGTCCGGCGACGGACCGGTGAGGACCATCGGGAGCACGAGCAGGGTCGTCGCGAGGACGCCGAGCGCGATCAGCACCCCCCCAACGTAGGTCAAGGCCGGGTAGATCGCGGTGATGCCGAGAAGGACGAACGCGAACGGGGCGAGGATCCCCGCGCACCCTCCGGCGACGCCGACGGGCGACCCCTCCGCCCGTCGGACGGCGCGCGCGCCCAGTCCGGCGATCCCGGCGGCGAGTCCGATCCAGATCGCGCCGGAGAAGAGGGTGGCGAGCAGGCTTTCGAGGTCGGGAAACGCGGTGTCCACCGTGCGCAGGCTCGTCGAGCTGGGGCCGGGCTCGAGCTCGAACTGGAGGGCGCGGGCGCCTCCCCCCGGGGCCGAGTAGACGGGAGAGAGGAAGATCTGCGCCGACGCGGACTCGTAGCCCGCGTGGGAGACATTGACGAGGACGCCGCCTCCCGGGACCCCGGCGAGCTCGAACGTCCCGCCCGACCCGGTGACCAGGACGCGGTCGAACCCGTTCTCGCCGGAGATGTTGACGGTCGCGCCCGGGAACGGAACCCCTCCGGCCGTCGTCACCACGCCGCCCACCGTGTAGGCGGGGGGCGAGAAGGTCGTCGCTCCGTTGAGGACGAAGAACCCCGCCACCCCCGCGAGGCCGACCGCGAGCGCGAGGAGGATCGCGAAGGTGGCCTGAGGGAGGCGCGGCGACGGGCCGCGCGGGGGAGGGAGCGGCGGATATAGATGGGGATAGACCTCCCACGAGAAGAGGGGGGCGGGACGACGCGGAGCGACGACCGGGACGGGCGCGCCGCAGTGAGGGCAGGCGAACCACGCCGCGGCGAGACTCGCCGGCGACGGCGCCGAAAGGAGCTGGCCGCACCGCGTGCAGCGCAGCGTGATCGTCGGCGCCGTCATGAGCGCGCCCCATCCGTTGCCCCCGCTTTACGCTTGAGGCGCGCCCTTGCGAAGCCCCACGTACGCGTGGTCGCGGTCGACGATGGAGCGTTCCGGCGGCGGCAACGATGGGCCCCGGTCATCGGCGTCGTGTTCTCCACCCCGGACCGCATCGAGGGCGTGTTGAGGGCCCGCGTCCGCGTGGACGGAACCGACGCAACCGACCGCATCTCGGACATGCTCACCCGGGCGCCGCACCTCGAGGGCGTGCGCGCGATCCTGGTCGACGGGGTGTGCTTCGGGGGGTTCAACGTCCTCGACCTCGACCGGCTCGCCGTTCGAACGGGACGACCGGTGATCGCCCTCACCCGCCGGACCCCCGACTTCCGCCGTATCCGGGCGGCGCTACGTCAGTGGTTCCCCCGCGATCATGCCGCGCGCTACCGACGGCTTTCCGCGCATCGCCTCTTCCGCGTTCGGACCCCCGTGACCCCGATCTGGGCGGCCGTGGCCGGCTGTCCGCGGCGGGACGCGGCGGTGCTGGTCGCGCGCACGACCACGGTGGGGTCGTGGCCCGAACCGCTGCGGGTCGCCCATCTGATCGGTCACGCGTGGGGGAGCCCCCTCCCTCGCCTTGCCCGCCGCGTTCGTCGGGGCGGCAAGGCCGCGGCTCGCGGGGGTAACGGGCCGGGCCGCTCCGCCGTGCCCGGGACGAACCGATCCGGGAAACCGAAGCGTCGACCTCGCCGGTCCGCTACGCGGATGAGCGCTGCGGTGCGATCTCGGCGAAGCGCAGCGAGAACGCGGTGATGACGAGGAAGGCGACGGCGACCAGCACCGGGGCGGCCCCCGCCCCCCAGGTCGTCACGGGGTTCGCGTAGCCGAGCGCGGACGTGCTCCCGGCGAGGTCGCTCCCGAGGCTTCGAAGGTAGAAGATGACGGTCAGCCTCGGCACGTTCCCGGGGAGGAGCGGGAGGAGCTCCTCCCAGAGGAAGCCGAAGAGCAGGCCGAGGATCAGCGCGGAACGGCTGAGGAGACCGAACAGGAGGAAGATCGCCAGGTAGGCGACGCACGCGAGGGTGGCCTGGACGACCATGGTGAGCGGGACGATCTCGGGGGGCGCGGGACCCCCCGCCAGGACCCCGATCCCGAGCGGGAGCATCGCCCACGGGACGACGAGCACGAGCGTGGCGGCGAGGCCGCCCAGGTACTTCCCCAGCGCCACCGCTTCCCTCGGGATCGACCGGCTCCACAGATAGGAGAGGGTGTCGTCCTCGATCTCGGAGCGGAACGCCCCGACGCCGACCAGCAGCGTGACGACGATGGCGACGATCGCGATCGTGAGCGCGAGGAAGATCGACACCGCCGACGCGACGAGGCGGGCGGGGTCCGCGTGACCCGCGACCAGGCCGAGCTCCACCAGCGTCGGGATCGCCGCGATGCCGAGGAGGCCCAGCGTTCGCCGAGCGAGGAGGTTCGCGCGGAGCGTGACCTGGGCGACCAGGAGCGTCCGCGCCACGAACCCTTCCATCGATCTACTCCGCCAGGTACCGGAAGACGGCGTCCAGGTTGTCGTCCACGCTGCGCAGCCCGCGGACCGTCAGATGCAGCCGGACCACGAGCTCGGGGAACCCGGCGTAGAAGGCGTCCGGGTCCCGGGAGCGGACCGTCAGCGTGCCGGCGGAAGGGAACTCGATCGCCACGACGTGCTCCCATCGGCTGAGCTCCTTCGCGAGCCCCCGCGGTTCGGGTGTTGTGATCTCGATCGTGTGGGGACGCGCGTCGATGAGGTCGCGGATCCGGTGGAGGTCCCCCTGCGCGATCGCCCGTCCGTTCGAGATCATCACGACCTGGTCCGTGAGGCGCTCGACCTCGTAGAGGACGTGGGAGCTCACGATCACGTGGCGGCCGGCGGACGCAAGGTCGCGGAAGAGGGCGAGGAGCCCCGCGCGTCCGACCGGGTCGACGCCGTTGAGCGGCTCGTCCAGGAGGAGGAGCTCGGGGTCGTGCGCGATCCCCTGGGCGATCTTGATCCGCTGCCGCATGCCCTTGCTGTAGACCCGGATCCGCCGACCGCGCGCGTCCGAAAGGCCGACGGCACCGATCGCCGCGAGCGCACGACGCCCGGCCTCGACCTTGGGGTAGCCGTCGACCCGAAGGAGCGTCGTCACGAACTCTTCGCCCGTCATCCCGTCGTACATCGTCGAGTGCTCCGGGCAGTAGCCGACCCGGCGGCGGAACTCGCCTTCCGCGGAGGCGGGGTGCCCGAGCACGCTCAGCGTTCCGGAGTCGAGGTGGAGCTGTCCGGAGAGCAAGCGGAAGAGCGTCGACTTCCCCGCCCCGTTCGGGCCGATGAGCCCGGTGATGCCCGCGGGGAACCGGGCGCTGAACCCGTTGAGTCCCAGCACCTCCCCGTAGCGCTTCGTCGCCCCCTCGGCCTCGACCACCGCGGTCATTCCCCGATGACCTCCACCCGGCGTAGGCGCATCCACGCGAGGGTCGCGAGGAGGATCCCGACGGCGACGAGCCCGACGGCGGAGACCCACGGGATCGTGGACGTCGTCGACCCGGTATCGAAGACGGCGAGCATCACGCTCTGGAGGTTCGTGAACGGGCTGAGGTAGGCGACCTGGGGGTTGGCGGTCACTCCCGAGATCGCGGAGGACGCGATCTCGAGGGAGAGCGTGAGACCGAAGATCGCGACCCCCGCGTGGAGCGTCTTCGAGGTGAGCGACGAGAGGAAGGCGGACAGCCCGACGAAGAAGATGACCGTCACGAGCCCGAGCCCGACGGCGACGACCCCGACCTCGAGGGCGAGGGGCGCCCCGATGACGCCCAGCGCCTCGAGGAGGATCGTGCCGACGATCTCGGGTCCGATCGCGAGAAGGGCGACCCAGACCGCGATGCTGCCGCACTTCGCGAGGAGGTAATCGACGAGGTGGATCGGGCGACTCAGATAGAGGGTGATCGAGCGGTTCCCCAGGTCCGCGGCGATCGACGGGGCTCCGGCCGCCGTCACGACGAGCAGGACGAGCAGCGGCCAGACCACCGAGCGGTACGGGTCGGCGAAGTTCGCGAGGACGATCGACGGTCCCGAGAACAGCTCGACATCGACGATGAGCGTGATGAGGAGGACGGCATACCCGAGGGCCATCAGGACGATCATCGCGGCCCCGAAGCGCACCTTGACCTCGTGCAGGAGGATCGACCATGCCCGCGGGCCCCGCCCGCGGAGGTGGGTCGGCCCGGCCGCGTACCGGCGGGGGCTGATGCTCACGCGTCCCTCCGCGCCGCGTCGACGCCGGCGTAGCGGAGGAAGAGGTCCTCGATCGTCCGCACCGAGGGTCCAAGGTAGCGGACCTGGGTTCCGGTCTCGTGGGCGCAAGCGAAGATGTCGGCCGTACCGCCCGACCCGAGCGCGACCCGGATCTCGCTCCCGACCGCCCGAGGCGACCACCCGCGGGACGTGAGAGACGCGAGGAAGCGATCCGGCGCTCCCTTCACCCGCACGACGGTCTCGTCCTCATGCGACGCGAGCAGCGGCGCGAGGGGACCGGCCGCCAGGAGCTGGCCGGCGTCGAGCATCAGGATCTGGTCGCAGAGCCCTTCGACGTCCGGGAGGAGGTGGGTCGAGAGGACCAGGCTGTGCCCCCCGAGGTCCTTGAGCGCCCGCAGGAGTTCGAGCATCTCGCCGCGGCCCTTCGGGTCGAGCCCGCTCGTCGGCTCGTCGAGGAAGCAGAGCGGAGGGTCGTGGACGATCGCCTGCGCCAGCTTGACCCGCTGGCGCATCCCGACCGAGTACTCCTCGATCCGTCGGTACCGCTCCTCGTGGATGCCGACGAACTGCAGGACGTCGTGGGCGCGACCCATCGCGAATTCGGGAGCGAGCCCGCTCACGGTGCCCATGTAGGCGACGAATCCTACCCCCGACATCGACGGGATGAGGCAGTCGTGCTCCGGCATGTACCCCACCCGTTGCCGAACCTCGAGGGGCGCCGCCTGGGAGTCGAGCCCGAGGACTTCGATCGTCCCGCTCGTGGGCACGAGGAGTCCCATCAGCAGACGGAGGAGCGTCGATTTTCCCGCCCCATTCGGGCCCACGAGCCCGATCGTCCCGGGGGCCAGCGACGCCGTCACCCCGACGAGGGCGTCCTGGGTACCGAACCGTTTCGAGAGGGAATCGACCGCGAACACCCTCGGGGGCACGAGGACGCGAAGGTCCGGCATGGGATGAGGCCTGCGGACCGGTCGCCGCCGTTCGGGTCCAGGAGCTCACCACCGCGAACGGGCCTCGCCCGGGGGAGCCCCCCTATAGCCCGTGCAACGCTCCCCGGTCCCGATTCCACGGTGCCGCGTGGGACGGTGGTTAATTAGGGGGGAGGGACCGAGACCGTACGATGGCGACCTCCCCCCGACCGACCGCCGCCCGTCCGACCGGCCGTTCGACAGCACGCCTTCTCGTCATCGAAGCGGCGATCGTCCTTCTCCTTCCCGCGATCTTCGGCGTCGCCCTCGGGTGGTACGCCGTCAACCCGCGCCAGGCCGAAAACCTGAGCCCCACCGGGAGCGAGGCGCACGACCTCCTCAACGGGTTCCCGGACTCCTCGCTCACCGTCGAGATCGACTATCAGGCCTCGGCCGGTCCGCCCCCTTCGGCCTCGGTGAGCGTTCTCGAGCAGCGGATCAACTCGACGTGCTCGAAGAGCTCGGTGATCGTCGAGGAGATCCCGTTCTCGTCCTCGTCGACGAGCTTCCATGAGGGCGACCTCGTCGCGCTCGAGGATCGTGTTCGACACTCGTGGCCCACGCCGGGGACGGCGGTCCTCGGCTATCTCTTTCTCGATGGGAGCGATGCGGACCATCCCAGCACGATCGGACTCGCCTACCGCGGCGCGTCGATCGCCGTCTTCGAGGGGACGATCCGCTCGGATGCGCCGCTCTCGGCAGCGACCGCGGTGACGACCACGGTCCTGGTCCATGAGTTCGGGCACGAGCTCGGATTGGTGGGCATTGTCGGAAGCGCCCCGAACGAGGACCCGCAGCATCCCTACCACTCCTCGGACCCGAACGACGTCATGTACTGGGCGGTCGATTCCACCGCTGTCTTTTCGGGCCTCTTCGGAGGAGGGCCGCCGAACCAATTCGATGCCGCCGACCTGAGCGACCTCGCGAACGTGCGTTCGACGCCCATCGTGCTCGAGGTCATACCGTGGGCGGTCCTCGCGGTATGCGTGATCGCCGGTGTCGTTCTTCTCGCCTCGGCGCGGCGTCGCCGGACTCGCCGACTTCGGGGGGAGTAGGCCACCACCTCCGCCCGAAGTCACGCGCGGATCGGCGAGCGCGTTCGTTGCACGAGCCATCCGGCCTCCCGACGTCGAGGACGATCCCTGGGTGGAACCCCCGTCGCCAGGACTCCGCCCTTCCTCGGTCGTCACGGGCGAGGGAAGAGTGCGTTCGAGAGCGGCGGGACCTCACGCGATGGGAGCGACCTCGCACGAGGGAGACGGCCGCAAACTTCTCCTCAGGGAAGACCGTGGGGGAGCCCCGAGGGTCCGATGGACGACGTGATGGTCCGAGGGGTACGAAAGTTGGTCGGGTACAACCGACGCGTGTTCGAGCGATTCGAAGCCTCCGCACGGCGGCACGGGTGGAGCGAAGCGGTCGTCAACCGGGAGATCGGCCATCGGTCGATCAAGGACACGCTCGTCCACATCCTCAACGTGCAGGAGGCGTGGCTCGTGGCCATCGGACAACGACGGTGGGAAATCTTCGAGGAGCCGGGGCGTCGGCCGGACGCGATCCGGTCGTGGGACGACCTACGCGCCTACCGTACGCGTGTCTGGGGGGGGATCGACGACTTTCTCGGGACGCTCCGCAAGGGGACCCTCGAGCGACGGGTAAAGGCGCCGTGGATGCCGGGCATCTACACGGCGTACGACGGCGTCCTGCAGGCGACGATCGAGCAGGCGCACCACCTCGGCGAGATCATTGGGGTCTACTGGCAGCAGGATTGGACCCCCCCGACGATGACGTGGATCGAGAACGCCGACCCTCGCCTCCCCCGGGGGGGACGTGACGGTTCGGCCGTGCGTCCGTCTCCGCGGACCGAAGCAAAATAGGTACGGGATGGGGTGAGGGCCGCGATGCCGGACGCGACAGCCGTGACGAACTGGCTCCTCGAAGGGGACCCGAGCGTGCGCGCGTGCTGCGGGACCTCCTCGAACGACCGGAGCACGATCCCGAGGTCCGAAGCGCCCGCTGCAAGATCGGCCGGGAAGGTTGGGCCGCGGGGATCCTGGCCGAGCAACCTGGGCGCGGTCCTCGGACCCTCGAACGCCCGTTCGACCTACGCGCTGGGCGTAACCATCGCCGGGGTCGAAGGTGCTCTCGCGTCCTGCATCAGCCGGAAGGAGAACGCCATGTTGACACCCAGCGCGACGACGAACGCGATACCCATCGCGATCGTCGCGTTCGGGTCGTTGGGCATGGTGCTGACGAATCGGCTGCCCGCGAGTCCCGCCGCCGCGACGGCCGCGAAAAGGAGGATCGACATCGCGATCGATCGTACCTGGCGGGTGAACGCGGCGACGATCACCGTGAGCAGCGTCAGCACGCCGAGCGCGAACCCGAGGTTGTAGTGCCAATCGAGCGATGGAAGGGAAGTATTGCCGGTGAACCCCGACGCGGGCGCGTAGGCGCTCGTCCACAGTCCAAGAACGTACTGGAGGAACAGGACGACGGCGATGATCGGGGTCAGGATCCGGAGCGCCCGGAACGACCAGTGCGAGGGAAGCGATACCATAGGACGAGCCACGTGGAGTCCGGTATATAGAAAGCGCGTCTTGGAGGTCGTCCCCACCTTCCGACCCCGCCTCGCCCCCTCGATCTCGGCGAGGCAACTCGGGGTCGTTAGCGCGGAGGCGAGGGCACGACGGAGTCGTTGGTCCGGGCGTGACGGAGACGAAGTTTCCTGCGGCCGGAAGCGTGAGATCCGAGGTTTCCCGTTCTCCGCTCGTACATCCCCGCGCCCCTCGGCCCAAACATCCACCTGCTCTTTGGATCGCCGCACTCGAGCCCTCGGGGTCGAAGCCTCGACGAACCTGCGCCAAGGACGCGGGCGTTCTCGACTGGTCCCCAGGGGAAAGCGGAACAAGATTCCGACCGGGCCCGACTGTCCGGTGCGGAACGCCCATCACCAAATGGGGGCGATCGCACCGGCGGCGGGTCCGATCACGTTTCGCTCAAGTTCCCGAGACATCCTCCGGAGGTGGGCCACCGTTAGAGGGAGGATTCTATCGTCGGTGGACGAACGGACGAAGCTCCGGGCGGAACGGGGTGTGGTGCCGTTGACCCGACCTCCGGCGATCACGGAATCCTACGACGCTCCACGATGCGCGCCGTGGGAAAAGGCACCGAGTACCGGCACGCGACGAACGACGCTGTGGATGGCAGGATCAGCTGCGATCGGTTGCCGCATTGCCGTTGCCCTGGTCCTCACGCTGCCGATCCCTCCGGTCGTGACGTCGGGGACGGTGAGCTTCCTCGGTAGGTGCGTGGGCCTGTGTCCGGATTGGAATGATCAATCGACCGTGCCCTTACCGCAAGGCCCACGGATCACGGTGCAACGGGCCGAGCTTCACGAAGCAGCCGTGCCATTCGAGCTGGCTCCGCCCGGGACGATACCCCATCCCGGCGACTACGATGGTCGCGCGATCGCGTCGGAAGGCAGCTGTTCCTTACCCTCGAATGGCGGGAACTACACGGTGTGGGTCGGGCGGGCGAATCCGCCGACCTTTCCCATCTACCTCGTAGATTCCACGGTGAGCTACGATCCGGCCCTCCTGTGAGGCGTGGCTCGTCGAGTCCGAACCAGAACACCCCCGCGGCACAAGGTCTCGGCCCGCCGAACCACCGACGTTCGGGTGGCCTCGTCGCCCTACACCCCGCGTTGCCGAGTCGCCGAGGCTGAAAGACGCGACGGGTCGTGGCTCCGATCGCGATCGGTCGGGGAATCCACCGGAGCGGGAATCCCGCAGGCGCGCAGGTCCAAGACCTGTCGAAGGGTAACGAACCCTCCTCGGACGCCTCCCTCGGCTCTCCGTCCCGCACGGCAATCCGTGCGTGGCTGGGGCTGAGATCACGGCCGCCCAGGCTGGTTAGGGTGCGGCGGGGTCGAAGGTGCGAACCCGCCGGCCGATGCTTGGCCTTCGGGGCTCGGCCATGGAGCGCGCGCGGCGTCGGCGAGCCGTTTCAACGTCGCCGAGGGTCACGAACGGACGAATTTCGTTCGTCGACGAGTCCATGGGAACTCGAAAGCTTGGGCCGCCGGGAGGCGGCGAGCGCCTTCATGACGGCGTCGTCCTCGACCGGTTCGAAGGACTCGAAGAACTCGCCGACCGCGGAGAAGTTGGACGGCGTCTCGAGGACGCAGACGTCGTCGCCCGCCGCGCCGAGGATCCGGACCGATTCGGACGGCGCCACGGCGATCGCCAGCACGATCCGGAGGGGACGTCGTGCACGTAGATCCCGTACCGCTGCCCGCACCGTCCCTCCGGTGGCCATGCCGTCATCCACGACGATCACCGTGCGCCCCGAGACCTCGATCGGGGCCAGCCCCCCGCGGTAGGCCCCGACCCGGCGGCGCGCCTCGGCGGTCTCGCGCCGGATCGTGCTCTCGAGGTCCGCTCGCGCGAGTCCCGAATCGGCGAGCCGCTCGTCGTCGATCATGACGTCCCCGGATTCGGTCACCGCACCGAGGCCGTACTCGGGGTTCGACGGGTGTCCGAGTTTGCGGACGACGAGAACATCTAACGGTGCCTTCAGATGCCGCGCGATCTCCGCCGCGACGATCACCCCGCCGCGCGCGATGCCCAGGACGACCGGGTCGGCGGTGCGGTACGGCTCGAGACGTCGGGCGAGACGACGGCCGGCCTCGGCACGATCCCGGAACACGGTTCTTCCTCGTTCGTGCCTTCCCACCGCACCGTCCGCCAGCAT
This sequence comes from Thermoplasmata archaeon, assembly GCA_050749685.1. Classification (GTDB taxonomy): domain Archaea; phylum Thermoplasmatota; class Thermoplasmata; order Lutacidiplasmatales; family UBA184; genus Lutacidiplasma. Next base: position 30,541 of record JBOGRS010000014.1, read on the forward strand.
GAAACGTTGGAGGCTCAGGTACGGTGGATCGGGAGGAACCATGCGGGGTTCGCGTCCGGTCCTACCGTCGCGCTGTAAGGAACGTATTCCCGGGGAACCGACCTGGGTTCCCCGGGGGTGGCCGTGGTCAGGCGAGGGTCAGCACGGGCCACCGCGTGCTGCCGTATAGGAGGCGGGTCAGGGGGTCTTCCCAGGCGTCAGGTGTCCTGGGATCGTCGTGCCGAGGAACCACCACGCGGCGATCGCGGCCAGCGCCATGAAGAGCGGGAACGCGAGCACGATCAGCTGGAGGTAGTTGGGCATCCGGTAGCGGAGCGGTGTGCCGGTCGACGTCGTGTCGGTCTCCCCTTCCTTCGCGGAAAGGCCCTGGACCGCTCGCGTGCCGAACGGTCGCCCGCGGAATCCACCGGGGGTGGCCGAGCGCCACAGGGTCGGGCTGCTCGCGACGGAGCTCAGGTAGAAGTCCACGGCGATCGTCGCGGGCAGCGCGGCGATCCCCGCAGCTCCGAACCCGAGGTAGAGCAGGAGGAAGTCGAACGGCTCCTTCGTGTAGTTGAACCCGTAGCCGGTCCAGCCGTAGAGGATGGTCACCGCGCCCGCCATGAACGCGAGGACCCCGACGTACTCCAAGCGGAGGTTGAGGTAGGCGGTGGCGGCGAAGGCGACCATGACGACACCGAAGACGAGGATGATGTCGTTGAACAGGATGTTGTATCCCGCCATCGTGCTGGGAAACGGCCAGACCATCTCGGACCACAGTCCGAGGACCACGGACGATCCTCCGACCACGCCCACCGGGATGGCGCCGCCCCGCAGCGCGGACTTCACGCGCTCCGGCTGGTTCTGGCGCATCGCCCAGTAGGTGGTGATGCCGGTGTACGTCAGGACGGCCGCGGCGAACAGCAAGAGGGCCTGGACCAGGGCCAGATCGTCAATGAACATGGATCGATCCTCCCTCCCGCGACAGGTCTGCGTCGGCGGATATCTCTCGGGGCGTGCTCCTTAGGTCGAATGCGGCGTTCATCTTCGCCTCCTTGGGGAAAGCGAAGGGGGAGGGGCGGCAAGCGGGTGCGGTCCCGGCCCTCCCGAAAGTAAGGAGGACGGGGGGAAAGCAAGGGTAAACCCGGATTGACCCGCTCCTTATCCCTCCGTAGCCGGCTCGTGGCGGTGATGACCGCGCAGGACCGGCTGGCCGAGGGAAGCGAGGGGGGCCGAGGGTTCCTGCGGAGCATCCAGCGCACGGGGCTCTCGTCGCTCACCGTCACGCTCCCGAAGTCCTGGACGGAGGCGTACCATCTCACCAACGGCTCGCTCGTTCAGCTGAGCGTCCTGGGCGATGGACGGCTCGAGGTGTCGCCCGCCGGCCGTCCGGCGGTCGCGGAGACGGCGCGCGTCCTTCACATCGACGCGACCGGAGCCCCCCCGAAGCTGGTCGCCCGCCTCCTCGTGGGGGCGTACATCACCGGTCACGACCAGATTGTCGTGAGCGCACGTCGCGAGCTTTCCGAGGAGCTGCGCCAGGAGGTGCAGCAGGTCACGGGGCGGGTCCTCGGGATGACGTTGACCCAGGAGGAACCCTCCCGACTCGAGGTCGGGGTCTTCCTCGACGCCACCAAGCACCGCTTGTCGACCCTTCAGGAGCGCGTCGTGCGGATGATCCGCTTCGAGCTCGAGCTCTGCCGCACGGCCCTCGAAAGCGGACAGATGGGCCCGCTCCTGCGCGTCGATCAAGTCGAGGAGGAGATCGATCGGTTCTACCTCCTCATGTCCCGCCAGATCCTGCTCGCGTCCAACGACTTCCGCGTGGCCCGGGAGATCGGGGTCCCGAGCCATCACTTCCAGCTCGGCTATCGGATGGTTGCCAAGATGCTCGAGGTCACCGCCGATCTCGTCGCGACGGTGGCCACCGAGCTCACCTCGGAGATGCCCCAAGGGGGCGACGCCCAGGAGCTCGGTCGCATCCTCAGCGAGTTCGACGCGTCCCTCTTGGCCACGACCTCCGCATTCTCCGACGTGTCGCCCGTGCGGGCCCATGCCGCCCTCGAACAGATCGAGCATGCGGCCCTCCTCGATTCCGAGCGCGCGGCCCGCTGGGTCGGGCGCAGCCGCGACAAGTCCGCGGCGGCGAAAGCGCAGCGGATCCTATCGAGCCTCGCCACCGCGCGCCAGCTCCTCGAGATCATCAACGAGACCACGATCAACCGGAGCGTCGAGCCGGAGACGATCGCCCGCTCGGGTGGCGGGGCGATGTGCGCCGCCGCCCTACGAGCGTAGTCGAGCGGCCGGTCCGCCTCGGGATCCGCCCGCCGTCGGGACAGGATCCGGACCACCGTACGCCCCGCATCAGCGCGCGGGCCGGCCCTGGAGCGCGTTCGCGAAGTCGTGGTGGAGGGTCCGGGGGCGCCCCGGGCGACCGCGCCTCGTCCCGCCCTCGCGGCGTGCCGTAGACGTCGCGCGCGTCAGGGGGCCGAGCGTGCGGATCCGGCCGGGTGGCCGGGCACGCGCTCGGCGGCCGCCGGGGTGCGGACGGTGGGCGAAGGTTCGGGCCGTGGAAGGCGCGCTCCTCCCGCCGCTACCGATCGGGAACCGTAGGCGCGCGCGAGGTAGCTCGAAACATCGGTGACCGCGAGGTCCTTCGGCGCCGCGCGTCGCAGGTTGGCGAGACACAGCGGGCAGAGCGTGACCACCTGGGACGAGCACTTCGCGAGCTGTTCGATGCGCTGGCGTGCGATCTCGTTGGAGCGTGCCGGGAAGAGCATCTCGATCGGACCGCCGCAGCATTGGGTGGCCCTGCCCGAGAGCTCCGCCTCGTGGATGCGCACGCCGCCCCGGCGCAGGAGCTCTCTCGGCTGCTCGGCGACCCCCTCCCGCCGTGCGTAGAGGCAGGAGTCGTGGATCGTGACGTCGACATCGAGGTCGGCCGTGGCCCGGGGCGAGCGCTCCACGAGGACCTCGAGGTAGGTGCGCACCTTGAGGTCGTAGCTCCGGACGATCCTCGGGTAGATGCTACGGAGCATGTAGGTCGTGTGCGGGTCGACCGTGATGACCTCCTTGACGCCTCGCGAGCGCAGTCCGGCGTAGACGCGTTCGGCGTGGCGGACGAGCACGTCATCGAGCCCTTCGTCGTGGGCGAGAGCGCCCGCGTAGAGATCGTCCGCACCCAGCGAGCCGAACTCGACCCCGGCCGTCTGAAGGAGGCGGGCGATGTCCTGGAGCGCCCGGGTCGCCTCGCGGACCTCCGTCGGGTCCCCGCGCGCCATCATCCCGGCGAGGTTGACCCAACGGTTGAGTCGACGGGCGAGGCCGAAGTACCTCGCCATCCACGACCCTTCCATCCGGGCGAGGCGTGCGGTCATCGCATTGATCGCGGGGACGATCTGGTACATCTGACCGGTGTAGAGGACCGTCGGCCCGCCGTGGGGGATCCCCAATCCGCGGGTCCACGCGGAACGTCGTCGGCGGGAGATCGGCAGGACGCTCGCCCGAAGTTCGAGGTTGTCCGAGAGCATGCCGAGCGTCTCCTTGATCGGGATCGGCATCGTCACGCCCCCGCGACCCCGAGGTGGAAGACCTCGCGGTCGATGTAGACCCGAAGGGCACGGACGTTGTCGGTGATGTGGACGCCGGCCGGACAGTTCTCCTCGCACATCTTGCAGAGCAGGCACGAGAAGATCGTGTCGCTCTCCTCGAGGACCCTTTCGCGGGCTCCCATCAGCACCAGGCGGAAGAACTTGCGCGGGAACTCCGAAAGGCCGAGGGGGCAGAGCGCCGTGCACGAGCCGCAGTTGAGGCACGCCGAGGCATCGAACGCACCGCCGCGGGCCAGCTCCTGGCGGAACGCGGGGTCGACCTTCATGGGGTCGCCTCCGCGCGACGGTAGCGGTAGTAGTCGTCCGTCGGCGCCTTGGGCACCTCGACGACGTCCCCGTAGCGCCGCAGCGCCATGACCCACAGGGCGACCTCGCGCGTCGGGCGGGCGAGATCGGTGGCGATCTCGGGGATGGTCTTGGGGCCGTCCTTCAGGAGCGTCAGGACGCGGTCGCGTTCGGCCATCCCGTCGCGTAGGACCTCGGCCAGATCGCGCAGCGGGGGGGCCATCATCTTACCCCTCCTCGGCCAGCGCGTCGATCATCGAGCGCACCTGGCCGTTCGTGTACCCTTCGACCTCGACGGCATTCGCGTCGCAGACCGGCACGCACGCCCCTTCTCCCTTGCAGAGGACCGGCACGATGCGCGCGATGTGCCGATCGCCGTCGTGGACCTCCTCCACCGCACCGTAGGGGCATGCGAGCGCGCACGCGCCGCACCACGCGCACGTCGCGGGATCGACCCGTGCGACGAGCGGTTCCAGATCGACGTAGCCCTTCAGCAGGAGTCCCGCGGCCTTCGCCCCGGCCGAGAGGGCGGACGCTACGCTCTCCGCGAGGTTCTTCGGCCCCTGGGCGGTCCCGGCGACGAAGACACCGTCCACGACCGTCTCGACCGGGCGCAGCTTCTGATGGATCTCGTGGAAGAACCCCCCGGATTCGACCGGGAGCTTGAGCACCTCGAGGAGGGCCGGATTCTCGCGGGGGACCATCCCCGTGACGAGGACGACCAGGTCGACGGGGATCTCGACGCTCTCGCCGTTCGTGAGCCGATCGGCGACCTCCACGGTCAGGTGTCCGTCGCCCCGCCGCACGGTCGGTGGCGCGTCCTCGGCGTAACGGAGGAAGACGGATCCCCGCTGGAGCGCGTGCTCGTACAGCGTCTCGTACTTCCCGTACGTGCGTACGTCGCGGACCAGGTGGTACTGCCGCACCGTCGGGTCCCGCTCGCTCGTTCGCACGGCCGCGAAGGAGGTGGCGCTGCAGCAGTAGCGCGAGCAGTACGTCCGCCCGTTCTCGCCCGAGACGGATCGCGAGCCGACGCAGT